>CAZDEC010000095.1:0-10454 GCA_964504295.1 uncultured Thioalkalispiraceae bacterium
AGCAATCCCATGTCCTGCCCTTATTCCCGATTCAAAAGTTAACGGGACAGCAGTGTAAAAAATACTAAGTTAATAATACTTTTCAGTTGCAATATGCCCAGGTTCCCGGCGTGTATGACGACGCATACCCCGTGTCTCAAGCAGGCTTGATACATCAGCTACCATGGTTGAATTACCGCATAACATCACGTGACTGGAGTCAGCTGATAATTTTATACCCGTATATTCTTCAAGCGTATTGTTTATAATACTTGCTGTAATGCGAGAGTTTATTGCACCTGATATTTTCTCTTGTGTTAAAAATTGAACAAAACAGAACTGTTCTGGGTGTTGTAATTGAATAACAGAAAAATCATCCATATAAGCCTGGTTTTCGGTTGTTTTAACTGAATAGCCTAGAATAATTTTTTTAAAACGTTGCCAGGGTGCCGGTGTATTAAGAATAGATAAAAAAGGCCCAACGCCAGTACCTGTTGCGAATAACCATAAGTGCGGCACATCAGGAACTTCCTCTAAAGTTAGTAAGCCCGTTGCACGCTCAGATATTTTAACATCATCGCCAACATTTAAATCGGCGAGTAGAGGGCTTAAAAGACCATTTTCAACACGGTTAAAATAGATTTCAAGTAACGAATCGTCTGGTGTGTTAACGAGTGAATAGGGGCGTGCAAGTAATTTGCCTCCAATATCTACCCCAACCTTAATAAACTGACCCGCTGAAAAAGCCAATGGGCTTGTATGAATCCTCAGAGAGAATAGATTGTCACACCATTGCTTGTTCTCAACAACTTTTCCAGATACCCATACCGTCATTTTTTCAACCCGTCACGTTATAAACATGTAATATGCAGTACTTCTAGCATAAATATTATTTGTATTTACGTCCATGCTTATTATAAATAAATAACGGGATATTTTTTGATTTTTTATACCAAAGACCTTAGACTCGAATAACTTAGAGGATATAAATAAATGCCTGAAAAAAAAATAACTATTATTGGAAACGGCTTTGCATCTTTGTTTTTTATTCAATATTTTCTGTTCTCGCCGCTATTCCCTTTTTTCGCATGGTTTCTCAGACGAATATATTCAAAATATGATATTACCGTTATCGGCAACGGTCACTTTATTTATTTCCCTGCAATACCCGAATTTATTACGGGTAAAAAAAATAGAAAAGAAATAACCGTTGATATCAAGCCATTCCTAAAACGTCGAAAAATTCATTTTATAAATGAAGTTGTAACCGATATTCAAGATGGTGGTCGTACGGTTATCACAAATACAGGGCGATATGTAAATGATGTTTTGTTTTTAGGTATCGGCCCCGCATTTTTAAAAGATGATATCCCCGGAACAAAAAAACATACCATTTCCCCCTGTGACGGCCCTGAAAGCATGGAGCTTTTTGTTGAAAAGCTAAATATGTTGGAAAGTGGAATCATTTATCTTGGCTTTAAAATTAATAAAGCCGATGGTTTTGTTTCTGGACGAGCCGGTCAAATGTATGAATGTGCCTGCTTACTGGATTACGCCTTAAAAGAAAAAGGTGTACGAGATAAATTTGAAATTCATTTTTTCTCTCCCGATATTGAAGTGGGTGATACGGGCATGATAACTGATCGTTTGCAGGAGCGTGGTATTATTCTAGATTATGGGTATGAACCGGCAGAGTTTATAAAAGCTGGTATGAAAAACAAAGATGGTAGTATACGAAATGCAGATTTAATACTTTATTCACCTGGCATAAGTGGTTCAACACTTGTTAAAGAATCATGTTTACCCGTATCCGCTGGCGGACAGATTGACACTGATAAGTATGGACAGGTAAAAGGTCTAACGAATGTGTATGCTGCTGGAGATTGCGCAAGTCATGAAGACCCTCCACCTTGGGTGCCTCATCAGGCACATATGGCACAACTTCGTTCGCAAGCCGTTGCCAAAAATGTAAAAGCCATGTTGTCAGGTAAGCAAGCCGATACAATTTACCGTTATGAGCTTTCATGTATTATGAATATGGAGAATGATGCCATCTGGTTACATATGTCGAGTGACAATAAACCACCATTCTGGAATATTTTTCCTAAGCGCTCAAAACGACTTATAAACGTAAAAAATATATTTGAAAAGTTATACTTGATTTATCTTAGGTACTTTTAATGGCTTGTTCAATAAAAGAATAACTGACTGTTATCTGAAGCTAAGCTCATAAGGGGATTGAATTTGAAAACTGAAATTGCTCATTCAGGTGCCTGGGGTATCGCAATCATTATGATTGTTGTTGCTTCCTGGATTTTTTATCGTTACTTTTCTCCAAAAACATGGCGTGAATGGGCAAGTGCCGGTGTTGTGCAGGCTTTTATTATTGCCTTGTATGCTGAAATGTATGGTTTCCCGTTGACCATTTATTTTCTGGCGCGTTTTTTTGGTCTGGATCGATACAATCTTAATGCTAATCTCTGGTCTTCGCTTGTCGGCCTGGGTGAAACCGGCATGATAATCTCGATGCTGCTGGGTTATGTTTTATTGTTTATTGGTATTAGCTTATTTATAGAAGGCTGGCGTGAATTATTTAAGGCCAGGCAAGACAATCAACTTATTACAACGGGTCTTTATCAGTTTGTTCGTCACCCACAGTATACAGGCCTGTTCATTGGTTTATTTGGTGAAGGTGTCGTGCATTGGCCAACACTATTTTCAGTTGGCTTATTTCCTCTAATTGTTTTGGCATATTATCTTTTGTCCCGCAGTGAAGAAAAGCGTGTACTAGAGCAATTTGGTGATGAATACCGTTTATATCAGCAGCAGGTACCGATGTTTATTCCTCGAACGGGGCAGTGGCGTCAGATGATTAAACGTTCACGTAATAAGGATAGTCACACCGAGTAATGATGACCTTTTGATGAGTCGGTTCAAAATTTCATTTTGGCATAAGTTTTTAGATGGCGCACCTGAATACCTGGCGCGCCATTATTGGTGGGCTTATCTTTGGCGCCCATCAATCTGGTTTTTTGATCATCAGCCAATTATCAATTTGATATTATTTGGCCAGTACAAACGTTTATTAAAACAAACTCTAGAATGTCTTAAAGATAATCCCACTGGCCGCATACTTCAACTCACCTGTGTTTACGGTAAGTTAACACCATCATTGTTAAAGCATTTAGGTTCTCAATCGCTATATTTAATTGATGTTGCAGCAGCTCAGCTTGAGGCAAGTTGTAACAAACTTAGCAACTCTCAACGTGCACAATTAGTACCTGTGCGTATGAATGCAGAATCACTGGCATTTCAAAATAATAGCTTCTCTACCATACTGATATTTTTCCTAATGCATGAAATGCCTGTCGAGGCACGACAGCGTACGTTAATGGAAACAATACGCGTATTGCAACCAGGCGGTCGACTGATAATAACTGAATACGCTGCTGAACCTCAGTATCACTGGATTTACCGTTGGCGATGGTTGCGCAAACAATTGCTGCACTGGGAGCCTTTTTTGCAGGATTTCTGGCGTGAAGATATTAGCGTCTTACTGCACCATGAAGCTAAAAAATTTAACAAATCACTCCGACAGGTTGCCTGTCATCTTGTTTTCGATAAGTTTTATAGAGTCATCGTTTATGAGTTGGAAGCATAAATAATAATGTTACAAGATAAAGAGATAATATAAAAAATATGAATTTTGAAATTGCCGAAATTGTTATTTCCCCTTGGGTGCCACTTCTTTGGGGCGTATTGGTTGGCTTTGTTTTTTCAACGGTGGGCGCAGCAGGTGGAATACTCGCATCGGTGGGTTTAATTTCTGTTTTGGGTGTACAAAACCCAAACCTGATTAAACCCATGGCACAAATGCTAACATTGATTACGCCTGTTATTGCGGTACCACTTTACTACAAACAGTGTCGGGTTATATTTAGCCTGGCATTTATATTGGGAGCGGGGGGTATTTTTGGTGCGGTAGTCGGCAGTACCTTATCCATTAACTTTCTTGCCGACATGAATTTATTCAAACCCGTGTTTGCTGGGTTGGTATTGTTAATTGCTAGCCAAATTGGCTGGCAAATATTTCGTGGCAAGCAAAAAAGTTCAATCCAGGCCGATCATGCCTCAAGTAATTTTGAACAGCTTGTTCAACATGATGGTAACCCTTGCACGATTGGTGTGAAACACACTTTGTATTCAATACGTAAAATCAGTTTTACTTTTGCAGGTGAAACTTTTTTCTATAATCCCTTACTACCTTTTTTTACAGGGATGGGTATTGCCGTTTTTTCATCTGCACTCGGGGTAGGTGGTGGCTTTCTTTTAGTGCCTTTTATGAGTATTGTTATGCGCCTGCCCATGTTTATCGTGGCTGCAACCTCGGCTCTGGCAATTGCCATTCATTCCATTACATCCATTACGAATTACATGCGTTTGGGGATCGAACTTGATTTTCCCTTATTGGGCTTATTATTAGCGGGTACTGCACTCGGCGCTTTTGCCGGCCCATATTTAAGTAAATTTTTACATGAAATATGGTTACGCGGTATTTTATGCTTGGTTTTAATTATTATTGGACTGCGTTATCTGGGTTTTTTTTAGTGGAGCCAACCTGTTAGCTTGACCTATGTGTAACACATAAGCGCCATACTTAGTACAGGTTCCGATAAAGATAGATAAGCTGAATAGTTCAGGGTATTTCAACACAAAGGGAGAAAAGAAGGTTGAGCACATTACATAACAATGAAAACAAAAATCGTCCAATTGAAATCGCTGGCGCAGGTCCGGCAGGTTTGGCTGCTGCCATCACCCTGGCGCGTGCGGGTCGCGAAGTCGTTGTGCATGAAACGCATGACGAAGTAGGGCATCGTTTTGGTGGCGATTTTCAGGGACTGGAAAACTGGAGTACGCCGACCGATGCCTTAACCGTATTGAATGAGATGGGGATCGAAATTAACTTTACCGCGCAAGCCTTTATGGGCGGTACCGCTTATGATTCATGGGATAAACCTTACACGATTAAATCGGATAAGCCGCTCTTTTACTTAATTGAACGAGGCCCTGGGCCGAATTCAATGGATACTGGTTTGTTAAAACAGGCACAAGCATTGGGTGTAGACGTTCGTTTTAATAGCCGCTTAAAAGAACTTGATGGTGTGGGTATTCTGGCGGCAGGCCCGAAGGTACCGGATGCCATTGCTGTCGGTTATCACTTTGAAACCGATATGGCTGATGGTTACTGGGCAATATGTGATGACGACCTGGCACCCAAAGGCTATGCCTACCTGCTGATAATGGCCGGGCGGGGCACGGTTAAAACCTGTATGTTTGCCGGCTTCAAACAGGAAAAAATCTACGTAGATAGAACACTTGAGGCTTTTAAGCGACTTGTTGGACTGGAAATGAAAAACCCAGTCGCACATGGTGGTGCAGGTAATTTTCGAATTCCGAATAGTGCCTATAGTGGCCTTAACCCATTAATTGGTGAGCAAGCTGGTTTTCAGGATACCTTATGGGGTTTCGGAATTCGTCTGGCAATGTCATCTGGTGTACTGGCAGCGCAAAGTTTAATGACCGGCGATAACTATGATGCCTTATGGAAAGCTCAGTTGCGCCCACAAATGCAAACATCGGTCGTCAACCGGGCTTTTTACAGTCTGCTGGGTAACAGGGGTTATCGCTGGTTCTTAAAACATACAACTAATAAAACGGATGTTCGCCAAGCTTTATTTAAAGCGTATTCCCCATCTCGAATTAAAAACTGGTTAATACCCTGGGCAACCGCACGTTATGTTAGTCGACGTAAAGACATTAGTTGCGACCATGTAGACTGCCATTGTGTTTGGTGCCGACATGGTAGTCATCAGGAAAAATAAAAATGACTTTTTATGTACAAGCGCCAAGCAGCCAAAAATTAATGCCCATGGTGCAACTGTTTAACAAAAAAACAGTTGAAAAAATATATAAAGTTGACCCCAGCCTTATTGAAACGGCATTACATGATTCTAGTAACATTCAATCCGCCTGGCATTCAGGTATTGCCGTGCAGGCCTATCATGATATCGATCAGTTGCCGGGTAAAAGTGATCTACTTATTGCGAGTCAGATCATGACGTCAGATGTTATTACTTTAAAACAAAACGACACCATTGCCGATGCGATAAAGTTATTTAAGGAAAAACAATTTCGTCATATCCCGATTACAACCAACTCTGGAACCGTGGAAGGGATACTCTCGGATCGTGATGTTTTACATTACCTCAGTGGCACCAATGATGATTATACAAAAACAAAATTACCGGTAAAATTGAATGAAAAAGTTAATCACTTGATGAAGGTAGAAGTTTTAACCGCTAGTACTGATACTGATGTTCGGTATATTGCTCGCTTATTCGTTGAACGCCATATTGGTGCTATGCCTATTGTGACGGATGGAGAAATAACAGGAATAATAACGCGAAGTGATGTGTTGGGTGCCGTTATGCGGCATTTTATTCTGGAGCTTTGGGTATAAGAATTATAGATAAAAAATTATAGCTTAAAAGAATTAAGCTTATAATAACGAAGGGGGGGGGTAATGAAAAGCTTCGATAATAAAAAGCATATAGGTGTGGTGCTAAGTTCCGGTGGGGCGCGTGGTGTTTATGCACACACCGGATTTATGCAGGCGCTGGAACAGTTTGATGTTAAAGTTGCCGCCATTGCCGGTTGCAGTGCCGGAGCATTAGTGGGTGGAATTTTTGCAAGTGGTGCTAACCTGCAACAGTGGTCGGATAGCATTGCGCATATACATTCAAAAAATTACTGGACACCCGATTCCTGGACCAGGTTTTTATGGAAAATGATTTTTAAAAAGGGCAGGGGTTATACCGGCTTATCTAGTGTACAGGCAGCTACGGATTTTATACATTCTCAACTTAAAGCAAAAACGTTTGAAGAGTGTAAAATACCTTTTCATTGCCTGGCAATGAATATTAGTCGTGGTACAAAAACGTTATTTAGCCAGGGACAATTAGCACCGCGTATTATGGCCAGCGCAGCTATCCCAATACTATATCAGCCCGTCAAGCTTGATGGCGATTATTTCAGTGACGGTGCCACGATAGAACTCGCACCAACCGATGCGGTTTGCTGTAAACACAACCTCGACATGCTTATCGTGCATCATGTTGCAACGTATCATGAAGGGCTTGATAGTATTGACGATGTATTAGCACAGCCCTGGTCGCTGTTTAATCTTTTATATCGCCAGTTGTATAACGACAAGCCATGGTACTTGTCCGATAAGCCGGTATCAGAAACACATTGCCAATGTAACTGTGGTGCGCGTGTTATTGTTTTACAACCAGAACTGGCAGAATTTACCTGGCCATTTAAAAATAAAGGCATTGCTTTGCAGGAGTCTGCAAAAAATAGTGCGATTGCGGCATTAAAACAACTTTAATATTCACTACTGTGCTTTAATCCACAGCAGTGAATATTTTTTATTGCACAATAGCCATTTGATGTCCTTCACCACCTGGTAACTTAATTGTTCCTATTATATTCATTGTTTTTTGATCGATAACCCAGATAATGGGCTTTTTACGGCTGGATACATAAACCTTTCCGGTACCTGTTATTGTATTTAAATGATAGGGTGCGGGGGATAAAGCCAGCTCACGTTTTTTACCTGTTTGAGTATTGACGGCAACTAATTTATTTTCTTTTTTACTGCTGGCAAATAACGTTATTCCATCATCACCAATATCAAGACCATGAGCCGCTTTGCCTATTTTATATTTTTTTAGAACTTTGCCGGTTTTAACTGAAACAGCAGAAACACGACCAACTCTTGGGTTGCTAACATAAATAATTTTTTGATCTTTTGAAAAAACCATATGTTCTGGTGCTGGGCCTGAATCAAGTTGTCTGATAACTTTCCATTTAATAAGATCGATTTCAGAGATATTATTGCTACCAGAATTACTGACATAGGCCGTCTTTCCATTATCTGTAATAAGCGTGTAGTTTGGTACCATCCCTGTTTTAATTGTTCTAACAAGCTTGTTTTCTTCAATATCAACCACACTAATATTATTTTTTAGCCCATGTGTTGATAATACATATTTCCCGTCAGGTGTAATAGCCTGATGATGAGACCAGCCAGAAACTGCAATGGTTGACATAACATGACCATGAGCAGGATGAATAAAAAATAACTTACTGTTTTTTGTGTCTTTAGGCTGTCCTTTTTTAAGAAGGTCTTCTGTTAAACTGCCTGCAATCAGGTATTCGCCATCGGGAGTGGCAACCAGACCATGTGCATTTGTAACACCTGGGTAGGATGCGATGATTTTATCAGTTGCAGCATCTACTTTAATAACCTGATTTGCTTCACCCAACGGAATATAAACCATTGGGTTGGCATAAAGCAGATTAAAAGTTGAAAAGAATAAACCGCTAGCAGTAATAAGAGCGACAAATGTTTGCTTCATTTTAAAATCCTCCATAATAAAAAAAAATCGTAAACAAAATATCAAAATAGTGAAGGGCGGTTAACCTGGTCTACGTTTACTTAGTTTACCTGGAACAGATCTGCATCTATTTTTATGTCTAGTGTTGAGCATAGACGGTCGCTTTATCCTGTTTATTGATTAAGATCACGGAATAATCATCTTTACGATGGCCTTCCATCCCCGGTGAGCCCATCGGCATACCAGGAGCGGCAAGCCCTTTTGCGTAAGGTTTGTCGATAAGTAACTTTTTAATATCCGCTGCGGGAACATGTCCTTCAATAAAGTACCGGCCAACTTTAGCAGTATGACAGGACTGGTATTCGCGTTTAACAGAAAATTTTTCTTTAACTTGTCGCATATCTTGTTTATTTATTGCTGTGACTTTAAAGCCTTCTTTTTCTAAATGAGTTATCCATTTATTACAGCAACCACAGGTAGGGCTTTTATACACCGTAATATCGATTTCATTTGCGCTAACAGTTGTACTGTTGATAAGTACGTTTAGAATCAACAAAGCAAAAATAATGACTTTGTTCTTTATCTGCAACTTATTTTCTATATATTTTTTATATCCTAAACTGTGCTTCTTCATTGTTTTCTCCGGCTCAAATAATTGAATGATTATTGTGCAATATTAAAGTTGTTTTGGCTGCTTTTGCAAATTTAATCCCCCCCCCCTGAATTTAGAGAAAATGATGAAAGATACACATCCTGTCGTAACGTATTGTTTATAATGCTTATTTCATGAGCATTTCTTTTTAGGGTGGGGTATTGATTTAAAATAATATTTTCGTATATTTATTAAATCTCAACTCACTTATCTGTTTACGTGCAGTATTCAAGTATATTTCTAACAATCATAATCGCTGAATTTATAATCAACCTGAACTCGAGACAAGAAAAATATCAGCCGAATTCCAAGAAAGTTAGGATAGGAGACTGGGATCGCTCACTAAAGACCGTTTGCCGCATGGACGCGGCAATCGAGCAGCCATGGACGGCGTTTTTTGCGTGTCTTTAGTGAGCGATCCCAGTCTCCTATCCGAGGTATTAGCGTTATTTTTCTTATCTCGAGTTCAGGTTGATTATGTCTAATATTTTTTCTGCAGCTTAGGTTTGCAAATATTTTAATGGAGGCAGTGGTGGCTTAGTGACTTTAATTTTGGTTTAGTCCAGACGCTAGAGGTTAGAATATAATCAGGGGAAAATAAGGACATGAGATAACAATAGACTAGATCGAAGTTAGAGTGATTAATTTTCAAAAAATAATTTTATGTCGACTAGTTCTTATCTTGGGAATAATTTAGTGCTTAATATACATTAAAGTTGAAACTTAAAGTCAATGTTGTAACAATGCTTTACTGACTTATTTTGCATAACATTCAGATAAAAATACCAGAGTTAGTTACGTATGGTTATGTTAATTTTAACTTTAGAATAAAATTTAGAGTAAAAAAATAGTCAGCTCATCAAGGGATGAATACTTACATTGGGGATTGTATTAAGTGTTTTGGTTGTCAGCAAGAAAAGGACTGCTATTTGCTCTTGGCTTAGGAATAAGCTTCCAGGCAGAATCTGCTATCACTCATAAAATAGAAATCCCTACGGAAACAATCAAAAACTCTACACGTTTTACTTCTTGGCAAGGCATTGAACCAGATAAATGGGCAACGTTATGGCTGATTAAACGCCATATTTCACCTGATGCTTATTTTTTACTCGTCCCACCTAATTCAACACTACCTGAAAATGCAATTCCCTTTGGCGTACCCAATGCCACAATACGCCGGGCTAACAGGAAGTCTATGTTTCGCAGATTAAAAAATACGTTTGATTTTGATGACACAGCTTTAAATTATATTGATTTAATCATTCATGACGTTGAAGTAAATATTTGGGATAAACCAGCTCATCCACACTCTGTTTGGTTTGAAACGATGTATCGACAATTGCAGGCACGTTACAACCGCG
>CAZDEC010000096.1:0-10453 GCA_964504295.1 uncultured Thioalkalispiraceae bacterium
ACTTAAATAGGCCTCATAAAAACATCTTATTCATAAGTTAACGGGACAGCAGTGGCTTGGTATATAGCCGTGTTATTGTTGGTGAAGATGTAATTGTAAGATACATGGTAACTCACAGCAGTGAGCTTATTCCTCTTATCAATTAGATTGCTTCACTGCGTTCGCAATGACAACATCTTTCTTGGTGTCCTTTGGTGGCTAATATTTTCTACTTTAAATAAGAACGAATAAATAATTCTGTACGTCTTACCGCATCTTTTGTTGCAAGATCATCTGCCAGCGTTCTCACTCGAGGTGGACGAAAATCAAAGCCACGGCCAACACCTGGATAAACGATTAATTGAGGCTTGCGCCCCTTTGCTCTAAGTGCTTTAACACCTTCGCGCATTGATCGGACACGCTGGTATTGTTCATGCTCGCCAACAAATATCATCACCGGTACTTTTAGGTCATTAACTTCTGGCGCATATCGATAAACCTGTTGCGGTTCAGCTGCATTGGGATCTTGCCAGTGCGGATAATAAGAAACATAACAGGCGACTTCTTTATCCTGTTTTTTATAAGTAACCAATGCTTTAACGGTCATATAGCCACCACGCGTATGCGATACCACGCATGTTTTATTACCGATAATATTCTTTTGTTTTAATAAAAATTCGATACCGCGGGCAACATCTTTTTCGCTTTCGTAGTTATGTTTAATAGGGAGTTTTTCAATAAAGCGTGCCGCCCATAAGTCGGGAGCCAAGACAATAAAACCACGTGCAGCAAGACGACGGGGAACCAGCAAGGTTATGTCATCCAGGCCTGCTCGACCATGTTGAAAATAAACAGGCAGATACTTGCCTGGTTTTTTAGGCCTAAATAAATAGGACGGTACATCAACATTGCCATTTGTATAGACAACTTTTTCCATAACAACGTCATAATTTTGGGGGCTATCAAGTTTGCCGTCTGCCCACCAGGCATCATCCCACCATAGCTTTTCTTTATCCTGGGGGAATTGTGTTTTCGACCAGAGGTCGTGCATGGCATAGCCTGAATTGATAAAGACAATTCCAATGAGAAATAAGATGAACGTTGAATAGCGTATAAACATTATTGTAAATCCTTTTTAAAGTAGTCACGAAGACTCGCTGAATATAAAGATTATTTAGCTATAAAACTAGTACTAAAATAGAATAAAAACAACGTAAAAAAGTAGCCATCAACATGCTTGCATGCTTATAGCATAAGTTTTTCAATGTTAGTTTTACTGGCGCTTATGCAAGTCAAAGAACAGATTTAATTCAATTGGATATGGAAACCGTAGAGCTTGGTTATTGCGAACGATAGTGCGGCAATCTTTTCTATGCAGGGTATTACGGCGCAGCAAGATTGTCGCGTTTTACTCACAACTAAAGGCTCGAACAGACTATTTTATAATAGGGATATAAAGTGTTAATGTGGCAGTGGAAAGTTTAGTTACTCATCCATGAGTATGTGGGGGGATCCATATAAATTTTAAAGAGCTATGTTCTTGAGTATAATACTTTTAACTAGGCAGCGTGTTTTGCCTTTGCTTCTTTAGCCGCTTTAACCTGGTCTGCATCGTATGCTGCACCCGACCACATCATGTCATAAGCGATTTCTTCGTTACCATTTTCACAGAGCTCGAGCACTTTTTCAAATAAAGGCTGGAACGTTTCAGATTTATGAGACTCTTCATGCTCGGCAAAGCTTTTCCAGAAAGTAATAACAAGTGCTTCTTTGTCTTTCATTGGGCTATCAATTGCTTGGCCAACAGTGGAGCCTTCGTTAGAGATTTGGCCGGTATTAAGAGCGACAAAACCGCCTACAAAACCAGTTTCTGAATGATATGTTTTAACGTTTTCACAAAGAAATGCGACACGTTCCTGTAGCTCATCGATATCATATTCTGGCTTTAAAATAACACGGTTGATAGTAACAATACCGTCAGTAGGAAATCCTTTAATTAATGACATGGGTGCACCTTGATAATTAGTAAATAAGTAGATACTAATATATATGTCTTCATTAAATATATCAAGGCATGAGATAAATATTTTTATGAAGATTTCATGACATGCTTATTATTGATCACCCATTAACCCATATTTTTTCAGGGGTATAGGTCACTATTTATCCCAAATAGCTTGAATTGTCTTGGCTAACGTCATTGGATCAAAGGGTTTGGCGATAATATCGATTGCACCATGCTTGCGTAAATTATCGACTTCCGTTGCTTGAACCTTGGCTGTCATAAAAATAGCCGGGGTGTTGGCAAATTCAGGAATTTTTCGGAGTTCTTTAAGAGTTGCCGGGCCGTCTAAGCCGGGCATCATCACATCAAGTAAGATTAAATCGGGCTGAAAGGCCGAAATTTGTTTAATGGCATCTTCACCGCTACTGCAAATTTTAAGGGTAAAGCCACCGATGGCCTCTAAGGCTATATGCGCAATCGTCTGAATGTCGAGTTCATCTTCAACGTAGAGTATTTTATTCAGTTTATTTGGCATTTGTGAGATTCCGTTATTCAGCCGGTAAGCTTTTTGGGTTGTTGCTCCAGTGTCTTTTCATGAACAGAATTTTTTGTCAAAATTTTGGAGGCGACAGGGATACTAATATAAAAAGTGGTGCCTTCACCAACGGTTGAGTCAAAATCGATTTTACCGTTATGTTTGCCGATAATAAGTTTTGCAATAGCCAGACCTAAGCCGGTGCCATTGGCGTTACGATTATCTCTGGACTCAAGTTGCGTAAATTTATCATATATCCTTGTTTTAAATGAGTCAGGTATGCCAAGGCCTTTATCTTCAACACAAATACGCACGTAATGCTTTTCTGCTATGGCAAAAATATTTACAGTTTGACCTGAATGTGAAAATTTCGCTGCGTTAGATAAAAGGTTGTTAAGCACTTGCAGTAATTTATCGGCATCACCATAGATCATTAAATCATTCTCTGGAAGTGATAATGAAAAATGAATATTGACTTGCTCTCCATATCCGGAAATGCCACTGGTTGCCTGCTTGAGTAATGCATATAAGGAGATATTTTTAAAATTAAATTCAATCGAACCAGACTCAATTTTTTCGAGGTCAAGAATACTATTTATAAGGTTTAATAATAAATCACTATTCTTATAAGCAATATTAAGTAATTTTGTTTGCGCACGGTTAAGTTTGCCGACAACTTCCCCTTTTAGTAAACCTAAAGAACCAATAATCGAGGTTAATGGAGTACGTAATTCATGACTAACCATTGCAACAAAAGAAGACTTTAATTGCGATAGGTTTTCAGCCGCTTCTTTACCCAAGTGCGCTTCGTTAGCGATACTTTTTAATAAACGTTCGCGAGTGACGGATGCCGTTACATCTGTAATTTGTAATAAACATAAACCATTAGAATTTTTAAGCGGGCTGATGGCTAATTGTGGAATAATGGCTAATGTTTTTTGTTTGTTAGAAAATAACCGCAGATTAAAGTCACTAAACGATTGAGACAATGAAGCTGAATGGCCTTTATCTATAGCGTTATACAGTGCTTTTTTTATACGAACTAAATTGGCATTAATAAAAACCTTATCAAGGGCTTTGTTTAAGGCATCTTCCACAGTAATACCTGATTTATTGACCATCCATTGATTCCAGTATTGAACTTGTAAACTGGAGTCCAGCACGATTAAACCATGAACGGTTTGATCGATAATAGTTTCGAGTATATCAATACTATTCAGTATGGGGTTCTGAGTCATTGTTTAGCTGTAACTTATGAAATTTTTTGTAAATACTGATCAAGTAGTTGAGTAAAGTCTTTCATTGAATCAACATCTAATAAATAAATAACAAAGCCATTGATATCCGATTCTTTAATTGAAAAATCAACTTGTAAAAAAAGTACGATGTCATGAATATTGTTGTTCTGACTATCTACCTCTAAAACTTCATCGGTTGAGCCATGGGTATAAGTGGGAATTTCAGTTTCAATACGATGGCCAAACATATCCGCTAAACTCGACAAGCCGGCGTTAAGAATAATGTTGCCAATTTCATTGAGTGCCTCTTCTTCAAATTCAGCGAGGCTATCTATTGGTATGGTATCCTGTAACATCAGTCTCACTAGAGCCAGACTTTGCTCAGCAGGAAACAGTAATAAGGCATTGCCACTGAACGGGCCAGAAAATTCTTCTGATACACCTGATAACTCTGATTGAGCACTTTTAAAGAGTTGTTCAGATGCTGTTTTTTTATCGACAAAGGTTAAATTGGGTACAGACAGTGAAATTTCAGCATTAACCATTTCACTCAAAGAGGCCGCGGCGCTGCCCATCCCCAGGTTGAAAGCTTCGGTTAAAATGTCCTGCTGTAATTCAGATAAATCTTTCATGCTTAACTAGCCTACTAAATCTAAAATTGAGGTGACTCTTTCTTCGGTAATGGGTTTACGAGTAAAGCCAATACCAACAGCATCGGCTTTTTGTTTAGTTGACTCCTGCACATTAGCGGTGAGTAACGACATAGGTGTTTCTGGAAACATTTCTTTGAGTTTTGTTGCCAATGTCAGGCCGTCCATTCCCGGCATATTGTAATCAATAATACAAAGGTCGATTTCTTTACCTTGTGTGGCGCTCAGTGCATCGTCGCCACAGCCGGCCTCGATGATTGACCAGTCTGAATGTTTATCTTTGATGATAGCGGTAATCATCATTCGGGATACTTTGCTGTCATCGACAACAAGGACAGTCGGGTTCGACATTTATGGCTCCTATGCAATTTGTTTACGGGCAATTTCACCTTTATATAGCGGCAAGACAAAAAGATAGATTAAGTATTTTTTTGTTGTATTAACTAACTTGAACTCGGGATAAGAGAAAGCAGTTATTAAAATCCACTAAAGCGAGGACAGGAAGCTGGCGGTGCCCAATAAAGACATGCAAAACATGCCATCCGTGGCTGCACGACTACCGCGTCCTTGCGGCAGATGGTCTTTATAGGGCACCGCCAGCTTCCTGTCCGGTGGAAAACCACGGGATTTATTATCCCGACTTCAGGTTAACTAATTGTTTTTATAGCTAAAAACAAGCAAAGTTTTTAAAATTAATGCTCGACCTTAATTTTACGAGCCTGGGCTTTGTCCTGCTTGGGAATACGAACTTCTAATACTCCATTTTTGCACTTAGCATGAATTTTCTCTGCATCGGCGGTATCCGGCAGGCTAAAACGTCGATAAAAATGGCCGTAACTGCGTTCAATTCGGCTATAGCCTTCATGTTCGTCGGTTTTTTTGGATTCGCGCTGCCCTTTAATGGTTAGCAGGCCATTTTCCATATGGACATCGATGTCTTTTGGGTCGACGCCTGGGATATCGGCATGCAGGATAAACTCATTTTTGGTCTCTTTTACATCGACATTAGGCACCCAGTCGCTTGTTACAACATCGCTTGTGGGATCGAGCGTGTTGTTAGAGAGAAAGCCAGGATTAAAAAAATTACTCAATTCTTTACGAAATTCATCCGTAGAATGCCAGGGTTGGTAACGTACTAAACTCATGTTTTTTCTCCTTTTAATAAATTGAAATGTGTGTTGCGTGTATCAGTGATATATGGCGATACGCTTTAAAAACAAGAATTGAAAAATTATTTTTAATGCCCATTAGGTTACTAAAGTTAGATTTCAAGCCTGCCAACCGCTCATATAAGTTAGTCAGGAGGCTATATGCTCACTAAATGTACAATCAAGGGGCTGTATTAGAAACACAATATATAGTAATAATGCTAAGTATGTGGATAGCCTGTGGATAACCCTGTGAATAAACTATGGAAGGTAATATCATTAGTTTTCAATGACTTATAGCGGTATAATTTTTTTAAATAAAGTGTTGACCTCATATCGCTTAAGGAGTACCTTTGCCTCTTCACACAAGATGTAGTGTTTAAGCAATTAGTTATCTACAAGATTACGGATCGTCCCCCGATTTTGTAATTATTTTGTAATAAAAGTGAAATAAATCAAAAACATATAATGATGTACACGGAGGAAACCCACACCATGAGCCGCACACCCTTGAAAGCTGTCAAAATAACAAATACACACAACATACCTTTTCAAGATGCTTCGCTCGATATATGGGATAAAAAATACCGCTTAAAAAGCAAAGATGGTGATATTGTCGACCAAGATATCAGCGCAACCTATGCTCGAGTTGCCAAGGCACTTGCCGAAGTCGAAAAAAAGCCTAAGCGTAAGCAATGGGAAGAAAAGTTCCTCTGGGCACTACAACATGGTGCCATTCCAGCCGGGCGCATTACCTCCAATGCCGGTGCTCTGGCACATAAACCTGCAACGTCCACCATTAACTGTACTGTTTCCGGCACTGTGACCGACTCAATGGATGACATTCTTGGCAAAGTGCATGAAGCGGGTTTAACTCTGAAAGCAGGTTGCGGCATAGGTTACGAATTTTCAACATTACGCGGCAAAGGCGCGTATGTTTCCGGTGCGGGGGCTTATACCTCGGGGCCATTGTCGTTTATGGATATCTACGACAAGATGTGTTTTACCGTATCGAGTGCCGGTGGCCGCCGTGGTGCGCAAATGGCAACCTTCGATATTGGTCACCCCGATGTTATGGAGTTTATAAAAGCCAAGCGTGAAGACGGTCGCCTGCGTCAATTTAATTTATCGCTTTTAATCACCGACGAATTTATTCAAGCGGTACGTGACGACGCGCAATGGCGTTTAGGTTTTCCAATAAAAGAAAAAGAAGTTGAGCAAGACGGTTTCGACTTAACAAACACAGACGAAGTTTACTGGCGCGAATGGCCTCTAACCGATGGCTACGTTACCAACGACGAAGGCCTGGTGGCTTGCAAGGTGTATAAAACCATTAAAGCAAAACGTTTGTGGGACATGATTATGTCCTCCACCTACGACTTTGCTGAGCCCGGTTTTATTTTAATTGATAAAGTAAACGAAATGAACAACAACTGGTTCTGCGAAAATATTCGTGCGACTAATCCATGTGTAACAGCAGATACATGGGTACAAACAGAGCAAGGCCCAAAACAAGTCAATGACTTGATCGGTTCATCTTTTATTGCTCAAGTCGATGGTAAATCTCATGCTTCAGCTGATGAAGGCTTCTTTAAAACGGCGACTAAAGCCGTGGTTCGTTTGCAAACAACCGAAGGTTATCAATTACGTTTGACCCATGACCATCGTGTTAAACGTGTAACCAATTTTTCGCGGTATAAAACTGAAACCGAATGGTGTGAAGCGAGCAAATTAAAACAAGGTGACCGTGTTTTATTAAACGATCACCGTGAGCAAACCCAATGGAACGGGGAATATACGAATGAACAAGGGTATTTACTGGGCTTACTCGTTGGTGATGGAATATTAAAAAAAGATACCGCTGTATTATCAGTGTGGAAACCTGCTGCGGTTGCAAATGGTGTAGATGCAATCTTGGCCGGTGGCGCACAAGCCGTTATGGCAGAAGCATTACGTGCAGCGCAAACCCTGCCACATCGTAGTGATTTCCAGGGTTGGTCAGAAATATCAGGGTGTAATGAATACCGATTAAAATTGGCGGCTATAAAACAGTTAGCGAACGAAGTTGGTATGCAGGCAGGTGATAAAGCAATTACAGCTCGAATAGAGAAAGCTTCAAGTCAATTTTATCAAGGTTTCTTGCGTGGATTTTTCGACGCCGATGGTTCCGTGCAAGGAACTCAGAAAAAAGGTTTAAGCGTGCGATTAGCACAATCAGATTTAGCTCGTTTAGAAGCTGTGCAACGTATGTTATTACGTTTAGGTATTGCTTCTAGAATTTATAAAAATCGCCGTCCTGCGCAAACACAGTTATTGCCCAATGGTAAAGGTGGTATGCAACAATACGCCGTAAAAGCACAACATGAGCTTGTTATTAGCGGTGAAAATATACTTCAATTTAATACCCAAGTTGGCTTTGCTGATACCGATAAAATGCAACGCTTGGAGCAGGCTCTATCTAATTATACTCGTAATCTAAATCGGGAACGATTTGTTGCTCGTGTTGAGCGTGTTAACGAAGACGGTGTTGAAGATGTCTATGATGTACAAGTCCCGGGCGTTAATACTTTTGACGCAAATGGCTTGCATGCACACAATTGTGGTGAGCAGCCACTTCCACCTTACGGTTCCTGCCTGTTAGGTTCGGTAAACTTAACCAAGTTTGTTACCAATCCTTTTACCGAAAACGCGGCCTTTAACTGGGACGAGTTTAGTAAAGTTGTAAAAATATTTACCCGCATGCTCGATAATGTGGTGGACATTAACGGCCTGCCACTCGAAGGTCAACGCAAAGAAATTTTAAGTAAGCGCCGTCACGGTATGGGCTTTTTAGGCCTGGGTTCCACCTCAACCATGTTACGCATGAAATACGGCGAGCCCGATTCAGTTGCCTTTGCCGAACGTGTGAGTAAAGAGCTGGCTCTGGCCGGTTGGGAAGCAGCACTTGATTTAGCCAAAGAAAAAGGCGCGGCACCCATTATGTCGCAGGAATTTATTGTTACCGCGGCCATGTTGCGTCAGCGTCCAGAAATGAAAAAAGACGGCTTCAAAGTAGACGACAAGGTTACTGGCAAAGTTTTACATGCAAAATACAGTCGATATATGCAACGGGTTGCCGAAGTGGCTCCTGAGTTGGTAGATGAATTAATTGAAGTGGGCGCACGCTTTACCCATCATTCCTCTATCGCACCAACAGGCACTATATCGTTGTCATTAGCAAACAATGCCAGTAATGGTATTGAACCTTCCTTTGCACATCATTATGCACGTAACGTTATTCGTGAAGGCAAAAAAACCAAAGAGAAAGTTGATGTTTTTTCTTTTGAGCTGTTGGCATACCGTGAGCTTATCAATAAAGATGCGATGCCCTATACCGACGACGAAAAAACAAAATTACCTGACTACTTTATTGCCGCTGATGACATTACACCCAAAGCGCACGTAGACATTCAGGCTGCATCGCAAATATGGATTGATTCATCCATATCAAAAACAGCCAACGTGCCAACCGACTACAAGTTTGAAGACTTTAAAGACATTTATATGTACGCCTACGATCAGGGCTTAAAAGGTTGCACAACCTTCCGCTTTAATCCTGAAGTATTCCAGGGCGTGTTGGTTAAAGAACAGGATTTAGAAAATACAAAATATCGTTTTACCCTTGAAAACGGTGAAGAAGTAGAAGTAAAAGGGAATGAAGAAATTGAATATGATGGAGAAACACATACCGCCGCAAACCTTTTTGATGCACTAAAAGAAGGTTACTACGGTAAATTTTAATTTTTAAATATAAGGATGTAGTCGATGCAATATTATCATTTAAATACACGTGTTAAACGAACCACCACAACGCAACGCATCTTAATGTTGGTTAATGCGGTGTTGTTTGTTGGCCTGGTGTACGTTTTGGTAATACCATTTATAAAGTAAAAACTAATTAAAATAGGAGATAAGTGATGAACCTTTTAGCTGCACAGTTAAAAAACTTGCGTAATAGTTCTACCGTTAATCTTTTATTCATCTTAAACAGTGTACTGGCCGTTATTGTCACGGTTACCATTGTTTTGCCGTTAATGAATATTGTTAGCCTGACATAAAAAGTGTTGGCATAACAAAAAAACAAAAGCCTTAAAAAATTAAGCGCAGGAGAGAAGCAAGCATGTCCATAAAAATCGACAGCCCCATTGTTGGTTACGCCGTAGCAAAGGAAGACGAAGACGATAAAGCGGCAGAAAAAGCACTGCAAGGCGAGCAGCAGCCGGAAAATGTTATACAAATGCATGAAAAGATTGAGCGCCCCGAAATGCTTATCGGCTCAACCTATAAAGTTAAAACACCTTTATCAGAACATGCCTTATATATAACCATAAACGACATTATTTTAAACCACGGCACCGAAAACGAACTACGCCGCCCGTTTGAAGTTTTTATCAACTGCAAAAGCATGGATCACTTTCAGTGGATTGTGGCATTAACCAGAATTATTTCCGCCGTGTTCCGTAAAGGTGGTGACGTTACTTTCCTGGTGGACGAACTTCGTTCAGTCTTTGACCCGCGTGGTGGTTACTTTAAAAAAGGTGGTAAGTATATGCCATCTATTGTTGCTGAAATTGGTGACTCGATTGAATGCCATTTGCGTATGATTGGAATGATTAAAGACGAAGGCTTAGATGAGCATCAGCAGAAATTGATTGATGAAAAGCGTAAGCAGTTTGAAGGTGCGGTAGAGCAGGCAGGAGAGAAGGGCGAGGCTAAGGATTTTCCGGATAGTGCGCAGTTGTGTGGTAAATGTTCTACTAAGGCTGTGATTAAGATGGATGGGTGTATGACGTGTCTTAACTGCGGCGACTCCAAATGCGGTTGATGCTTCGCTAGAAGCGCGATTACGGCGTTGCAGC
>CAZDEC010000097.1:0-10425 GCA_964504295.1 uncultured Thioalkalispiraceae bacterium
TATGAGGCCTATTTAAGTAGTAAAAGAAAACATTAACTTCCTGGACATGAAATGGATGTGAGTTTGTCGTTGCGAGCGATAGCGCGGCAATCTTGTTTATATGGGGCATATTCCAGCAAGATTACCGCGCTATCGCTCGCAATGACTAGGCTTTCTATATTCAAAGCAGGGGCTTAAAGTTAACGGGACAGCAGTGATAATATATATTAACTTGTTCGGTCTTGTTTTTATCTTTGTGTTCACAAGGTACAGGACGTATTTATACTGTAATCGTAAAGTAGGCGTTACTTATATTTAACGGTTTATGTTTGCGTTATTTAGGAATTTGCTATGACAAAAAGAAATGATGTGCTTTTTTATAAGTTGAAGAATAAAAATATTGAATGCCAGCATGTTGCTGAAGTGGGTGTTTATTTACCAGAAACATCTAATATTGGTGCCTTTGCAAATGCGGGAATACGCTCTTCTTTTGTTGAACCTGATCCCAGTTCGCTTGATGCTATACACAAGCATTTTGGTGAACGAGACAATATTACAATCTATCCTGTCGCTGTTTTTGATAAATCAGGCCGTGTGGAACTGGTGCAAAGAAAAGCATCCACTTATCTAAAAGTGCTTGATTCTTCACCGGCGATTGTTAATGACGAATATAAAATCGATGAAAGTGATGTTTTTAAGGTTAATGCCGTAACGTTTGATGAAATAGATGATGGCAGTATCGACCTGTTAAGCATTGATATAGAAGGTGGTGAGTGGTTTGTGCTTAAGCATATGCGTAGCAACCCAATGGTGCTTTCAATCGAAACGCATGGAGCCATGTATACAAACCCTTATATGACTGAAATTAATAAATGGATAGCAGATAACGAATATGCCGTTTGGTATATGGATGGTAGTGATACGGTTTATATTAAGCAAAAATTGTTTCCAATTTCAAAAATGGATAAGTTTAAACTTGGCCTAACAAAATTTGCTCTAGGTTATAAAAAATATCGTAAAACAATTAAACGAAAAATAAAACGTCTGTTTAAAAAAGCTTAATTTAATATTCAACGTGAGGCTGGCTATGAAAAATATTTTATTAGTGGTTTCATTATGGTTATTTTTAGCTACATGTTTTAGTGCTTCGGCCATGAATCAGAAAATTCTTGAAGAAACCGTTAAGAATATGGCAGCGGACTCAAAAGGTTCGCGGGGTGTTGTTGAGTTTACTTATCATAAGATTAAGATGTTTCTAATTTCTGATGTGGAGCATGACCGCATGCGTATTATTACGCCGGTGGTAAAATTGAATGAATTAAGCAGAAAACATGTTGATGCGGCATTGGAGTCAAATTTTCATAAATCGCTCGATGCACGATATGCGGTAAGTAATGGCGTTTTATATTCTGCTTATATCCATCCACTTTCTGCTTTGAGTAAAAAACAGATAAGGTCGGCGGTACTTCAGGTATCTAATCTTGCGAAAACATTTGGCAGTGAATATTCAAGTGGAATACTAAGCTTTGGTGGTAAAAAAGTAGTCAAAAAACAAAGGATTAAAGCAGGCGCAATATAAATATATTCTTTTGAGTGAGTTTTTAGCAAGATTGGAAAGCCTTGTATTGAGTCTTTTCTGTTTTTCTTTGTTATTCTATTTTTATGAATATGCAAAAAATAAAATCTAATACGTCAGCTGAATATATCCGGCGCATTAGCTGGGCGCTTGAGTTTATTAATACACATTTAGATCAAATGATACAACTTGACGACGTTGCTAGGGCCAGTCATTTTTCTGCATATCACTTCCATCGAATTTTTCATGCCCTCGTGGGTGAGACCGTTAATGAATATGTTTCACGTAAGCGAATGGAAAAAGCGATCTATCGATTACTTCAAAAATCTAATTTAAGTATCACCGAGATTGCTGATGTCGGTGGTTATTCCTCCAGTGCTAATTTTTCTAAAGCTTTTAAACATTATTTTGGTTTAAGCCCAACAGAGTTAAGACATGGTCAATTTAATAGTCAGGACGATTTTGAACGCAGCAAGAAAGGAAAACTTTACCGCAAGTATGGAAAGGCTTTTCGGCCACAAGATTTGTATTCTCAGTTTGTCACAAAATCCGGGGTATTCGACCCCGACAAACTAGAGGATATGCTAATGCAAGTAAAAGTAGAAACATTACAGGAAACCCCCATCGCGTATTTAACATCAGCAAAAGGCTATGAGCTGGATTCGGTGTATGCCACCTGGGATAAAATAAATCATTGGGCAACGTTACAAGGTATCGACGAAAATTCGCAACAACGATTTGCGCTATGTCATGACAACCCAACAATTACATCGGAGGATAAGTGCCGTTACGATGCCACCATTGTTGTTACACCAGACATTGTTATTGCTGCGCCATATAAACAATCAATCATACCTGCTGGACAATACGTTGTCGCTTATTACAAAGATGACGCGGATAAGATCGCTAGCTTTATAACCGAACTTTGTTCGCAATGGTTTCCCGACAGCGGTTACGAGCCAGATGATTTCCCGTTGATGTTTAACTACCTGAACGACTCAAGAGAAGATGGTTTTGTAGAAATGGATATATACCTTAAAGTTAGAGTATTAGAGATTGCCTGATAGCGTTACAGAATTTCTAATTGGTTACTCACTAAATAAAAAACCGGTGTGGGCTGGCACACCGGTTGACTTGCTGGTTGTGCTTAGCAAGAGACTTATTCAACTTTAATACTTTTGCGTTGAGAACGTTCAAGTTTGGGAATAGTCAGTTCCAGCACACCATCCTTAAATGATGTTTTAACCTGGTCGAGATCAACGTCGGCGGGTAGGCCGATAGTGCGTATGTACTGTCCCTGTACAATTTCAGAATGGTAATAGTCGCCATTTTCTTCAGATTCTTCGTACCGACTGGTTGCCTTGAAGGTAACGGAGTTATCGGTCATTGAAATTTCCAGATCCTTTTTGTCTACGCCGGGCAACTCGGCTCGAACGAGCAAATCTTTGTCGCGATCGATAATATCAACCTTGGGTTGCCTGCCTCTGGCAAACATGGGGGTGTGAGATTTACTCTCATCCGACCAGTGAAATGGACGCATCCAGTCTTTAGTGCGTAACTGGTTAAATAACTGGTCAAGGTCATCGAAAGGTGACAATAATTTTCGAGTTGGCGTGGTTCCGCTTTTATGAAGTTTGCTGATATTTTTATCAGTATCGGCTTGTTTTACTGTGTGGCTCATAATTCACCTCCATGGTAGGTAGAGGCCGCTAATCGAACTGCCTGTTTCGCGGCGATTAACTTATATTTAGAGCGTAGTTTAAATTGGAAATATTTCCTTGAGCTGGATCATGATATGTTTTTGAAGTTATTAAATTAACCTGAAGCTGGGATAATTGGTGACTATACCTATACTTCAGACAAGGAACCGTAATCGTTTACTTAAAGATGCGCAAAAGATGTCATCCCGTCCGCTCGCTGCCGCGTCCATGCGGCAGACGGTCTTTAGTAAACGATTACGGTTCCTTGTCCTCGATTTGTTGGTTTATTTAACTCTATTCTTCTTATACCAAGTGCAGGCGTAACTTATGCTTATGTTAATGGTAATTTTGCAAACCACAGAGCAAAATCATCCCATAGCTGGCTGTCAGTCATGCTTAAATTAAAACCCTGGAATAGGATAAAGATAAGTAGCATTATCGGGAATACTTCGCGGCCCTTTTTTTGATGGCGCTCCATAAAAATTAATACAATTAATATCAAATCGATAAGTGAAAAAGTGATGATTTGATAACTAAATGGCAGACTTGGCAGGTTAAGCGGAATTCTAGCAACGGCGGGGTCGATCATTGTTAATGCGGTGCTAATCATATAGCGTGCATGGCGAGCTGGAGTATGTCGGTTGGCTATGGCTAAACCATAGGCGATAACAAAAATAGCTAATAAAGACAGTTGTAAAAATAAAATATACAGTCGGCTGTACGATATGCCGTATTCATGTATTGTTATCTGGTAATGTGCCAACAGCAGCAAAGAAATAACGATTAAAGGAAATAATAGATAAGAAAATTTGCCGAATAATTTATGTAATGCGAATTTCTTAAAACGAATCAAGAAAGCTTGAGTTATCAGCAAGCCAAGCCAGAGTAACATGGTGGCGGCATGAAAGTGAGTGTAATGATTTATTTCGCTCAGGTGGGGGTAGTTATCTATATTGTTAAAGAAGACAGAAAAATAGGAGTCCCAAAACCCTATTATGGCGAGGAGCAGTAAACCCAGAAAATAATATCCACTTTTACGAAACATTAACTCATCCATTTATAATGATAAGATTCGATTGGATGTTAGCGCTTAGTATTAGTTCATTTATTATAAGGTATTGTAAATAAGTAGGTATTTTTTTTATTTCTTATCACTGATAGTTTGCTGAAGGCAGTCTTTTTTTCTCAATAATTCTCTTCGGCAGCCGATATAACATTAAAGACTCATATTTTTAAGAATAAACCATAAAAAGTTGTAGGTACTTAAATGCAGATTGGATATATTTTATTTCTATTTTTGATTATTTCAGTCATGTTGGCATTAAGGTTAAAAGATAAAGTCAGTCGAATATTTTCAGTTGCGGCTATATGCAGTTTTTTTCTGGTTATGATCATTGTAGCGGCTCTCCCTTCTGTCGACGTTTCGAGTGGTAACTCTATCTTTGTTGCGGGTGTTACGTTGGTGGGCATTGTTTTTACTGTTGTTGTTCTGATCAATATATTTTTTCAGAATTTAGGCAAAAAATCTAAAGCTGTGGATGCTAAAAATGAATAACTACAATAAGGTGGCAAGTAGAAATGAGGGTTACCCATCTATTTGTTCCTTTTTTTGTATTACATATAAAAAAGGCCTGCAGATGCAGGCCTTTTTGAGGTAATCAGGAAAAAATTTATTTCTTACCGAAACGTTTTTCCATCATAGCGACATATTCATCATAAGCTTTCTTTTGTGCTTCGAAATATGCTTTACGTTGAGTGTCCATTTTTTGCTGGTATTCAGCTTGTGCTTTTTGTTGTGTTGCTTGTTGGTCTTGCGTTAAAACAGGTGCATTGCTGTAGCCTGCCTGGTTTGTAAAACCATTATTTGTATTGCCGTTAGCACGCGCGCTAGCGTTCATGCTAAAGCCAAAGTTGCCATTACCCATAACGTTACCATTGTTATTCCAGTTATTGCCGTTGCCCCAGCCGTTACCATTACCACGTGCGTTAGCATTCATGCTAAAGCCAACGTTGCCATTGCCCATGCCGGTACCCATAAAGCCACCATTACTGTTGTTACCGTAATAGCTGCCGGCTGCCATAGCTGAAAAAGATAGTGCGAATAAAGCGATGATAGATAAAGATTTAGTTTTCATATTGAAGCTCTCCAATTCAAATTTAAAAAAGGTCACCCTGGACAACTAAACCGAGTGATATGTGTAAAATCTGTATAAGAATATAACCTAATACTAATATTAAGTCCAGTATATTATAGGGTTATGTTTTTTTGCTTTATTTATCAAAATGTTATTACATTGCTTTATAAGACGGTATACATGATGATGGAAAAACCGAGCCATAAAAATTAATTAATTGGTTATTTTATAAGCAATCACTATTCTTTGATGAGGATGAGGATGGGGCTGTCATTTTATGCCTTACTCGATAAATTATTCGATTTTAGTGTAAAAGAAAATTTCAGGGTAATTTATCTACAAACTTACGATATGAATTCATACAAACGAAATGTTCCCATACTGGCTATAAGTCAGGCGCTTATGATGAGTAGTATGGGGCTTATTATTACGACAGTTGCTTTAGTAGGAACGATTCTAGCAACCGACAAGTCCCTGGCGACGCTTCCATTAGCCATTTTATTTTTTGCCGTTATGTTCACGAGCATACCGGCGGCGATATTAATGAAAAAAATTGGTCGTAAAAAAGCGTTTATGTTTGCAACGCTGTTTGGTGTGGCGGGTGGTAGTGTTGCGACATATGCCATCATTAAAAATGAATTCTGGCTGTTTGTTATTAGTACCGGTTTGATTGGTATCTTTAATGGCTTTGGTAATTATTTCAGATTTACAGCTGCCGATAGCGTAGAGCCGGATAAAAAGAGTCGTGCCATATCTTATGTGTTACTGGGCGGTGTTGTTGCTGCTTTTGTCGGCCCTAATTTGGCAAATTACACACATACGTCAATAGCAACGGCTATATTTGCAGGCAGTTATATCTCTATTATTGTTATATATATTTTAATCTTTTTTACTCTGAGCTTTCTTAAATTACCGGATACAAAAGCAAGCTTAGAGCAAGAAGCATCATTAGAAGTTCGTTCACTTTGGGTGATTGCATCACAGCCTAAATTTATAATTGGCTTAATTTGCGGTATGCTTGGTTACGGTGTTATGTCCTTTGTTATGACCGCAACGCCATTGGCTATGCATAGTCATGCGCACACTTTTTCTGATACCTCATTTGTTATTCAGTGGCATACCCTTGGAATGTTTGCGCCGTCTTTTTTTACCGGGCATTTAATTCGTCGTTTTGGAATTTATAATATTCTTTTTATGGGCGTGTTGTTTGGTATCGCCTGTGTGGTGATTAACTTAAACGGCAACAGTGTTAATCATTACTGGCCAGCATTGTTTTTGCTTGGTTTAAGCTGGAATTTTTTATTTATTGGTGCAACAACGCTTATTACTGAAACCTACAATGCCGCCGAGCGAAGCAAGACTCAGGCGTTGAATGATTTTATTATCTTTACAACAGTTGCTTTTTCTTCTTTATCAGCCGGCATGTTGCAGCATAATTTTGGTTGGAAAATAGTGAATCTAGGTGTTATTCCTTTACTGGTGATTATCTTGCTGAGTATTATCTGGGGTAAAATTAAACATCGAGCAAACCTGAAAAGTGAGAGTAGCTGAACATAATCGCAGGCAATAGCCGGCTAGCAAGCAAAGTAGTAAATGTATTGCTTGCTGCCCGCTATTGTTATTCAACAATAATGGTTGTCGTTGCTTATCCTCCACCGTATAAATTCAGGTTGACTGAATAACGGCCTTTTTTATTTGCAACCTTTATGGGCACACTCATAAAACTACCATTGCCATCAAGCATGGTTGTTGCAACAGAGGGTAAGATGCTACCACGGCTCTTTTTGTTTGGCCCTTTCAGTACAATAGTACCAATGGTTTCTTTTTCACCGATTGCATTATAACGTACAAGTTTTGCGTGCCAGGGTTTAGTGGTGCTAACTTCGTAGCTTACACCTGCAATACCAGCCTGAGGTATAAAGGATTCGCTGCTGAATAATCCACGTACCGGTGGGTTAAGTGCTGCAAACAAAATAAAACGTGGTGCATAAGGATAGCCTGCAGAAAAAGGTGAAGTTCTACTTGTATTGCTAAGCTCGGTTTCCGGCGCGACACGTTGAAAGTATATTATCTCTATTGCTTCTACGGCAGGCGAGCCACCAGGTGTTGTTCGTAGACCGGCATTAGTGTTATACACTTGCTCGAATACTATCCCCAAATTTTGCAAAAGGCGTTATTATTGTGTCATTGAAGCTTAAGATACCATGGGGCAATATTTATTCCCTTTTTTTTCCGTATTTTTAAAATATGAGTAATAAATTTAATTATGCTGATCCAGATCGATTGATATGGTTGTTTTATGAGCTATATCTGTCCATTTTTGCGTAACAGTTTTATACTACGATGCAGTGGAAATTCCAAACATTATGAGGAGTAACAATGTCTTATACACCAGACTATATTGATGAACTCGAAGTACTGATGCTTTATGACTTATCGACTAGTCAGGAAGGCATCAAAATTCATAAAGCGGCCGAGGCTGTAAAAATTGCTGCTGCGCAGCGCTTATTCAAAAAAGGTTTTATTACCCAGGTTGATGGTGGCTATCTTACAACCCTGGGTCGTGAGGCGGCTGAACATGCGCAATTTCTCTATACTATGCTTAATACAAACTAGGCTTAATGCCAGTTAATAATATTTTGCATTCTTTTTAACGTGTATTCCTGACGAGGTTATTTATGGAAGGTATTACAGAAAAAAAACAGTATCGTCTTTCTTTTTTACATTTGGGTTTCAGACCATTTTTTCTCTTTGCTGGTCTTTTTGCTTTTGTTGGTATGTTGGTATGGTTTGCTGTAATTCAGTATCACTATAAGCTGCCGGTATCAAGTCAACTGTCGAATACCAACTGGCATGCACATGAAATGATTTTTGGTTATACGTTGGCGGTAATTGCTGGTTTTGTTTTAACTGCGGTTAAAAACTGGACCGGGGTTCAAACATTAAATGGAGCGTCTTTACTTGCGTTAGCCCTGTTATGGTTGCTCGCACGTAGTATGCCATTTATTGATCATCCGTACGCTATGCTGGCTATGGCATGGTTTGATCTGGGCTTTAATTTCTTTTTGGCAATGGCGTTGTTTTACCCGATAGCAAAGGTAAAGCAGTGGGCGCAAATGGGTTTATGGCTGGTAATATTTTTATTATCGCTTAGTAATGTTTTGTTTTATCTGGGGGTATTTAATCTTTTGGATTCAGGCATTACTTGGGGAGTAGCCAGTGGTATGTACTTTATTCTTGCTTTAATTACCCTGATGGGACGACGAGTAATTCCCTTCTTTATAGAAAAAGGCGTGTCGACGGGGGTGCCTGTTTCACTGGTTAATTATAAATGGGTAGACATTAGTAGTCCGATTGTTTTGTTACTTTTTATTTTATTTGAAGTCTTTTTATCTAATGTTCAGGTAGCGGCAATATTGGCCTTGGCTTTATTTGTGCTACATGGCATAAGATTAAAACACTGGTATTTAAAAGGCATTTGGGGAAAACCACTGGTATGGATACTTTATATTGCTTATGCTTGGATTGTTGTTGGTTTTGCATTAAAGTTTTTATCGCTATTTTTTGTCATCAAATCAAGTTTAATTATTCATGCTTTTACTTTTGGCACAATCGGCTTGATGACGCTCGGTATGATGGCGCGTGTTACATTAGGCCATACAGGCCGAAATGTATTTGAACCACCGGTTATTTTAAAGTGGATTTTTCTAGCCGCTGTGACTGGCAGTGTTACACGAGTGTTTCTACCCATGTTTTGGCCTGAATTTTATTTACAGTGGATTGGTTTATCGCAATTATTGTGGATAGTCAGTTTTGGACTGTTTGTGATTGTTTATGCGCCGATGCTTGTTAAACCACGAACAGATGGCGGCTATGGCTAGAACAGCCCAGTAGTCAGTTTTTTGATTTAGCCGTATAAGATTCGTACATTGCTGTAGAGACAACAATAACGCCACCTATAACGGTGGCTGATGCTGGCCATTCATCGAGTAATATTGCAGCGAATACGGTGGCATAAGCAACTTGCACACAAGCGACTAGGCTAACGGTCTTGGCTTTTAAATTTAATAAACTAAAAGCAAATAAAGTATGCGGTAAGGCAGTAAAAAACAAGCCTAAAATTAACAGTAGTTCCCACTGGTTAATTGAAACTTCCGGGATAACGTTAAACGAGAACGGTAGCAGAACAATAAAGGTAACGAGAGCCTGGTAAAACAAACTTTTTCGAGCAGAATGACCTTTAAAGTAATGACCTTGCAGAATATTTCGCAGTGAAAAAAGTAATGCCGATAGTATTCCCCATAACATTCCCTGGGTTGTTTGGTTGTTTAAGGAAAATTCTGGCACCAGTAAATAAATACCGAATAAAACCAGCAGTGCACTGGCGACATCTTTTACATGAGGCTTGTCACCATGAAATAATGGCTCCAGAAAAACCGTAATAATCGGGAAAGTGTAAAGAGCAATAACCCCCACCGCAATGGTTGCTACTTGCATGGCGTGGAAGTAAGTCACCCAATGCAGGGCTAACAACACGCCGATTAAAAAAATTAGGGCATAATCTTTAGCATTGTTTAGTAATAATGATTTTAGTCGTCCCTTTGCATTATATAAAATAACGATAGCGATAAAGAACGCCGCAATAAAGCTGCGTAACATGGATATCTCTAAAGCATTTAAGGCAATGAGTTTAGAAAAAAGGGCGGTTAAGCCAAAAATAAAAACAGCAGAGTGAACTGCGAACAAGCCTTTAAGGGGGTTGGTTATCATAGGAGGTTTAAATTGTTATAAATAAATCGAGGCTGCCCCGTTAGCTTAATAATACTATCGCTACCAATTCCATATTCTACGCTGCAAAGGTGATTCAAAAGTTAATAGGGTAGTTTAACTTTTACGGCTGTTTTATGAAAGCGAAAGCATTCGAAACCACTGCTGTCCCGTTAACTCTTGAACCGGGAATAAGGGTAGGATATGGCATTACTGTGGCTGGCTAAAGACTCGCTATTCGCCATCCCTGGCCGCTCGACTGCTTCTT
>CAZDEC010000098.1:0-10048 GCA_964504295.1 uncultured Thioalkalispiraceae bacterium
CGGTCATAACAGCAAAACGTGAGCCGGTAATTTTAGCGGCAGTTTCAAAATCCAGCCCGCCAATTTTTTCACCCAGGTCGACGTGGTCGAGTACATTAAAATCAAATGTTTTAGGCGTGCCCCATTTACGTTCTTCACGGTTGTCGTTTTCGTCTTTACCTTGCGGTACTGAGTCGTCGGGTATGTTTGGAATACCTAGAGCAATATCTTTTATTTGCTGCTGAACAACTTTTAATTTTTCGTCCGTTTGTTTTAATTGCTCACCAATTTTTGAAACACTTTGAAGTATTGCGCTCACGTCTTCGCCCTTGGCTTTTGCCTGGCCGATAGATTTAGACTGGCTATTACGCTCGCTTTGTAAGCTTTGCGTTTCAACTTGCAGCGCTTTGCGTTGTTCTTCGAGTGACTGTATTGTGTCAACGTCAAGACTGTAACCGCGCTTTGCAAGCTTGCAAGCACAGGCTTCAAGTTCGTTTCTAAGTAACTGGGGATCTAACATGAGTTTAAACTGCTTATATAAATATTAATTAAGGGGCTTTAATTCGTAGTGGCTGACCACGACACAATATGGCCGGGTTTAATAAAGGTATTTAAATGCTCAATAACTTTTTTGACCTTTTCCGGCGAATCATAGAATTCTACAACAACTGGCAGGTTAAGGGAAAGATCCATCAGGTTAACACCTAAAATTTCGCCAGAATCGCCATAGCCAGCAATGCCTCGAAAAACCGTCACACCCTTAAGCTTATCCCAGTCATGTAATTGCTTAACCAGATTTTTTAACTGAGATTCACCTTCTGTCAGGTAAACTCTCACCAGGGTTATCGTATTATCACTCATATTTGTCGTCCTAATAATAAGCCTATCCAGCTACCTAGAATACATAATATAACGCTTAATAAAACATTAATCATCGCTTTCGATATTTCTCCATTTTCAATTAATACCAGAGTTTCAATTGAAAAGGTTGAAAAGGTGGTGAATGCACCGAGCAGGCCAATAACGATAAAGCCGCGCCATTCAGGGGATATATTAAACCGCTCAATCAATAGCACATAACTTATTCCCATAATGAATGAACCGATAACATTGACGCTTAAGGTTCCATAAGGAAAATCACGGCTCATAAAACGGTGTATTCCGTTAGAAACTAAAAAACGCAATACGGCACCAAAGGCGCCACCCGCGGCTATAAACATTAATTGGTTAAAGGTTGCTGTCATTTGTGTATTATTTTGTAGGTTCTTTTTTATCAAGACTTTTTAAATAAGCGAGCTTCTCTGCTATTTTTAATTCCAGGCCCCGTGGCACCGGTTTGTAATATTCTGTTTCGGGCAAGCCTTGAGGAAAGTAGTTTTCTCCTGCTGCATAGGCGTCGGGTTCATCGTGGGCATAGCGGTAATGTACACCGTAGTCTAACTCTTTCATTAATTTTGTGGGCGCATTGCGTAAGTGCAAGGGTACTTCAAGTGAACCGTAATTTTGTGCATCTTGCATGGCATGATTATAAGCTTTGTATACGGCATTACTTTTTGCGGCACTGGCCAGATATAAAATAGCCTGCGCAATGGCCAGCTCCCCTTCCGGGCTGCCAAGTCGCTCTTGTACTTCCCATGCTTTAAGGGCTAAGTCTAAAGCACGTGGGTCGGCATTGCCAATATCTTCACTGGCCATACGCACGACTCGCCTTGCCAGGTATAAGGGATCGCAACCGCCGTCTATCATTCGGGCAAACCAGTATAAGGCCGCGTCGGGTGCCGAGCCACGCACGGATTTATGCATGGCCGATATCTGGTCGTAGAAGGCTTCGCCCTTTTTATCAAAACGTCGAGCATCTTGTGAGAGCAAGGCATTAAAGGTTTCTGTGTTGAGTTCAAACGTGCCACTGTTGGTTTGTTCGGCTAACTCGGATGCAATTTCGAGTAAGTTTAAAAGTTTACGCGCATCGCCATCGGCAATTTGAATTAACTGATTACGTTGCTGCTCGCTTAATTGTAACTGGCTTTGTGCAATACCAAACTCGGAATTACTTAAAGCATGGTCGATAACATCATTGAGTGCTTCTGTGTTTAAAGATTTTAAGACATAGGTACGTGCGCGTGATAATAATGCGTTATTTAGTTCAAACGATGGGTTTTCGGTGGTCGCGCCAATAAAGGTAATGGTGCCGTCTTCTACATAAGGTAAAAAAGCATCTTGTTGCGATTTATTAAAGCGATGTACTTCATCGACAAATAAGATACTTTGCGTAGCGTTTAGTTTTTTTAAGTCCTGTGCTTTTTGAATGGCGGCACGAATATCTTTAACCCCGGATAAAACAGCAGACAAAGTTAGAAACTCGGCATTGCAATAATTTGCGATAATCCTTGCCAGGGTTGTTTTACCGGTACCGGGTGGCCCCCAGAATATCATTGAATGTAAATTGCCGGACTCAATGGCTTTGCGCAGTGGTTTTTCTTTTGCGAGGATATGTTGCTGGCCGAAATAACCGGCAAATGTTTTTGGACGTAAACGGTCGGCTAAAGGTTTAAATTGCAAATCTTCATCAGGCTTTGAATTAATTGTTTCTGTTGAGCTGGCGAATAAATCTTGCATGGTTGTTTTTAGCGTAGGTAATTAATTTTCAGTGTCTAATTTAACTTCTGCTGTTGAGCGAATAATATCGACACCTTCGGGCGGTGTGTAGTTAAAAGTGCTTGCCGCGATTTTTTTATTGTAAATAATTTTTTTAAACTGTAATTCTGTTTCCTGGCCAAAACTATCTTCTATTAGCATGGTGTTGAGTCGCGTATTTTTAAAACTTAATAGTATTTTGTTGTATGCTGATGTGTCTGATTTTGAGGTTAATATATATTCCTCATCGTAGGCTTCTTTATTAAGTTTTACATAATACTTTTTAATAAACATTTTAGGGTTGCTTAATATCATTGCCGGTGTGTTCGATAATTCCTCTGACTGTGGCTTAATCGTAATTTGTTCCAGGTCGACGTCGTAAAATAAAAACTCTTTACCGTTTGCAACATATATTTGTTCATACGGTTTGGTGTATTCCAAACGAAATTTATCACCACCGGCTACCTGTAGTTTACCCTCGGTTATTTGTGGCTCATTCGATTCAGAGGTATATAATTTTTGCACAAACTCAGCATATACCGTTTTAATATTACTGAGGCGCTTTAACAAGCGTTTTTCGTCTGCGTCTGAATGCAGAGCCATTGCTGCTGTTTTATTGTCGGCTATTGGCTCAGGCGTTTCTGCAAATACCGCGCTAACGGGTTGTGCTAATACAAAAATTACAACAACAGCGAAGATGACACGCTGAATGGGCGCAAGTGGTAATGCAAACATAGTTAGTTCCGTAATGGGTTAAAAAGCCGTTAGCACAGCTTAATCTTGTGGCGGAGGTGGTGCAAGTACTTCACGTTGACCATTTGAACCCAGTGTACTGACAAGACCGGCATGCTCCATGGCTTCGACCATTCTAGCGGCGCGGTTATAACCTATCTTAAGCCTGCGCTGCACACCAGAAATGGATGCGCGACGCGTTTCAGTGACAATTCGGACGGCCTGGTCATACAACGGGTCGCTTTCTACGTCTTCTTCAGTGATGGTTGCCAAACCGGGATCGGGTTCAGGTCTTCCATTCATGACTTCGTCTTCGTATTGAGGACGGCCATTGGCCTTTAAACTTTCTACTACATTATTGACTTCATGATCATCGACAAAGGCACCATGAACCCGCGTTGGGATAGCCGTGCCGGGGGGCATATACAGCATGTCTCCATGGCCGAGTAGTTGCTCTGCTCCCATTTGATCGAGGATGGTTCGTGAGTCAACTTTGGACGAAACCTGGAAGGCAACCCGGGTTGGAATATTGGATTTAATCAGGCCGGTCAGTACATCAACCGAAGGTCGTTGAGTCGCTAAAATTAGGTGTATTCCCGCCGCACGCGCCTTTTGAGCCAGTCTGGCAATGAGTTGTTCTACCTGTTTGCCGACAACCATCATCATGTCGGCTAGCTCATCAACCACCACCACGATGTAGGGCAAGGTGTGCAGGTCTTCTGCTTCTTCTTCACTGTCTTTGGGGTGCAAAGGATCTTTAAGAGGTACTTTGGTCGCTTCGGCTGCTTTAACTTTATTGTTAAAACCGGCAATATTTCGAACCTTTAAGGCTGCCATTAATTTGTAACGTTGCTCCATTTCGGCCACACACCAGCGTAGTGCGGAGCTCGCATCTTTCATATCCGTCACAACCGGGGTTAACAAATGCGGAATATCATCATAAATCGACAGTTCCAGCATTTTTGGATCAATCATGATTAAACGCACTTCTTCCGGTGTGGCGTTATACAACAAGCTGAGTATCATGGCATTGAGCGCCACCGATTTGCCCGAGCCAGTGGTGCCGGCAACCAGTAAATGTGGCATTTTAGCTAAATCAGCCACCACCGGTTCACCGCTTATGTCTTTACCGAGGGCTAAGGTAAGGGGTGATTTTGCATCGGCAAACACTGGTGCTTTAAAGGTTTCGCTTAAGCGCACTATTTCTCTATTTTCATTGGGAATTTCGATACCGATCGTGGTTTTACCAGGGATAACTTCCACTACCCGAACGCTGATGGTCGACAGTGAGCGCGCTAAATCTTTCGCTAAATTTGAAATTTGACTAACTTTAATGCCGGCCGCAGGTTGAATTTCGAAACGAGTAATTACCGGGCCAGGATGAACCGAGACGACCTCGACACTAATCCCAAAATCGGCCAGTTTTATTTCAAGCGTGTGTGAAATATGTTCCAGAGCTTCATCAGACAAGCGCTCGATATGCTCTTCTGGCTCATCGAGTAAAGATAATTCAGGTAAAACAGACTTACCTAAGTTGGCAAATAATGGCACCTGTCTTTCGCGCTCTAGCCGCTTACTTGCTTTTTGTTTGATGGTTGGGGCAATTTTTGGGGCTTTTCGTGTCGCGGCGTTAACCGGTGCTATTTTAACGTTGCGTTTAGCATTGCCTGAAAATCGGCTCGGTGTGAGATGACTGGTATCTCGACGCTGATCGCGACGATCAGCCAACGCACTTTTCAGCGCAGCAATGCGGTAGGTAAATCTTTTGGCATAATATACCTGAGTGTTAAACAGCCATAGTGTAGCGGCACCGGTTAAGTCCATTAACTTAAACCAGGATAAATGCGTAAATAAGGTAAAACCACTGAAGAATAAGGCTAATAACAGGATGGTTGCACCCAGATAACTAAATAGCTTTTGCATAATGCCAGCGATTAAGTCACCTAAGATACCGCCGGCATTGACCGGCAAATTACTGATAAGCGCGTGGTCGTGCAAACTGGCTAAACCACAACCGGCACTTAGGGTTAAAAAGAAGCCAATACTGCAAAACAGGAAACCACGTTGGTCAAAAGGATTATTCTGGCGCGCATCCTGAAAAATAAGAAAGCCGGAATAAGCTAGCATAATCGGAAACAGATAAGCCCAATAACCAAACAGGCTTAAAAAAACATCGGCAAACCAGGCGCCCATTGGCCCGCCCAGGTTCGAAATAGCCCCATCGATTACACCACTGCGCGACCAACCGGGGTCGGCCGGGTGATAACTAACAAGCGATACCACCATATAAACGGCAACAAGACCAAAAATAAATAAAGCAGATTCTCTTAAGGTGCGCTGTAACCGATCGGTTACCATCGACGAGTCGGCGGTGGTTTCTTTTGCTTGACGACGTCCTGTTTGCCTACGTTTATTCGTCTGCATTCTGGAAGTGTTTTGAGTTGAGCTTTGTAATGAGTTCAATGTTCATCTTCTTTGTTAATACCTTATTGTAACATACTAAATAATTTAGCTTTTTTCAAGGTGAATAGCGTCATTGTTTGCCTCATTACGCAGCGATTTTAAAGCTGGATGCTGCACTTCGCCCGCTTTTACGTTAATTGCCTGCGAAATTTGTTCGTTATTTGACCATTGCTCATTCTCAGCAACAGAAATTAAAGAATGCACATAGGGTAAAATGGCGCGGCTAAGGGCTTGTGTTGCGGTACGTGGAACCGCGCCTGGAATGTTAGTTACCCCAAAATGCAGGACGTTTTCGTGGAAATACACCGGTGCTTCGTAAGTTGTTGGGGTAATGGTTGCGATACAGCCGCCTTGATCAACTGAAATATCCATGACCACGCTGTTTGGTTTCATTGTTTTAACCATTTCTTCGCTGACTAAGTGCGGTGCCTTTGCACCTGGGATTAGCACAGCACCAATCAATAGATCGGCCTGCTGTACTGCCGCCCGGATATTCTCCTCAGTCGACATAATGCCAGTAATTTTTGGTGATGATTGCTCAAGTTCGCTTAATCGAGCTGAGTTAATGTCTAAAACCGTTACCTTCGCACCAAGTGACGCCGACGTTTTGGCCGCATGTGCCCCGGCAACACCGGCGCCAATGACCACAACATGACCACTATCAATACCACCATCGTTTATCTCAGATTTTTCTTCATCACTGTCATCATCCAGGGCATCATCACTGGCATCATCCAAGCCACCAAATAAAATCCCTTGCCCGCCCCGGTATTGATACTGCAAGGTTGCCCCCATTTGAGCCGTAACCCGCCCGGCAATGGCACTCATAGGAGCGAGCAAAGGCAAGCTTGCCTCGCCTGTTGATGCATTGGTTTCGCTGACGGTTTCGAAAGCAATGGCGGTTAAGCCAATATCACAAAGCTTATCCATTAATGCCGGGTTGGCAGCTAAATGCAAAAAGCAAAATAAAATATGCTCCTTACGGTAGAGCGACCATTCTGATTCTATAGGTTCTTTTACTTTTACAATTAATTGCGCATTTTGAAAAACCATCGAAGCCGTTGGCATTAAGCTGGCGCCCGCATGAGAATACTGGCTATCGCTATAGCCACTCAATACACCGGCACCGAGTTCAATATAAACCTCATGCCCGGCATCGGTTAAGCTTTTAACCGCATTCGGTGTCAGGCTAATACGCCCTTCCAGACTTTTTTGTTCTTTTGGAATGCCAATTCGCATTATCGCTTTACCCCATTGTTTGCTTTACGTAACATACGCGCTATTAAATTCAGATTGCCTCTAAAGTACACCAAGTTACTTCATCCGAGTTGCATCATCAAGGAACTCAAAAGCTGGTACCGTGTCACAAGTGATTATTTTAGCTGCAAAACTTAACCTAATTTGTTGTCTCCAGGAGTAACGTATGAGTAAAACCAAACATTGTCGTTTATTAATTTTAGGCTCCGGGCCTGCCGGTTATACTGCCGCTGTTTATGCTGCACGAGCCAATCTTGAACCCGTTATCATTACGGGTATGGAACAAGGTGGTCAATTAATGACAACAACCGAAGTTGATAACTGGCCGGGCGACGTCGAAGGTTTACAGGGCCCGGCATTAATGGAACGTATGAAGCAACATGCGGAACGTTTTGATACAGAAATTATTTTCGATACGATCAATAAAGCCGATCTTACAAATCGCCCGTTTAGCTTAACCGGCGACAGCGCAACGTATACTTGTGATGCCTTAATTATTGCAACCGGCGCATCTGCCATGTATCTCGGACTTGAATCTGAAGAAGCCTTTAAAGGCCGAGGCGTTTCCGGTTGCGCGACCTGCGATGGTTTTTTCTATCGCGGTAAAGAAGTGGCTGTCATCGGTGGCGGCAATACCGCCGTAGAAGAAGCCTTGTATTTATCCAATATCGCCTCACATGTCACCGTTGTACATCGTCGTGACAGCTTCCGTTGCGAAAAAATTCTCGCGAAACAAATTGAAGACAAAGCCAAAAACGGCAACATTACCATTGAATGGAACAGCAATTTAGACGAAGTTCTGGGCGACGACACGGGCGTTACTGGAATGCGTTTAAAAAATAATGACGGCTCGACCAAAGATATAGAACTGATGGGTATTTTTGTTGCGATTGGACATAAACCCAATACCGGAATTTTTGATGGCCAACTTGAAATGGAACACGGCTATTTAAAAGTTGAAAATGGTTCTGCTGCTAATGCAACCCAAACCAGTATTGAAGGCGTTTATGCGGCCGGCGATGTGGCTGATCAAATCTATAAACAGGCTATTACCTCCGCTGGCCGAGGTTGTATGGCGGCACTGGATGCTGAGCGTTTTTTAGATAATTTAAAATAGCTAAAAACTTAACCATAACGGACACGACGAACACAACGCTAATCTCTTTTCGTTGTGTTCGCCGTGTTCGCCGTGTTCGTTATGGTAAAAAAATAATATGCCTCTAGCCATTTCAATTATTGGTGCTATTAACGAAGTCTCTGCCGATGAATGGAACCAGCTCGTCGACAGTGACAACCCCTTTGCCCGTTTCGAATTTTTAAATACACTCGAACAACATGATTGCGTTGGCCAGACCTATGGCTGGTTACCGCAACATATTATTGTTACGGAAAACAGCAGGCTCATTGGCGCTTGCCCAATGTACCTAAAAAATAACTCCTACGGTGAATTTATTCTTAAAAATAAAAGCTCCTAAAGGGGCTGGCATACACTCTATTCGACGTGATTTTACCAACGACGAGCTAGAAACAAGGCGCAAAAATAAGCTGTCAACGGCTCCATTAAGATATAATGTATCCCGTTTCAAAAAAATTAGGGCATAAAAATATGCCTAGCCAAGAAAGTTACGCAGACGCATCAAGATCACTAAACGATGGCTCTATTGAACATAAACAGAAATTAGAAATAGAGAAACTGCAATCAGAATTAGCTGAAAAAGAGCGGGAAGTTATCTCAGGAATAATAATGAATGTAAGTTTACAAATATATTATCCTGAAAATTTATTTGTTGTTCAGCAATCCCGCCTAGTCCATGATATTAATACTTGGAGTTCTGTTACAACATGAAATTCAGCATATTATCAACATTAAAAAACATACCAGAAAAACAATGGGATGATCTGGCTGGAAATGATAACCCATTTATAACATATAATTTCTTGATGGCTCTTGAAACAGGTGATTGCTTGCAAGAGTATGGTTGGCATCCTCAGTACCTACTTATCCATTCTGATAATGAACAACTTATTGGAGCCTGCCCTGCTTATATAAAAACCAATTCATATGGAGAGTTTGTTTTTGATTTTGCTTGGGCAAATGCATACCATCAAGATAATATTCAATATTACCCAAAACTTGTTATCAGCATTCCTTACTCACCCGTTACCGGCCCTCGATTGCTAGCTCTTAACGATGATGAAGAAATAAAGTCTGAATTAATACGACAAGCTATTTTAATAGCGAAAAATAATAATTTATCCTCAGTGCACTGGCTATTCAATGAAGATAAAGATCAGTTAACACAAGAAAAAGAAAACCTTCTTGAACGTTTTGACTATCAATTTCATTGGGAAAATAATAATTATAATAGCTTTGACGACTTTTTAACAAAACTCACTTCTAAAAAAAGGAAAAATATTAAACAGGAACGACGCAAAGTAAGAAAGATAGGAATTAATATTGAAATTATTCACGGACATGATTTAAATGATGAGCAATGGCAACAAGTTTATGGTTTTTATAAAATAACTTTTATGAAAAAAAATGGCATAGCAACCTTAACCATAGGTTTTTTTAAAGCGATTAAAAGAAACATAGTTGTATTTATGGCTAGTAACGAGAACCGCCCCGTAGCGGCATCTATCTGCATAAAAGGAAAAAACACTCTTTACGGAAGACATTGGGGTTGTTATGAAGAGTATGACAGCTTACATTTTGAGCTTTGTTATTATACAGGTATTGAATACTGCATTAAAAATAAACTCCGATATTTTGAACCCGGGGCTCAGGGTGAACACAAAATAGCACGAGGGTTTTTACCAAAAGTTACAAGATCTTTTCATTGGTTGAAAAATCAGAGGTTTAGACAAATTATAAAAGATCATTTAGCACACGAGAATCAGGCCATGGTGGAATATGGCAAAGAATTAAGGAAAGCATCACCATTTAAAACCATTAAATAAAATCTATTTTTTTAAGTTAAAG
>CAZDEC010000099.1:0-10044 GCA_964504295.1 uncultured Thioalkalispiraceae bacterium
GTACGGTAGGTTATTTTTTATATCACGTATAGAGTGTGGTTGGTTTTGCGCTTACTCTACTTTTAACTTCGGTTATTAATGGGGGGATTACAACAACGTCACCGTGATAATTAAATTATCACGGCTTTATTATTACAACATCCTGACTTATGAGCATAATAGTTTACTAAAAACCTTAACACTATAAAGTAGAAGGTGTTACGGCAACCGATATAATTGACTCATTACCTGCCGCGTCAACAGCTGTAACCACGTAACTGTATACGGCCGTTGCTGCCAAGCCAGTATCTGTATAACTCAGGCTAGTTACCTCGGTTAGCGGAATAGGGCTACCATCACGATAGATTCTATATAGGCTCACCCCGCTGTCTGTATCGGATGAAGCAATCCAGCTAAGTGTAATACTATCAGCAGTTGAACTAGTCGATATACCTGTTACCTGACCAGGTGCTGTAATATCTACATTTAACGGTGTCGTAATAGTGACTGAAGTACTACTTATAGACTCATTACCACTCACATCAACCGCACTCACCTGATATGTATAAGTTGTATTTTCAAATACACTCACATCACTGAAAGTTAATCCAGTTGTTGAACCTATTGAAGTACTTGCGCCACTGTCATTGCGATAAATAGAGTAACTGGCAATACCCGATTCAGCGTCGGTAGAAGCATCCCAGGTAAGTGCTGCTTCAAAAGCAGTTGTCGTTATGGCCAGATTAGTCGGCGTAGTTGGCGCAGTAGTATCAGCAGTTTTCGGTACTAATCTAACTGCATCTGCCACAACAGTACCATTACCTGCCACTGTTAATATCACCGTTGCTGTACCCTGGGTAAAGCTATACGTACCCACCGTCACCCACTGCCAACTTCCTACTTGTATATTAACTTTGGTTTGTACCGTGCCACCATCATGTGTAATGGTATAAAGTGCTTGGTTATTCATCGTGCTATCGCCATAAACGTACACTTGTAAATCATATTGCGCAGGATTAGGGACAGTCATGCTCCAACGCACGGCTCTGTTGCCTCGACCACTTAAGCTTTCACCTCGGATTCGTTTTGCAAACAAGAAATTACTACCAAAATATCCCGTTGGACTTACTGAACTAGACCAGCCACGACTTGCTCTGAAACCTGAATCATTATTATCAAGCTGAACAGGAGCAATACTACTTGAGAGTGTGGTAACCGCAAGAGAAGTTGAACGGATAGACTCATTACCCGCTGCATCAACAGCCGTAATTTCATAACGGTATTCCTTATTCTCTAATAATGCCGTGTCGGTATAACTTAAACCAGTAACTTCAACCAGAGGCGTTGTTCCGGCATCACGATAAATTCGATATGCCGTTACACCACTATCCGTATCACTTGAGGCACTCCAACTTAATGCAATACTATCTGCCGTAGGTGTGCCTGCAACACCGGTTACCTGGGTAGGTGGTGTTGTATCCGCAACCTCATTAACCGTAACATTAACATCTGAGCTAGCAATAGCACCTTCATTATCTGTTGCGGTTAGTCGGAAGGTAAAGATTTCAGTTGCCAATAAAGTTTGAGCTGTAAAGCTTGCAACACCACTACCATTATCACTTAAGACAACCGTTGCACCACTTATTTGCGACCAGACCAGGCTTGCAATCGTGCCATCTATATCAGATGCCGTACCATTTAACGTTACTGTTGTTTGTTCATTAACGGTTTGTGCTGAGCCTGCACTTACACTGGGTGCACTATTTACAGGGTTAACAGTAATAGCAACATCCGCACTAACTGATGTACCGTTATTATCTGTTACTGTTAAACGGAAAGTTAAAACCTCAGCGACCACCAATGTAGGCGAAGTAAAGCTTGCGTTGCCATTGCCGCTATCAATAATAGCAACGACGCTACCACTTACTTGTGACCAAACCATATCGGTAATCGTACCGTCTGTATCCGTTGCACTGCCGCTTAAATTAACAGTTGTTTGCTCATCCACTATTTGATTATTACCAGCATTAACTGTTGGTGCAATATTAGGCATTGTAACGTTGATATTTACATCAGACGTTGCTACCCCACCCTCGTTATCTGTTGCGGTCAAACGGAATGTTAATAGTTGATTTGATGTTACCGCAGGAGAAGTGAAACTTGCTGTACCATCGGCATTATCAGTAAGTATTACAGAAGAACCTGTAACCTGACTCCAGACAAGACTAACAATTAAGCCATCAGTATCGGTTGCACTACCATTTAAATTAACAAGCGTTTGCTCGATAACATTTTGAGCAGAACCTGCATTTACTAACGGTAGTGTATTAACAGGGTTAACCGTTACTGCAATATCTGCACTAGCAATGCTACCTGTGTTATCGGTGGCAGTTAATCGGAAAGTTAAAATTTCTGTTGTAGCTAATACTGGAGCAGTAAAGTTTGCTGCACCTGAGCCATCATCAGTTAGAGTAACCGTTGTACCTGACAGTTGACTCCAGACTAAACTTACTATCGACCCATCGCTATCGGTTGCGCTGCCACTTAAACTAACAACGGCTTGCTCGTTTACAGTTTGAGCCGTACCAACAACAACACTTGGTAATCCATTTACAGGATTAACAGTAATATTAATAGTTGCATTTGAAATAGCACCTAAATCATCTGCTACCGCAAGATTGAAAACCAGAGTCTCGGCTACTGAAACAACTGGTGCTATGAAACCAGCCGTAACAGTTGCATTGTTATTGATTACAACAGCGGTTCCACTTGTTTGCGTCCATGAATAGCTTGCAATACTGCCATCCTGATCGAGCGTACCTGTTGCATTTAAAGTAACCGTATCACCTGCATTGACAGCCTGGTCACCATTGGTTGTTATAACAGGTGGACTGTTAGGTGTTCCAGCATTAGTCGCATTATAAGTATTAATCCATGCATTAATGCGTGTAGCATTTGCTTGTTGCCAGAAGGCTATAGCATCACCATTAAAGTTAATCCCTAAATCGACATTTGTTGCATCACCCAGGTTTTCATTATCAATAATTAATGCACTACGCCATTTACTATCAAATGCATCGTAAGTGTTCGACCAGATATTTTCGTTTGTACCATCTGATTGTTGCCACGCAACGATAACTGAGCCATCGGCACTTAATAATATTTTAGCATTAGATGTAGACGCTGTGTCATCTGTTTCAATTGGGGTAGTAGTGGTAACCCAGCCACCCAAACTCGTATAAAGACTTACCCATACACTATTTACTGTACCATCAGAATGCTGCCAGGCTGCTGCTGCATTACCTGCACTATCCATTGTTACAACAGGTGCGTATGCCCCGCCAACATTATTCGTTTCAATTGCACTTACTGTTGGTGTCCAGCCAGTTGCAACAGCAAAGTGGCTCGCCCAGATATTATTACGCACCCCATCATTCTGCGCCCAAACAACAATCGCGTTACCAGTAGCATCACCCGTTAAATTAAAAGTAACTGCGGCTGTATTATCTGTAGTAATTGTTCCTCGTATAAGTGTTGGATTTAAATTCCATCCAGTGCCAGCGAGATAACGATTCGATTGTAAATTATAACTAAGATTATCATTTGTATTTGTCCACGTAACAATTGCATTGCCGAGAACATCCATGATTGTTTGAACATCAATAATTGAAGTAACACTGTCGCTTTCTATTCGGGCTTCGGATAGCCAGCCCGATTCAGGTATATAAGCCACGGCATGAACGGTATTAAGTAATTGCGAGCCGGCAACAACGGTACCATCTGACTGAATCCATGCTGCCATCGCACGACCACCGGCATCCATTACAATACTCGGTTTTGACGCTGCATTAATTGCATCAGACTCGAGTGGTAACGGTACGCTCCATGTTTGAGCAGTAGAATCATAGCGGCTTTGCCAAATACTTTGTACGCCTGCATCTTCCTGTTGCCAGAGGATAATTATATTTTGGTTGCTATCCATTGCAACTGCGGGGTTGCTTGCGTTTCCTGTGTTAGTCTCAATAGCAATATCTGCTGTCCAGTTTGCACCAGCAGTATAAATATTGGCAACAACATGTTCCTCTGTACCATTAGATTGCAAACGTACGGTAACCACATCACCATTACCATTCATTGCGACAACCGTATTTGTTGCATCACCTAAGTCATTCGTTTCCTGTAATACAGCTGTACCCCATTGTTTAATCCCTACTTTCGCACTTGCTTCTATAGAAGCTACAGATTCACCGCCTAGCCCCATTGACGTTACTATATAATAGTATGTCGTATCATTAACCAAACCAGAATGTATATAGGCTGAAGTAACATTACTAATAAGTGTGCCAGTATCTTTGCTCACACCAGCAGATAATCCCCAGTAAATATTGTAACTTGTTGCACCGGATACCACGGGCCAGCTCGCTGTAGCCTGACCATTACCGGGTAATAAAGCTAAATCGGCTGGCGCAGCAGGTGGATCTAGATTTGGATTGCTGTTATTTAAAAATTCATCCAGATCGGAAATGCCATCGCCATCAAAATCGCCTGTGCCATTACGTGATAAATCACCAAAATTTGCAATCTCCCACGCATCGTCCATTCCGTCACCATCAATATCATTTGCCGGGTTAACTTGAATTGTTGCGACTTTTTCTGTGAATAAACCTGTGGCATCGGTTGCACGATATTTAATAGTATACAAACCCGCTTGACCAATTGACGGCGTCCAGTTAAATGTTGCCTGACCGCCTGTATTATCAGTGAAGGTAGAACCGTTTGGTAAACTACTTGCTGTCCATGTGATGTTATCGCCATTTACGTCTGAGGCTTCAAGAATAAAACCAATTTGGTTACCTTCATAGGTTGTGCGATTAGGAATAAATTGCACACTTGGTGCAGTCGGCCCATACACTGCCGGCCCCATACGCACCGAATATGTACCGGTTGTACCTGTATCAAAAAAGTTAACCGAGTATTCCCATGCGTTAGTCGTGCGATTCTTGATTTTAGAGAACCACGCATTTGCTAATGGTATATATTTACCATCAGAACGCACGACTTCTTTCATTACATTTGCACCACCAAAAGGATCGTTTAACTTCACATAAACCAAACCAGGAGTAACCGGTATAGTTAAAGTATAAATCGCATCGATACCAGCCGAGCCAAAAGGTACAAACGTTGCGGTAGTTGATTGGTCAATTACCGTTGTATCAGCTCCGTCAGATTCATACACTCTTAGTGTATTAGCATCAAGCGCTAAGAAGTCGCGTATTAAATCTCTACCAGGGGCATCAACAATAACGTTACGTACTAAAAAGTGAGTATTAACCGCGTCTATTAAGGATGTAAGAGTTCCACCATATTCATCTGCATGTGAAAAGGCAGCGGTAAATTCAGTAAACGTACCGGCTAAAGTGGTTTCCATATCCCAACGACCTACCTTGGCGCCATTACCTGGTATATCTCCCAGGTTTACCAGTAAGCTTGGCGTACTAGGTTGATCATCAATCGAACTGCCTGTAATCAGGAAGTTAATTAAAAGACCTTGTTTGTTTTCTACAATTTTAGGTTGCGCAGAATCAATTTTTACACTTTTTGCAACGCCCTGGCCATTATTGGTTACGCGAACACCTAAGTAGAAAGTTTCAGGGGGCTCAATTTCAAGCGTAAACGGATCATCTGCAACAACATCTTTTGTTAAAAAGTAATCTAATGTTAGCAAGGGCATAGGTTTAACATAAATAAAGTCAGGCGTAACCGTTACGTTCTGAGGTTCACCACCCAGGTTATAATCTAATGAAGCGCCAACAAAATAAAGTGTACCACTTGGCAAGCCATTAGATGCCCCAGGTGCAGGCACAATAAGCCAATGAATTTCCGCAGTCGATTTAGGTGCGATGCTATCAGTACCATTAACCGCACTAATATTTGTCATTCTATCTAAGGTAATAAAAAATTTGGCTGTCGTAGACGTTGTATCTGACGTTGCAAGAACGGCAGCACCGTTTTCATCTTGGAAGGTAACATTAATATTAACGTTATCAATTGATACGGTATCAAGCCCGTTGGTTATTTTCATAACCGCATCAAAAGCCTGACGTTCAAGAGTGAGTTCTTGCTTGATTTCAATTTTAACAACGGCACAAACAGCGTCGGAAGCTGCGAAAGAAGCGCTCGGTAATAGCAGCAACATCGCAAGTGTAAGACACCTGTGTATTTGCAAGTTCGGCACGTATAATTTTACGCTATCCATAAACTTTTTGCTTAATTGACTACCCATTTTTCTTTCCTTAACACACTTGTGTTTCTGTTGTTTTATATTTTAAAATTAAACACGCATTTAACTGCCATTTTTGTATTATAATTTAGTTTCATTCCTAATTATTGCAGAGAAAATCTCAAACACCTTACCAACTACAGGATAAGTTAACTCTCAATAAATTTATCTATTTCTTCTTTCAGTTTTTCTCTATCTATCCATAATGGCTTAATGTATTTATCTAAAATTACTATTTTTGTTTTTTTCAGCAAGCGTTTTAACTCACCTTCATTAGAAAACGACCATTTTGACAGCTCATTATCAAGATCGCTCTTATCTACAAGACTCCATATAGGAACACCCGTAAACTTCCCCCCATCATCATAAGCTCCAGTGCCGATACCTACTACAATGGTGAGAGAATAAGCCGGGTATGTTTCCGGGTTATAACTTACTTCAACAAATATATCGTCATTTTGAAAAACTACTCCGTCTATTTTATTTTTTTTTGGAACAAAACCATGTGTTGAAAAGTATGAATTAAGTACATTTATACATTCTTCATAGAAATAACCACACAACAATCTTTCCCAGCTTGACTGACTCATCTTTTATTTACTCCACAAAATAGAACAGTTCACATACCATTGTTTATGGTGTAACCGTCTCATATGGTATACCTCTCTCTTTTAGCCTTAATAGTTCAGAACCAGTTAGATCAAACTTTTTTCTAGCAGCAGGATTTCTTGCTGGATCTCGCCCTATGTATTTAAAGTTATCTCCCTCATTTATTCGTTTTCTTAAAGCTCCATCATTTAGCTTCCATCGTTGTTTTGGTGTGAGCTTTGCCCATTTCTCTTTTTTTGTCCCAAAAGGTAGAGTTCTAGCGCCTGTCTTTTTTGCATAAGGAATAACCCTTTGCAACATATTCTCACCAAGAATAGTTGTATTCTTGGCATTCTTGGCATTTTTAGCTAACTTTGCTGCACGTAAAGCTAATCGAGCAGCAAGAGCAACTCTTGTACCTGGAATTGGTGCAAATGCGAGCGCTACATCGAAGGCTAAACCCCATAAGTCAAAATCATGACAAGCTAAACCATATGGATCGAGCCAAAACAAGGGGTTACTAAAACCATAAGCATAAGTGTGTAAGCCCCCACCCAATCCAATCGGATCGCTTTGTATATAACGCCCAGTACTAGGATCATAATCTCGAAAGTAATTATGATAAAAACCTGTCTCAGCATCGAAATACTGCCCTGCCATCCGTAAATTATTTTTTATAATTTCAGTTGTAATAGCGGCTTTCCCAAAGGCCGAGTAACTTGCTTCCCAAACAATACTGCCCGTTTTATCTGTCAACTTTTGTGGTGTACCAAGATTGTCGAGATGATAATAGTAAGTACCAGCATTAGTTCTGGTAATAAGTGGTTTTGTACCAAAAGTTGTATCAGGTTCATAACCATAGGTTTGTATAACGGCACCAGCACTATCAAACTCAGCCGCTATACCCTCTTCACGTGGCATATAATAAGTTCGTATTCCACCAACTTCTTTCCATAAACGTCTACCAAAAGGATCGTAATAATATCTAGCAACAGTTGTTCCTGAAGTATTTTGCACTTCACTTAAACGGCTTTCGATATTATAAATAAAACGTTCTACAACCGTATCGGTGGTTTTTGTTTGCAAATTACCATTGGCATTGTAAATATAGGTAGCTTTTGTATCGTCTGTTAACTGATTCGTCGTGTTATATTGCCAGTCACCTATTGTGTCACTGCTGGTGATACGATTACCGACGGCATCGTAGGTGTAATTTTCCTGGGAGGTATCAGGATTAGTTACGTCCGTTAAACGATCTAAATTATCGTATAGGTAACTATAGGAACCTATTTTAGTAGTACGAGTTTTAATACTGTCATTTTCATAATAGCTGTAACCTAATGTTTGAATTGGATTGCTTGCTGAATCCTGACTCAGCATCGATTTAACTCGCATTAACCCATCGAAGCTATTTGTTTTGGTACTACCGCCTGGCAAGGTAATTTTTTCTGCAGCAAACCATTTGTTTTGATTAATGGTAATAGCACCTTCGCCCGGTACTGTCATACCGGAAAATTGATTATTTGCATCGTAACTATAGGTGTACTCAATATTATCGGCACCTTTATACGATTTTAGTTTACTGTTTTTATAGTAGGTATACGCTTGTGTTTTGCTAAAACCTGGGTAGTTTATGGTTTCTGATGTTCTACGCTGTGCATCATCATACGTATAAATAGCTGAGGTCGTCCCATCGTTATAGCCTGTTAAACTGTCAGCATTGTTGTAGGTATAATCAACCGCCTTAGCAAGTGCCACTTTTGCTGGTGATTGATAGAATTCTTTTCTTATTTGACGACCTGCATCGTCATATATAAAAACGGCTAGTTGATTTTTGTTGTCTATTACGGTTTCGATTTGACCATTGGCATTATAGGTATAACTAAATACTGCACCATTTGGCCATGTGATTGTTTTCGTACGGTTATTTCGATCATAAGTATAACTACGAATACCTATGGAATTTTCGTTAATAACACTTAATAGATTATCTCGGTTATCATAAACAATATTAGTTGTTTTAAGCACGGGATTCGTTATAGCAATAACGCGATTTAAATTATCGTATTGATATTTTGTAATCAATCCATCAGGTGATGTGCGCTGTATGACATTACCTGCAGCATCATACATTATGTTTACGATTTGTTGCTTAGCATCGAAGTTATTTATTACTTGTACGACTCGTTCACGGCTGTCATAACGATATGTTCGATTATAAGATGGGAATATTACTTTACTAATTTTTTCTGAAGTTGCACTAAAAGCAGCATCGCCATAGGCGTAGGAAATACTATTATTATTACCATCAACTTGCTTCTCAATCTTATCTAACCCATTAAACGTTAAAGACAAATATTTATTTTCTTCATCTTTAATTTTCTCTGATTGTCCTCTGATGTTATAAGATGTTGTACGGCTGCTAAATAAAGGGTCTATAATGCTTATTAGGTGATTGCTTGTATCATATTGATATTCAAAAATCTTATTAAGCTCATCAAAATATTTTACAAGATTATCAGATCCGTTATACTCAGCACGAAGTTCAAACGTTAATGGATTAATGACTTTCGTGATATTACCATTTGCATCATATTCAGCCTTCCATAGCTTATTACGTGCATCTCGCCATTCAATTTTATTCCCCATAACATTGTATGAGGTATAGTTAGTAACATTACCTTCTGGGTCGGTAGTGCTTACAAAGTTACCGTTATTGTCATAAGAAGCAAGAAACAAGGCATCTTGCGTGACAGAATCAGCAACTAGTTTGATCTGCTCTGCTTCACCATAAACATTAATCGTAAATTCCATAACACGCTGTACAGGTGTGCCAAACGCCTGGATAATTGTTTTTAAATTTCCATTTGAATCATAGCCAAGTTTAGAAGTTATACCGCGCTCATCGGTTACCGTAAGCTTATTGGAATATTTAGAATCATACGTTGAGCTAACCGAGCTGCCATCAGGGTAGGTTATTTTAATCAGGTTATCAAAGTCATCGTACTCGCGAACTGTAACCTGGCCTAGTTCATTCGTTTTAGTATCTTTTTTTGTATCGTAAACAACAGAAATTGTTGTGATACCATTTAAATCTTTACGAAGCAAATCACCATCACGGTTGTACCACAATTCACTTACACGACCACTGCTTTCGGTAATTGATAAATAGTATTCACGTTTACTTTTATCGTAAT
>CAZDEC010000100.1:0-10008 GCA_964504295.1 uncultured Thioalkalispiraceae bacterium
GGCTTCATAGTGGCTATGTCGAAATACAGAGCCCACCGAAACGTTATCGCATTATAAGCTTAGCCCTAAAAAATATTTATACTGAGCGAGAAGTTTTTTGGTCAGAGAGCGTTGCAGTGGGCAGTAAAAACTACATCAACACAGTACAAACCGAATTAGGTATTCGTGCCAGTGGACGAAAATGTTTGAGGCGGGGATTGCTCAACATATTTTGAAAGAGGAAGAAGTGCCTTATAACGTTGCTTTTGATGCGAAAAAGCGAAAAAGGAACCTATAAAATAGGAGTTATTCATCGGTATCTCTTTTACTATCAAGGAGTAAGCTTGGTCCGACCAGATGGATTATGAGATTCTATCTTGGTTTGTGGTTTCAGATACTAAACAAGCTGTGATATTATTTTTCGATGGCTAAGATTACATTTTGCTGGGAATTAGGTGGGGGCTACGGACATATTGCGAGCTTTAAACCACTGGCAGCTATACTGCTTAGCAGGGAGCATACCGTTTCAGCTGTATTACGATACACTGAACATGCCGATACCTTTTTCAAAGACATGTCGTTAGCTTTTACTGCTGCGCCAATGTGGGAGCCATTCAAAGAATACACATCACCTACAATTAGTTATGCCGATATTATTATGCGTCATGGTTATGACTCGATGGTATCTTTACTACCGTTGGTTGAACAATGGCGTAAGAAATTCTCAGACTATGGCTCGGAACTTGTTATTGCTGATCACTCACCAACCGCTCTAGTTGCGGCGAGAACATTGAATGTCCCCGTTGCTTTATTTGGAACAGGTTTCTGTGCGCCGCCGCCGGTTTACCCTCTGCCATCTATTACGCCTTGGCTTGTTTCCGATGAGAATTTTTTGATAAACATTGAACTCGATGTGGTCGCCGTTATAAACAAGGTGTTAAAACATTTTGCTGTACCTGAAATAAAGTATTTACATGAATTGTTTAATGTTGATGAAAATTTCTTATGTACGTTTCCTGAATTGGATCATTATGATAAGCGTAGTTTAGACGGTTATTGGGGACCAATATTTAATGACAAGAGTGGTGCTAGCATTAGCGATATGAGTGGTGTTTGGTCGGTCGCGAGAAAAAAGAAAGTTTTTGTTTATACGAAGAAAGAATACCGATTTATTAACGAGTTGTTAGTTAGTCTTAAAAATATTAATGCTGATTTTCTTGTTCATTGCGCAGGTTTTAATACAGAAGATGCCGCACGTTATGAGTGTGATAATATTATTTTTTCCATTGAGCCAGTTCAAATGAAAAGTATAGCGAGTCAGGCTGATCTTGTGGTCTGTCATGCGGGACATGGAACCATTGCGTCTTCATTACTAATGGGGATCCCTTTATTGTTGATGCCAAATCAATTAGAACAGACGTTACTTGCGATTAAAACAAACGCATTTAAGTTATCTCGTTATATTTCCATGGAAGATAATAAACCGAACTTTGCTTCTTTTATTGGTTCCTTGTTAGCTGATAAGGCCTACAAAAAGCAGTCGCTAAGTTTTGCCGAGCAATATCGTGGGTTTAGTCAAGATGAACAACTAGAGGAAGTTGTTTTTGCGTGTGAAGAGCTTCTCTTATAAGTCGTAACAAAAAAAGGTGCTGAAATAAGCACCTTTTTTTATTGTGTCGTTTGATAAAGTTATAATTTAGTGTTTTCGTGCTTTCCTTCTACGAGTAAAAGCTAGTCCAGCTAAACCTGTACCAAATAATAGTAATGCACCTGCTTCTGGTACGGAAGATACTTGGGTGCCTGTAACCGTGGTGTTATCAATTGGCGTGCCTGAGATACTGTTTGGATCACCAAATTGTGATTTTGCACAACCATAGCCGTCACCAAGTGTAGAACAGGTACTTGTTTTCAAATTACTACTTGCATAGGTGGTAATATCATATTCAATGGTAAATGACTGGTTTGGGTTAAAAATACCAAGGTCGAGAGTACCGCTAAATGCAGTCCAACCATAGAAACCAGCATTTGAAGTATAAGTGCCTAATACTGCGCCGTTTGTTGCGAGGGACGAGCTGTTCACTACACTTGAAGCGGTGCCGATTGTTCGCAAGGTTGCTTCACTATTAAAAATCTCGGTGCCATCTAACTTTATGGATACTGTGTTTGATGTAGAAATAAAGTCACCAATATTTAATATGCTGTAATCTGCATTTACTAATGAGCCAGGATTAATCATATAGTCAAATGCGTAGCTCTGTGCAAAGGCACTTGTATTTGTAAAGTTTACAACCTGTTGGATACGTGCAACTGATGAAAATGTACCCTGTCCTTCAGCTCTTGTATATATCCGGCCAGTATCATCGCCTTTTGCAATGGAAAATGAATCGCCTGTCGAACTTAATTGACTGGAAGAAGAAACTACTGAGGACGGATTTGTTTGTGAATCAGTAACGGCTGGAGATCCATTTAGAAGATCAGCACTTGTATCCGCATTGAATGTAACGGCTTGAATATTTGGAGAAATTAAAGTTAAGCCTAAGCAAACTGCTGCTGATAGTGCGTTTCTTTCAAAAGGCGCTAATGGTTTGAATACGTTCATTGTTTTGATCCCTGTGCTTGTTTCTATTAATTATTGTGTTGCGCAGTGTAGCATTGTTATATATTGGGGTATTGGCCAAAATGGTGGGCATTAATTCATACGGGTTAATAATGCGAAGTTCATCACATAATTTATATTTTATTCATCGGGATCCAAAATTTATCGGGTTTGAATTTGCTTGAATGCCTTCCAAACGGGGGGCAATAACAGTATAGACTGTCTACCTAAGTCGAGATTTTTATAGTCCAGTGAAATCCCTGCGCATTGGTTGTTGAGTAGCCTGCAGATTCAAATGAATCCGAAAAGGATTGGCTTAGTTGAGTTGGCTTAGGGTCGGACCAAGCTTACTTATTGATAGTAAAAGAAATACCGATGAATAAGGCCTGTTTTACAGGCTTAAAGGTACCTTTTGCGCATCAAATACAACGTTAATAAGGTACTTCTTCCTCTTTCACGATATGTTAAGTATCTTCGCTCAAACAATAATATGGCTGGGTAAAAAAATTTCGATTCGCTCTTGCTATGTTACTTCATCATTAAGTAGTGTTTTTCAACCTAAAAACGGTAGCTTAAGCGTGATTATGGTTTTGTTCTTGAGGTTAATACCATGGTTTCAATCGGTTAGCTTGGTCCGACCCCACAACCTCTTTACTTTGCCTTGTTGGTTGCAGCAAACAGCATGAAAAACATTTTTTGCTAAATCTAATCCAATTGTTGTAATCTTCATAGTGGTTTCCTCTCTCTTTGTTTGATGAGTGTTTTTTTACATCTCCATCATGGCGCATTGTGACGCCGAATTAAAAGGGGGAGGGAGACCATCTAATCGAGTGAACCTTTAGCTACGAGTAAAACGTGGCAGTCTGTGAGCGCGGCAATCTGAAAGATAAGAGGGTTTAACAACAAGATTGCCGTGTCAGTTCTGAAAAACACTTGTTTTTCAGAACTTCCTCGCAATAACAGAGAATATAAAATCTCGTGGGGATACTTCAGAAGGCAGCCCCCTCAGTTTGTCGTTTATTGACTAATTATATCGAGCTGGAATATGAATTGAACCACCCAAACGGGTGGTAAGCGTATTGAAATGGGTTAACCCATTTATTTATTCATAACAAAGTAGCTTTTGCTTAATGGTGGCATTCGAAAAGTTGGGGGAAGTCCAAACTATTTTAATCAGCTATAACCACCTTCTTTTAAATTTTTAAAGCCAACCGTATCATCAACAAACATCCAGAGTAGTTTGGCTATTAATTCTGGTGCAATAACCGTATGTTTGTTATTGCTTTTCTGCATACTTTTACGAAGTTCGGCGCGCGTGTTTTTATCGCCGGTTAAATCAAAGATAATATCAATTTCTTCGCCCATTTCGACAACGCCTAATGCATTTTCAAAAACAGGCACACCATTTTGCTGAAAACCCAGGGCAACGGCTGAATCGAGGTGCCGATGGGCAACGGCTGCAATTTCAACCGGTTTACCGCCTTCCTGGATCATTTCTAAAAAAGCTTCCGCAAAGTCTTCGCCAACACTGCCTAAACCGAGTAATGCTATCTTTATTTTTTCGCTCATTTTTCGCCTCTAGTATTTTCGCTTTAGATTGTTATCGGCCAGTAAAATAAAGACTTGAGGAATGTAGGTGTATTTAAAGCATTTGTCTGAATTTAAATATACTTATGCTAATAAATACGGCGACAAAGCTGATTAAAGCTAAAAATTGAGGCAGCAAATCGACCAGTAAGGTTTTTTTAATTAACAGGCCTCGAATAATGTCGACAAAATAGGTAAAGGGAATAGCATAGCTAATGGGACGGACACTAGCCGGGATTGCCTGCAACGGAAAAATAAAACCAGATAATAAAATAGACGGCACAATAATAAAAATTGCGATAAACATGGCCTGTTGCTGGGTTTTTGCAATAAGCGATATAACCAGCCCCAGGGCTATCATTACGGCAACGTAGACCAGTGCCAAAAGAAATAAAAGCACATGTGATGATGGTTGAGGAAGGTCAAACATAAGCCAGCCAGCGCCGAGGATAAAATAAAAATCAAGCAGGGCGATAACGATATAGGGTATTAACTTGCCAACAACGAAGGCCGTCTTACTTATCGGTGTTACCAGTAACTGCTCAAGAGTTCTTTTTTCGCGTTCCCGTACTACCGAAATACCCGTTAGTATCAGAGCAATTTGCATAATTAAAACGCCGATAACGCCGGGCAGAAAAAACCAGGTTTCTTTTTCGTCCGGGTTAAATAATATTTCGGTGTCCATAATAAAAGGCGTTTGTGCAATAACGGTATTCGGTGCATCTGCGTCAGAAAAATACATTTCACTTGTTACACCTTTCGATGTTGCGCTTGCTGAATTATATTTAATCGCGGTTGTTAGTGATGGCATAGTGCCATCGACATAAAATGTAATATGAGGCTGGTTGTTTTCGGTTAGTTGCTTAGTAAAATTCCTGTCGATATATAAACCTGCTTTGGCACGACCAGCACGTATTTCATCAACTATCTGTTGTTTGTTTTTGACTTTGTAGAGTTCAAAATAACCATCACTCCATAAGCCGGTTTTTATTAAATTTGTAAACAGGGAGGGCGCGGCATCAAAATAGGCCATTTTAATGTTTTGTGGTTCGAGCTTAAGTGCAACACCAAAAAGAATTAACAAGACTAACGGCATAACAACAATAAGACCAATCAGCCGTGGGTCACGGCGTAATTGTAAGAGTTCTTTTTTGATCATTGCGCCAATCATTATTATGTCGCTGCCGGTTTGTCCTGGGTTAATGCGATAAAAACATCTTCAAGGTTGGGCTCGGTAAGTTCAAGTGTATAGGCTTGCGTTGTTGTGGCGTTAATTGTTTTTATCAGATTAGTTTTGTTGATTGACGGTTGGGTGATAATACGTAATTCATTCCCAAACTGATTAACGAGAAGCATTCCTTGCATACTGAGTAGTGCTTTGCGTAGCTCGGGCATATAAGGGATATTGGCTGTATAAACGTTACTGTTACCCAACGCGTCTTTAATGGTGGTTGGCGTCCCTTGCGCAACCATTTTGCCGGAGGATAAAAATGCAAGCTGATGACAGCGTTGCGCTTCTTCCATGTAGTGGGTTGTCACAAAAAGAGTTTTACCTTCTGCGCTTAGCCGGTAAAAGTCATCCCATAGAATTTTTCGTGTAACAGGATCAATGCCGGCGGTGGGCTCGTCGAGAAACAGTACTTTGGGGTTGTGTGCCAACGCGCAAACAAGCGCTAGTCGTCGTTGGTAGCCGCCGGAAAGCGAACTGGCTCGTTGCTGCCTGAAAGGTGTTAAATCGTAGTGGGATAAAAGTGACTCTAGCCGTTTGTTGTCGCTTACGTTATACATGCTGGCATAAAATTGCAGGTTTTCCCAAACGCTCAATTCTTCATACTGGCCAAAGTGTTGTGCCACATAACCAAAATCAGCTTTGGCGTGTTTATTATTTTTTTCGTTAATTTTAATTTCGCCCGTATCGCTGTCGATTATGCCGCATAACATGCGTATAACGGTTGTTTTGCCTGCTGCATTAGGGCCAAGCAAGCCAAATATTTCACCTTTGCTAACATCGAATGAAACATTGTCGACAGCAGGATGACCATTATATTTTTTTGTTAAGCTAACTGCTTTTATCATCAGCCATTCTCAAACAGGTGTGTGCTGCTTGTTAGTTTATAAGTATGACGTAAATATACTCATGCGGTAGGGCGTTTTAGCGTTATGTTATCCTGGGTTTAATTTCTCTTTTTGCTATTTTTTGCAGTATGATTTCAGCCGTGGCGGCAACCGCTACAAAGCCAATAAGAACCACGATAACCTGGCCGGATACCTTGCTAACATAAACAAGCGCAAGCAGCATGGCAAGTAAACTCAAAGCAGTCGCAAGTAAAACAAGTGTGCGTGATGCCCCCGTTTGAGAAATAAGCCTTAAATGCCCTATATGGGTAACGGCATGAACAAATAAGATTGATATCGAACCAATCGCCGCTATTTCAGATAAATCAAATAGTAGCGATAAAATAATAATCAGTACACCGCTGATCAGTAAGCCCTCCTTGCTATGCGCAATGGGTTTACCAAAGACAGATGGTAATTCGCCATCCTTCGCCAACTGGTAAGTCACGTTAGTGACGGCATATAGATTGGCGTTAATGGCTGATGCCGTGGCGATTAATGCGGTAATAGCAACAACCGTAAAACCCGTTTGCCCAAAGATAGGCAAGGCCGCTTCGGCCAGTGCAAAGTCTTTTGCAGCAATGACTTTATCGGTGGGTAAATTACCAAACACAGCAAAGGCTACGGCCACATAAAGTATCATGACCAGAGCAATGGCGGTCATGATGGCCTTGGGTAAGGTTTCAGATGGGGTTGGCATATCTTCCGCCGTATTGGTTATAACGCGAAAACCTTCATAAGCGAAAAAAGTAATCGCTAGACTAAAAAATATACCGTTAGCCGGTGGATAGCGTTCAGGCGATAAAAGTTCTGGATTAAGGTAAGCAATGCCAGCGATAGATAAACCGCTTAAAACTAGAAATTTAATGGTAACGGTAATACGTTCCCATGCGGCAACATCTTTTGCTCCTTTCAGGTTAATAATAACGAACAAAATAATAATGCCAATAGAAAAGAAGTGCGTCCAAAAAGATGATGTAGGAGCCGGGATAAAAGTAACAGCATAATTCCCAAATGCTTTGGAGATAAGGCTTAAAGAAACCAGCGCCGCAAAGTAAAGCATGATACTCATTGTGCCAGTAAAAAAACCAACACCATAAGCCTGTGATAAATATTCAACGATTCCACCCGAAGAGGGATACCGTGCTCCGAGCTTGCCAAATGAATAACCGCTAAACAGCGCTATGACACCACCAATAATAAATGAAATATAAACAGCACTGCCAGAGATAGCGCTGGCCTCACCGAGTAGTGCAAAAATACCTGCACCAACCATGGCACCAATGCCCATTGAAACAGCCGACCAGAAACCGATGGGGCTGTTTGATTTATGCATAACGAACCTTTGTTATATGTTTGCCGGAGGCTTAAATTATTACAACGTTATCAACTTAGCTTGCGTAAAAATGTATGGCTGGACTTAAGTGACAAGGTTTGAAATAGCGTATCTTATTTTTTTAAAAAAAGATTCGTCAATCGAGTCCTTTATACTCAGTTACCTGGTTGCAGGTTGAATATCTCTCCCAGAGCGCTACGAATTTGTTTTAAGCTTAGGTGTTCGGCAAAACCGGTGGGGTCTTCCCAATGCCGGCAAATGAGCTTTGTCACATTGGGCTGTTGTTCGGAACGTAGGTAGAGGGTGGTGGTATAGTCGTCTGCAGTGGAGCTTGAAATCGGAAACATGCCATTGGATGCGTACATATTAGAGTGCAGCAAAACGTCTTCTTCGGTCCATTTAACGCGGTAAATGGTGAAGGTATCGGCGGTGACGGTTTGTGATTTATCCTGTGGGTCACGTACTTCAAGTCGGCAGTTTGGGTAATATTGATCCATTTCTATTTCGCTTGCCACCTTGCCATCTTGCAGGGTGATACCGGCGCTTTGTGGTGGAATGGTCAGCGTCTGGTTGAGGCTGAGCTGCCAGCCAGCACGAATGGTTTCGGTATTGGCGGGCGCTGCAATTGCCAGCGTGGTAGCGCTGCCAAGGATTAGAGTCAAGGTGAAAATAATAGAGGATTTTTTCATTTTATACGCCACTTTGTGGTGTTATTGAGCTTGATATGTTTAATATTTAAGTATAGACAGAAATGGCCGGGTAAGTTCCTTTTTACAGCATTAGGGTCGAACCAAGCTAACGCCATGAAAAGATTGCAATATTCGTAAAATATAAGCTTAAATACGCTCTTAGAGGCACTCTTTTGCCGTCGAAAAGGGTGCTTTAAGGTTTGTTTTGTCGATATTAAAAGTGGATCCCTCAGGAGCCAACTTGCTGCTCCCCATTAATAAAGAAAATTGACTCACATTACCGGCCCAGTATTCGGCCAATTTTCATTAAATATTTATTTTATATTATATATTTATTTAATATTCAATGAGTTATTTCACTTGAAATTGGCCAAGATATCGGCCAAAATAAGGCTATGAGTATCTCGCTTAGCCGATTCACACCTTTTTTGCCTTCAGAGGACATTCTCAGTAAGTCGGGCTTGCCTGATCTTGCTGTCAAATTATCAGTTGCTTCTGCTGAGCTGAACGGTCAAGTCGCCCCAGAAACACATAAAAAAATTAAGCAGCATATGGCCGTTATTAATTCGTATTATTCAAACTTAATTGAGGGAAACAACACCTTACCTTTTGAAATAAGAGCAGCACAAGCAGGTAATTTTTCAAAGGATTCGAGTAAGCGAGATTTGCAGCTAGAGTCTTTGGCTCATATTGCGGTACAACAGTGGGTAGACGAGCAAACATTAGACGTGTCTGACTTGTATACACCGGCCTTTATACAAAGTATTCATAAAGAATTTTACCGGCATATTCCTAAATCACTTCACGTTATTAAAAATACTGAAGATAAAATAGTTAAAACCGTTGTACCTGGGCAATGGCGAGAACATGATGTGATAGTTGGTCGGCATGTCCCGCCTTTATTTAAAGAAATACCTGAACTTATGCAAACTTTTTGTGATGTCTACCATCCTGATAAATATTCTGGAGATAAAAAAGTGATTGCTGTTATGGCTGCACACCATCGGTTAGCGTGGTTGCACCCATTTGCAGATGGAAATGGGCGAGTTATACGTTTATTCACCGATGCGGCACTACAAGCAATTGGTTTTAAAAGTTGTGGTGTGTGGAGTTTAAGTCGTGGCCTTGCTAAAACATCAGCGCAATATAAATCGGTTTTGGCTCAGGCCGATTCTGTTCGCCAAGGTGATTTAGATGGGCGAGGTGTTTTGAGCGAAAAGGCTTTACTATCATTTTGTAGTTACATGTTAGAAACTGCCATTGATCAAGTTAATTATATTAGCGAATTGCTAGAACTTAAAAATATGCGCTTACGTATTCAAGGTTATATTCATGCGAGAAATGATAACCGTGTTCGCGGGTTAGGTTCACTAAAAGAAAATGCGGTATTGGTTTTGTATAATGCATTTGTGCATGGTGAACTTACTCGGTCACTTGCACTTGAATCCTGTGGAATGCCGGAACGTTCCGCCAGAAGATTATTAGTGCAATTAAAAGAAGAAGGTTTGCTCAGTGAAACCAGTCGACGATCTGTTTTAACTTGGGAAATTCCCGAGCATGCTGAACCGTGGTATTTTCCTCATTTGACCCCATAGAGGTAAATTGGGTCGAACCAAGCTAAGTGATTGAAGAACATTGCATTAACCACATAAACAAGGCCATAATAATGCTTAAACTACCCTTTTTATGCTAAAAAACACGACTTT
>CAZDEC010000101.1:0-9943 GCA_964504295.1 uncultured Thioalkalispiraceae bacterium
TAACAGTTATTTAGACAGATTCTGCCTTTTTCCGGATTTAGACGTAATCTGTCTAAGCCATTTGTAAATTTCTTGTAAAACACGCATAATCTTACCAAGGACAAGGTTAATTTGCGAATAACTACAGCTAAAGGAGTAGCTTTTATGAATGATGAAAATGTATCTCTTTTCTGGGATAAATACATAATAAAATCAAAACGATATGGTGTTAATGCCCAATCTGCCAAGTGGTATGTTCGGTATGCAGAAGAGTATATAAAAGCATATAAAAATAAACGGCTTTCGTTTCACACAGCGCAAGATTTAGAGTTATACCTAAAAGAAAAAGGCAGAAGCATTTTTCTTGAAGACTGGCAATTCCAACAAATTGTAACCTCTCTCAATATTCTTTTTTCTGAAATGATTGTCGCTCCCTGGGCATTGCATTTCCCCTGGGATGAATGGGCGACTCAGGCTGCGTGCCTGGAAAACAACCATCCTACTGTTGCTCGTGATTATTCTTTAAACAATACCTATCTGCAAAAAGACTTAAAGAACAAGCTTGATACACATGGTGATTTATTTAAGCAGGTTTTCGCTTGTTTTCCTCAATATATAGAAAGCTTAATCGCTAAAATTCGTTTAAAAAATTATTCAATTCGAACAGAACAAACTTATTTACATTGGGTGTTACGCTATATTCGCTTTCATTCAATGAAAGATCCCGCTAGCTTAAATGAAAATGATATTTCTCGATACTTAGAGTTTCTTGTTATAAAGCGGGGCGTTGCTGCAAGCACGCAATCTTTAGCGCTTAATTCTATTATATTTTTTTATAGATTTGTTTTAGATATAAAATTTGACGATAAAATTAAATTCGCACGTTCTAAAAAACCGAAACGCTTACCGGTTGTTTTATCAAAAAATGAAATTACTTTGTTAATTAAACATATCGACAACCCTATTCAAAACTTAATGGCGAGTCTTTTATATGGCTGTGGTTTACGTTTAATGGAATGTGTACGCTTACGAATATTAGATATTGATTTCGACTACCATCAAATTCTTATTAGAAACACCAAAGGTAAAAAAGATCGTGTGGTACCTATTCCTTCTCGACTGGAAAAACGGCTAAGGGCACAAATTGAAGATGTTAAAAGCCTGCACGATGAAGATTTAGAACAAGGCTTTGGAGGTGTTTACATTCCCGGCGCTCTGGTTCGAAAATATCCAAATGCAGAAACCGAATTTAAATGGCAATATGTTTTTCCTGCATCCAAACTTTCGACTGATCCACGCTCAGGTAAAACACGTCGACATCACGTCCATGAAAACGGCTTACAAAAATACATTAAAAAAGCGGCTGACCAACAAGGCATAACTAAAAAAATAAACTGTCATGCTCTGCGCCATTCTTTTGCAACTCACTTACTCGAAAATGGTTACGATATTAGAACTGTGCAGGAATTATTAGGCCATGCCGACGTTTCAACAACGATGATTTATACCCATGTTTTAAACAAACCAGGGGTAACGGTTACAAGCCCGTTAGACATGCTTTAAAAAAAGCCCAAAAAAATAGGCTAAAAAAACACCAAAGGATTTTTATTTACGGCGGTCGACCGCATCACCAAAACGTTGCTCTTTGCGGCGATCTGTGTGTATCCGGCGCTCGCAAGCATTACTTAACTTGACGGCATCGGGGTTAAAAGTCTGGTTGCGTAATTTTGAAACGAATGACTGGCTTATCGTTATTATATTCATCTACCGTACTCTTTGTTTTATTATTTTTTGTGTGTATCTGTTAGAACTGAATGCAAGCTTATCAAGCAAATTTCTGCCTTCCACGTGCACAGCTCACAATTTTGGCATATTGTAGGATAATTCTTACAATACCGCCCCCAAATTAAATTAAACTAGCTATAAATCAATCTGTTAGCTTTTTTTGTCGTAAATAATAAATTGATGCTTAAAGGCGTTCTTTTCATCGGCGGCAACATCCATTGATTCTACTTTTTGCCATTGATCAAGATTGTATTGTGGAAACCAGGCATCACCATCAACCGCTGTGTCGACATAAGTAATATACATACGGTCGACTTTATCGAGCATTTGTTCATAAAAAGAGGCTCCGCCGATAATCATGGCTTCGTCTTCGCCGTCTGCAGGCTGCCGCTGTGCTTTTTTGGCTTCGGCTATCGCCTGCTCAATGGAGTGCACCACTACAATGCCATCGGCAACATAATTTGTGTCGTGGGTAATAACAATATTGGTTCTATCGGGCAGGGTTCGGCCACCGAAAGACTCAAAGGTTTTGCGCCCCATAATAATGGGTTTACCCAGCGTGTGCTGTCTGAACCATTTCATGTCAGATGGCAATTTCCACGGCAAACTATTTTTAATACCAATCACACGGTCTTCGGCCATTGCAACAATTAAAGATACGCGCATCGTTTAAACCGCAACCTTGCCTTTTATATGGGGGTGGCATTGGTAGTCGACTAATTCAAAGTCGTCGAATGTAAAGTCTAGTAAATTTTTAGCCGCCGGGTTTAATTTCATTTTAGGCAGGGCAAACGGTTCGCGAGACAGTTGCAAGTCGACTTGTTCCATATGGTTTGAATATAAATGCGCATCGCCGAGGGTATGAATAAAATCGCCCACTTGTAGCTCGCAAGCTTGCGCCACCATCATGGTTAATAAGGCATACGATGCAATATTAAATGGCACGCCTAAAAATATATCGGCACTGCGTTGGTATAACTGGCAAGACAATTTGCCGTCGGCAACATAGAACTGAAAAAATGAATGACAAGGCGGTAAGGCCATGTTTTCTATTTCGGCTACGTTCCAGGCGCTAACAATAATACGTCGTGAATCGGGGTTGTTTTTTATTTGGTCTAGTATAATGGCGATTTGATCAATATGCTTGCCATCGGGTGTTGGCCAGGAGCGCCACTGCGAGCCATAGACCGGGCCGAGGTCGCCATTTTCATCGGCCCATTCATCCCAAATTTTTACGCCGTTTTCTTTCAAGTAGGCGATATTAGTGTCGCCTTTTAAAAACCACAGCAGTTCATGAATAATAGAGCGTAGATGACATTTTTTGGTGGTTACCAACGGGAAGCCATCGTTTAAATCAAAGCGCATCTGATAACCAAAAACGCTCACCGTGCCGGTGCCGGTGCGGTCTTCTTTTTTAGTGCCGTTGTCGCGCACATGGCGCATTAAATCCAGGTACTGCTTCAATGTTATCTCCTCAAACGGCGTTATTGTATATTATTTGTTCAAATTTTAGTGTCACACAGGCTACCGCCGAACCTAACCATGTAATGCCTGACCCAAACCTCGGCAGGCTATGCACCGTAGTGATTCCTTATTTTGTATCGCTTACCACTTTTGTTCTGTATGCCAGCCAAAGCAAGATAACCCCCACCAAAACCAGCGGTAACGACAACAACATACCCATGGTGACAAAATCAAATGCTAGATAGCCAATATGCGCGTCGGGCAGCCGAACCGTTTCTACCATCGTTCGGAAAATACCGTAACTGAGTGCAAATACCCCCGACACCGCCATGGTTGGGCGCGGCTTACGCGCAAAAAGCCAAACAATAATAAATAATGCGATACCTTCTAATAAAAATTCATATAACGGGGTTGGGTGGCGCGGTTGCATATCTATTTTGGGGAAAACCATTGCCCAGGGTAAGTCGGTGGGTTTACCCCAGAGCTCACCATTAATTAAGTTGCCTATTCGCCCCGCGCCTAGGCCAATCGGCACACAGGGCGCAGTAAAATCGACTGTCGCAAAAAAGCTTTTTTTGTAACGACGCGCAAATAACCACATGCCGACCAGTACGCCTAATAAACCACCGTGGAACGACATGCCGCCCTGCCATATTTTAAAGGCATAGGTCCAATCCTGTGCCAGTTGTTCCCAGCCGTAAAAAAAGATATAGCCAAATCGGCCACCAAGGATAACGCCCATACCGGCGTAAAAAACCCAGTCGTCAACCTGCTCGGCTGTCCAGCCACTGTGTGGCCGCTTCGCCTGAACACGCGCCAACCACCAGCCGCCAAGAAAACCAATCAGGTACATAATGCCATACCAGTGTACTGGCCAGCTAAAAACCGTTAACGCCACGGGGTTAAAATCAAGGATGATCATTTATTGACTCTTTATAATTGGTTTCTTAATAAGCATTGGGCAATATCATATCACGAATGATTTTGTGCCATAATCTAAAACAGCCTCAAATATGAGCTTCATAACAAAAAAACACTGCACAAATATGACCGACCTAAGCAACCGACTCGCAAACCAGACTAGCCCTTATTTACAACAACACGCCAACAACCCCGTACACTGGCAGCCCTGGGATACGCAAGCATTGGAAGCTGCACAAAAAACCGGCAAACCAATTTTGTTGTCGATAGGCTATTCTGCCTGCCATTGGTGCCATGTTATGGCACACGAATCGTTCGAAGATGACACCATTGCCAAAGTAATGAATGCGCTGTTTATTAATATAAAAGTCGACCGGGAAGAACGCCCCGATTTAGATAAAATTTATCAAAGCGCACATCAACTGCTTAACCAACGCGGTGGCGGCTGGCCGCTTACGGTTATTTTAACGCCAGATAAGCAAATACCATTTTTTGCCGGTACTTATTTCCCAAATACAGCCAAGCATAATATGCCGGCCTTTACAGAAATATTACAACGCGTTGAAAATTTCTACCGGCAGCAGCCGGACGATATTAACGCACAAAATGAATCGCTGCTCGACGCCTTAAATCATATGGCGAATATTCCTGCTAATAAGCCGTTATCATTAAGCAGTTTTCCTATTGATGGCTGCCGACAACAACTGGCTAAAACCTACGACAAAGAATTTGCTGGCTTTGGTGATGCGCCCAAATTCCCGCACCCCACTAATCTGGAATTTTTATTGCGACATTATTCGGCCACCGAGCAAAGTGGCCAGGCCGATCCACTATCTTTCAACATGCTTAACAATACGTTAACGGCCATGGCTAACGGCGGTCTGTACGACCAACTTGGTGGCGGTTTTTATCGTTACAGCGTCGATGCGCAGTGGAGCATTCCACATTTCGAAAAAATGTTATACGATAATGGTCCGCTGTTAAGTTTATATAGCCAAACCTATGCACTTGTAAAAAAACCCGAACTTAGCCAGTATAAAACGGTTGCCATTCAAACCGCTGAATGGTTAATGCGCGAAATGACATCCCCACAAGGCGCCTATTACTCAACACTCGACGCCGATTCCGAAGGTGAAGAAGGTACTTTTTATATCTGGTCGGTTGAGCAAATTAAAAGTATTTTAACCGAAGCAGAATTTAACTGTGCAAGGTTATTGTATGGTTTAGATGCTGAAGTGAATTTTGAAGGAAAGTGGCATCTTAATGTTAAAGCCTCGCTAAACGATATAAGCAAGGCATTGAATTTAAACGAAGATAGCATTCAACAAACCATCAACCTTATTAATATAAAATTATTAGCTGAACGCAATAAACGCATTCGCCCTGAAAGAGACGAAAAAATTCTAACGTCATGGAATGCCTTAATGATAAAAGGTATGGCTGTTTCCGGTCGCTTACTGCGACGCGACGATTTTATTCAGTGTGCGCACAATGCCATTGATTTTATTCACGATACCTTATATATAAACGGGCGTTTAGTGGCAACCTGTAAAGATGGCCACGCACATATAATGGCTTATCTGGATGATTATGTTTTTTTAATCGATGCCTTACTCGAATCGCTGCAGGCAAAATGGCGCAGCAAAGATTTAAGCTTTGCAATTGAGCTAGCCGATATTGTTATGCAATATTTTTACGATAAGGACAACGGCGGTTTTTACTTTACCTCCAATGACCACGAGAATTTAATCCAACGGCCTAAACCTTTAATGGACGAAGCCATCCCATCGGGCAATGGCATTGCCGCTTATGCACTAAACCGTCTGGGGTATCTTATTGGTGAACAACGTTATATTGATGCTGCCGAAAAAACACTACAATACGCCTGGGCATCCATTGCCGAAATCCCCTATGCCCATGCGGCATTATTGTTTGCGCTAGACGAAATACTCAACCCCGCTTCGGTTATTGTTATTCGAGGTAATCAAACTGATATTAAAATATGGCAACAGGCCTGTGATAAAAATTATCGACCGAATCGACTTGTTTTTGCTATAGCCAATTCAGAGCCCGGTTCTGAACAAGATTTACCCGGCCAATTGAGTTATCGCAAATCCTTAGACAAAACCGTTGCCTATATCTGTTCAGGAACAAGTTGCAAACCAGTCGTTGATAATATTAGTGCGTTAGAAAAATATCTCGCATAAGCCAAAATTTAAAGCAAACAAGTTTCGGTTAGCAACACGATACTTTATAATAAACAACATGAAAAAACCCGATAACATTTACGCTCAAAAAAAATCACATTTAGTTGATTTTGTGTTTGATGAAGCTGTTGCCAATGTTTTTCCGGATATGATTCGGCGCTCGGTTCCCGGCTATGAAAATATTATCATCATGATAGGTTTATTTGCAGAACAGTATGCGCAGGAAAATTCCAACTGCTATGACCTGGGGTGTTCACTGGGAGCGGCAACATTAGCAATGCGCCACCATATTAATAAACAAAACGTGAGCATTATTGGCGTTGATAATTCATCGTCCATGATAGAGCATTGCCAAAAAAACATTGATAATGACAATGCAACACCCAGGGTTGAACTTATTTGCGACAATATTCAAAATATTGATATCAACAATGCTTCCCTTACCGTTTTAAATTTTACTCTACAATTTTTGAAACCAGAGAATCGTTCAGAGTTATTAAAAAAAATATACAAAGGCATGAATAACACTGGTGCACTAATCTTATCTGAAAAAATAACATTCAATGATAAAAAACAATGTAATACTAATATTAAACTCCATGAAGCTTTTAAAAAAGCCAATGGTTATAGCGAAATGGAGATCAGCCAAAAACGTAGCGCATTAGAAAACACCCTTATTCCAGATACATTAGAAACACATCAACAGCGTTTAACCGATATTGGTTTTTCAAAAGTTATTCCCTGGTTTCAGTGTTTTAATTTTATTTCTATACTTGCCATAAAATGACTATTTACGATAGCTTATTTAAAATAATTGATACTCCCGACCATCTGCTAAGACATTGGGCCAGTTTAATGCCTGAGCAAATTAAAAATGGCCTGTCAGCCGACCGCTTTGGGAAACTGGAACAATGGCATACGGCAATGAATAATCTACCGGAAATTCAAGCGTCAAATATCGAGTTAAAAAATCACGTTAAGCTATCAACAACTAGCTCTTTAACACCAGAAGCCATCAACCAGATATCTCTTCAGCTAAAACAACTGCATCCCTGGCGCAAAGGCCCGTTTGATTTTTTTGGTATTCATATCGATACCGAATGGCGTTCCGACTGGAAATGGGATCGTGTTAAAGATTACTTGAAGCCGCTAAATGGAAGAACAATATTAGATGTTGGTTGTGGCAATGGTTACCATTGCTGGCGCATGGCCGGCATGGGTGCAGAGCTGGTTATCGGCATCGACCCCACCGCCGTTTTTGTTATGCAGTATCAACTTATGCAAAAATATATTCGCTCAGAAAATGTTTTTGTCTTACCTGTTGGCATAGACGACGTACCCAAAAACCTGCAAGCCTTTGATACGGTTTTTTCAATGGGTGTGTTATACCATCGTAAATCGCCGATTGACCACCTGCAGCAATTACGTCAGTGCTTAAAACCTGAAGGGGAATTAGTTTTAGAAACCTTAATCATAGAAGACCAGACTAACCCCAATTCAAACGAAGTACTTTTCCCTAAAGAACGTTATGCGCAAATGAATAATGTCTGGTTCTTACCGACGATTCCATTATTAATTAAATGGTTAGAACGTTGCAAGTTTAAAAATATTCGTGTGGTAGATATAAACCAGACCTCAACAGACGAACAACGCACAACCGAATGGATGACGTTTAATTCTTTAAGCGATTTTTTAGATCCTGAAAACAATGATTTAACGGTTGAAGGTTACCCTGCACCTAAGCGTGTTGTGGTTTTGGCAGAGAAGTAACTTATATTTAGTACTGTATTATTTTTTGTACCTTCCTTTTTTCATAAGGCAGAGATACTGTCACTTCGTACCACTTACCACCATGGATACCCGCCTACGCGGGCATGACGGTATACTGATAACTCACTCATGGATTCACGCCTACGCGTGACATAACGGTATACTGATAACTCACTCATGGATACCCACCTGCGCGGGCATAACGGTATACTGGAAACAAAGACATAGATTACTGCCTGCACTGAAACAGTGTCAACTTCGTCTAAACATTGTCAACTTCGTCATTCCCGCACAGGCGGGAATCTATTACAATTAACCAATGGAAAGGATACCATGCGTCTACATGCTCGCAAGCAAATCAAACGGTACTTTATATATAGGTATGACATCAAATATACTCAAACGCATTTGGGAGCATAAAAATAATGTCGTTGAAGGCTTCACAAAGAAATACAGCGTATACACTTTAGTTTGGTATGAAGTACACCAATGTATAGACAGTGCTATTACGAGAGAAAAACAGTTGAAAAAATGGAAGCGGCACTGGAAAATCAACTTAATACGAGAACAAAACCCAAACTGGAATGATCTTTACCCTAATATAATTTAGAGTTTTTCTTTTCTATATTCATGAATACTGGAAACAGCGCTCTATACCATCTATACCATCTATACTATGAAGACGCTATGTTTCGTACCAACGCATAGAACCCACCTGCGCGAGGCTTTAAACTTATCAGGAACCAATAGAGCGCCCCTCCTTCACTTGGGGCGCAAGAATGATAGTATCTTTAAAACTCACTTCCAAAATTTTCTTTATAACGAGCTTTAAACTCATCCATTGTAAAACTATGGTTCTGTGGCCCGAGCTGTTCAATTTTTATTGCGCCACAAAGTGAAGCGATACGACCTGATGTATCCCAGTCCATGCCGTTCATCATGCCATAGAGTAAGCCACCACGGAATGCATCACCACAACCGGTTGGATCCTGTGCGGCACTAATTTTTGCTAAGGGTATTTTAATGCACTTGCCATCGGCATAAATGTCCGAGCCTTCGCCACCGCGTGTAACAATAAGCGCTTTAACTTGTTTAGCAATGTCTTCTAAAGATTTACCGGTACGTTCTGCCAGCATTTCGCCTTCGTAGTCATTGACGGTAACATAGGTTGCCTGGTCGATAAACGTAGACAGCTCTTCGCCGTTAAACATCGGCATACCCTGGCCGGGGTCAAAAATAAACGCTACATCCTGTTCTACAAATTGAATCGCATGCTGTATCATTCCATCACGCCCATCCGGGGAAATAATTCCAATCGTTGCTTCGGCGGCATCAGCTACTTTGTTTTCATGTGAAAAGCCCATTGCGCCGGGGTGGAATGCGGTAATTTGATTATCGTCCATATCGGTTGTAATAAAAGCCTGGCCGGTATAGCTATCGACTTCTTTTAAATACTTGCGATTCATTTTATGTTTATCCATCCACGCGGCATACGGCGCAAAGTCACTGCCAACAGTTGCCATGGGTAACGCGTCGCCACCGAGCATGTGCAGGGTGAATGCAATATTACCGGCACAACCACCGAACTCGCGTCGCATTTCAGGAACCAGGAAAGATACATTTAACATGTGAACCTTGTCTGGCAGGATATGGTTTTTAAATTGATCATGAAAAACCATAATCGTGTCGTAAGCGTATGAACCACAAATAAGAGCTGACATTTTGAATCCTTTTTTATTTAATTATAAAATGCTTTATATAAAACCACTGCTGTCCCGTTAACTTTAAGCCCCTGCTTTGAATATAGAAAGCCTGGT
>CAZDEC010000102.1:0-9888 GCA_964504295.1 uncultured Thioalkalispiraceae bacterium
ATATAGAAGGTGTAAGGAGAAATGTGCCATGTCGATGGCTGATCGTGACGGTTTTATCTGGTTTGACGGAAAATTAATCCCCTGGCGCGAAGCCACGGTGCATGTGTTAACGCATACCTTACACTATGGTACCGGCTGTTTTGAAGGTGTCCGTGCTTATCACGCCGATCAAGGGACGGCTATTTTTCGTTTGGATAAGCATACTGAGCGGCTGTTTAATTCTGCCAAAATTTTGGGTATGGAAATTCCACACAGCAAAGAAGAGCTTATTGCAGCTCAATTAGCGGCAGTAAAAGAGAATAATCTGGATTCGGCCTATATTCGTCCCATGTGTTTTTATGGTGCAGAAGGTATTGGTTTGCGTGCAGACAATTTAAAAGTACATACCATGGTTGCTGCTTGGGAATGGGGCGCTTATCTTGGCAAAGAAGCGTTAGAAAAAGGCATTCGTATAAAGACTTCATCCTTTACCCGTCATCACGTTAACATTACCATGTGTAAAGCGAAAGCTAACGGTAATTACATGAATTCCACCATGGCCTTGCAAGAAGCCTTGCGCGATGGATATGACGAAGCCTTGCTATTAGACGTTGATGGTTTTGTTGCCGAAGGCAGTGGCGAGAATATTTTTATTGTTCGCGATGGTGTTATTTATACTCCGGAATTGACCTCGGCACTTGAAGGCATAACCCGTGAAACCATTATGGCACTTGCAGAAGATATGGGTGTCGAAGTTAAATCCAAACGCATTACCCGTGACGAAGTGTATATTGCTGATGAAGCCTTCTTTACTGGCACGGCGGCAGAAGTTACTCCTATTCGCGAGTTAGATGGTCGTAGCATTGGCAGTGGTTCACGTGGCCCCATTACCGAAAAATTACAAACCATGTATTTTGACCTAGTGCATGGGCGTCTTGAAAAATATAATCATTGGTTAACGGTTGTTAAATAAATCTAATTAAAAAATAATGAAGTTGTTCGTTGAGGAGAATATGATGGCCGAAACAAAAGCAAAAACACCTAACGCCGCCGCGCGTTATGAAGTAACTCTAAAAGATTTACCTTTGCATTGCCCTATGCCCGATAGCAGTTTATGGGATTCGCATCCACGTGTTTTTTTACCGATAGAGGATACAGGTGAAGCGAAGTGTCCTTACTGTGGTGCGGTTTATACACTTAAAAGTAATTAAGGATCTGTCCAAGCACTGTATAAAATATGATTTCTGAAATTCCTCATTTTGAATCAGCACAGGTTCTAGTTTTAGGCGACGTTATGCTCGACCGCTATTGGGTGGGCGACACAAAACGTATTTCTCCAGAAGCGCCCGTGCCAGTGGTTAAAGTTGGTTCGATTGAAGAACGTGCCGGCGGTGCGGGTAATGTTGCCATTAATATTGCAGCGCTGGGTGCACATGTGACTGTGGTTGGTTTAACCGGCAAAGATGATGCGGCAAATAGTCTGCTTAAGCTAATGCAACAGGCCGGTGTGGCAGCACATTTTAGTCAGGATGAGAATCACGCAACAGTCACCAAGCTGCGTGTACTAAGCCATAATCAGCAACTGATACGTCTGGATTTCGAAGACGGTTTCCCTAAACTGGATAACGAGAAATTGTTACAAATTTTTACGCAGCAAATAAATAATGCCGGTGCGGTTATATTATCCGACTACGGCAAAGGCACCTTAGATGAATGTCAGGGTTTTATTCAGCAGGCCGCCGCACATCAAATTCCGGTACTAGTCGATCCTAAAGGCGCAGACTTTAGCAAATATCAAGGTGCGACAGTTATTACACCTAACCTGTTAGAATTTGAAGCCGTTGTTGGTCACTGTAAAACCGACACTGAGCTTGTTAACAAAGGCATGGCCTTACTTGAAGAGCTTGATTTAAATGCACTGTTGATTACCCGTAGCGAAAAAGGCATGAGTTTACTGCAACGTGGTAAAGATGCGTTGCACTTACCCACACGTGCACGCGAAGTGTATGACGTTACCGGTGCAGGTGATACCGTTATATCGGTACTTGCAGCAAGCCTGGCTGCCGGAGTGGAGTTAGCCGAGGCCACTGTGTTAGCTAACTTAGGTGCCGGTGTGGTGGTGAATAAAATTGGTACCGCAACAGTGAATCAGCAAGAATTAAAAAACGCCATGCGGCAAACACATTCGGTTCAGCGTGGTGTGATGGATGAAGATGAAATGTTACATCTAGCACGTCAGGCACAATCGTGTGATGAGAAAATTGTTATGACCAATGGTTGTTTCGATATATTACACACAGGTCATGTCGCTTATTTAGAAGAAGCCGCTTTACTCGGTGACAGGTTAATTGTTGCCGTAAACGACGACGCATCGATTAAACGATTAAAAGGTGATGACCGTCCAGTAAACCCAATGGATAAACGCATGCGCATGTTAGCGGCATTGGAATGTGTTGATTGGGTTGTACCTTTTTATGAAGACACTCCAACACGATTAATTTGCAAATTATCGCCCGACATTCTGGTGAAAGGCGGTGATAATAATGTTAATGATATTCCCGGTGGAGACTGTGTACGAGAAGCTGGTGGAGAAGTACAGGTGCTTACTTATATTGATGGTGTATCAACAACTGAAATAATCAGTACGATACGCGAAACAGAAAATAAAAATTAATATTATTTTAACTTTGGCTTTTAATAACAACTTTTCAGAAAAAACATAAAATAAACTCGTCATTTCCGCGTAGGCGGGAATCTATCTTTTTACGAGGCACTAAATTCATTTTTATTAAATTATTTTATAAATGAACACAAAGCCACGAACAATAAAATCATGATGATTAAATCCCTGCTGCTATGAATACAAAACCCCTTAAATGCGATATTGCAATTTTTGGCGGTGGTGTTGCCGGCCTGTGGTTGCTAGCGGCGTTGCGTCAACAAGGCTTTCAAACATTATTGTTTGAAACAGATGCATTGGGTGCTGGGCAAACACGCTTTGCACAAGGCATTATTCATGGTGGTACAAAGTATGCGTTAATGGGAAAAATTACCGCTTCATCAGAAGCTATTTCAGCCATGCCAAAGGTCTGGCGAGACAGCATGGAAGGAACGGGCGTTATCGATCTTAGACAAGTTAAGCTCTTATCAAAAAACCAGTGTATGTGGTCAAGCAGTGCATTGACATCACGACTAGCCGGTTTTTTTGCCAGTAAAATAATGCGCAGCCGTACCGAAGAACTTAAAAAACAGCAACGCCCGAAAATTTTTCAGCATAGTTTGTTTAAAGGTAAAGTATATAATCTGGATGAACCTGTTTTAGATACCGAGAGTATTATTCGAGCACTGGCAGAGCCAAACCACAACGCTATTATGCATATCGTTTCTTTGCCTGATTTTGAAAATCAAAACAATACACATTTTTCTGTAGAAGATAAAGCCGGCGCACACTGGAAAGTAGAAGCACAACGTTGCATCTTGATGGCTGGGCAGGGGAATGAAAGCCTATTGCAGGCAATGTCATATAACGACAAAAAATCCCCACAGCCTGCAATGCAACTACGACCTTTAAAAATGGTCATGTTGCGCGGTAATTTACCCGAAAAAATTTATGCACACTGTTTAGAGGCCAATATTAATCCACGTTTGACCATTACCAGTCATGAAGACAGTAACGGTGAAATAGTCTGGTATATGGGCGGGCAGATAGCCGAAGAAGGTATTAAGCGCAGTGATAAAGAACAAATTAGTTTTGCTCAAAAAGAATTAAATGACTTAATGCCCTGGCTTGACTTAAGCCATACTGAATGGGCTTGTCTGGAGATTAATCGTGCCGAACCCTTAATGGACAAGGGTAAACGACCGGATACCTCTTTTTTTATTGAACAGGATAAGGTTATTACCGCCTGGCCAACGAAACTCGCCTTAGCGCCAAAATTAGCCAAAGATATTATGCAGCAACTCGAAAAAAATAATCTAGTGGCCTCTGGTTTACAGGCTCTACCCGAATTTGCAACACCGGGTTATGCATTATTGCCATGGCAAGAAGAAAGTCGATGGGGGAATTTGTAAGAATGAATTCACATATACAGCCATTACAACAACGCCAACTTGGTTTAACCGATTTAAAGTTAAGTGTACTCGGTCTAGGCACGGTTAAACTGGGTCGTGATCAGCAAGTTAAGTACCCTACCGGCTTTAAAATTCCAGACGACAAGTCAGTCAAAAACTTATTTGCAGCATGTTGGGACTTAGGCATTAATTTTATAGATACAGCACCCGCTTATGGGAATAGTGAAGAACGCTTAGGTCAGTTGTTGGCAAATAAAAATGACTGGCTGATTATGACCAAGGTTGGTGAAGCCTTTGAAAAGGGTGAATCGAGTTTTGATTTTAGTGCCGCAACAACACGCAGCAGTATCGAACGCAGTTTAAAGCGTTTAAAACGCGATCATATCGATATGGTGTTAGTGCATTCAGATGGCAACGATATGAATATTATTAATAATGAAGGCGCGCTTAGCGAGCTGGACAAAATGAAACAGCAAGGGCTTATTCGTTCATTCGGTATGTCGACCAAGACAATAGAAGGTGGCATATGGGTTGTCGAAAATTGTGATGTGGTCATGGCTACCTGTAATATAAGTGACGATCATGATCAGATTGTTATTGAACGGGCGAAACAATTAAATAAAGGTGTTGTCATAAAAAAAGGTTTACAAAGTGGGCATGCCGATAAGTCTGCCGGTGGTAGTGGTATAGAGGCGGCATTCGAGCATGTTTTTGCTCATCAAGGTGTTACCAGTATGATCGTTGGCACGATAAACTTACAACATTTAGAAGATAATGTACGCATTGTGAATAAAATAACAAACCAAGCTTAAATGGAATTTTGTGAGTAAATCTAATAATACATCAGCAATGCAGACGGATAAAATTTTGAATAGAATTTTAGTGGTTGGGCCGGCGTGGGTGGGCGATATGGTGATGGCGCAGAGTTTATTTAAAACGTTAAAGGAGCGTCAGCCTGACTGCTTGATCGATGTTTTAGCGCCCCCCTGGTCATTACCCTTATTAAATCGTATGCCGGAAATTAATACTGCGATTGCTTTACCCGTTAAGCATAAAAAACTGGAACTAGGAACACGTTATTATATTGGTCGAAGATTACGTAAAAATAAATATACTCAAGCGATAGTTCTGCCGCGCTCACTAAAAGCGGCGTTGGCTCCCTTTTTTGCCAAAATTCCAAAGCGAAGTGGTTATCGTGGTGAAATGCGATTTGGTTTAATTAATGATATCAGGGTATTAGACAAGGATATTTTATTTCAAACTGTGCAGCGTTTCACAGCTCTTGGTTATACTGAAAAGCTGGAAGAAGCACCAGAAATAAAACAGCCCGAATTAACGATTAGTAAAGTAAATCGTGAGTGGTTTATTAAGGATATGCTGCTTGAAATAGATAAGCCGATTATTGCCTTTATGCCCGGCGCAGAATATGGCGAAGCAAAGTGCTGGCCGGGTGAATATTATCGGCAACTAGCCGAAATGCTTGTGAGTAATGGATATCGAATCTGGATATTAGGTTCTGACAAGGACTGCGCTATTGCTGATATTATTTCGCAAGGTTATGAGGAAGACGTCATTAATCTGTGCGGTAAAACTAAACTCGAAAATGTTATCGACCTGTTATCTATCGTTGAGATTGCGGTGAGTAACGATTCTGGTTTAATGCACGTTGCCTGCGCAGTTGGAATAAAAGTTATTGGTATTTATGGTTCGTCTGATCCAGCTTATACACCTCCCTTATCTGATAAAGCAGAAGTAATGTATTTAAATAAATCATGTAGCCCCTGCTTTCAACGTACCTGTCAGTTTGAACACTTAGAGTGCTTGCGTGATATTAAACCCATCGATGTTTTTAATCGAATTTACTGAGCAAAATTATTATGGCGTCCTTATCTGTTTTTATTATATGTAGAAATGAATCTGAGACAATTAAGAATTGTCTGGAGTCTGTTAGCTGGGCAAATGAAATCATTGTACTGGATTCTGGTAGTACCGATAACACACTTGAAATAGTAAAACGTTATACGGATAAAGTTTATGTTAACGATGACTGGCAAGGTTTTGGTATACAAAAGAAGCGCGCACAATCCTATACAAGCGGCGACTGGGTTTTGTCAATTGATGCCGATGAGCGTGTGACGCCTGAATTAAAAAAAGATATTATTGATATTATTGAGCAGGATGATCAATCTAAAGTTTATGCGCTACCGATATTGCCCAATGTCTTTGGTTATTTTTTACGCCATGGTGGTTGGTATCCCGCACATAAAATTAGACTATACCCTAGAAACTCAGGCCAATACGGTGAGCAGCAAGTGCATGAAAAACTTGAATTTAAAAAACCTGTTAGCATTGTTAATTTAAAAAATGATTTGCTGCATTACACTTATCGAGATTTAGAACATTACCTGGTGAAATCGGCGCATTATGCTTCAGCATGGGCCGAGCAACGGCAGCGCCGCGGTAAAAAATCCTCATTATCGAAAGGCTTACTTCATGGAGTTGCATGCTTTCTTAAGATATATGTTTTTAAGGCTGGTTTTTTAGATGGTCGTTATGGTTTTTTAATTGCCTTGCTATCCGCACATTCTACCTTCGCCAAGTATGCTGATTTATGGATCCGACGGACATAAATTAGACTTCTCTTTAACGTGCCAATAATGAATATATTTTATCCATATCGGCTTGTTAGCATTTTTATTCTTACCTTGATTGTTTCAGGTTGTCTTTTTAACGGAGAATCAAATGCTGTCGTTAAATCATCAACAATCGTAACCAAGCAATGGATGGTTGTATTATTAGAGACAGGCGGTATTGCTGGTTTTATGCACAATATAAGCATTGATTCGAGTGGTATAATTGTCATCAATGATTTAAAAGTGAGCAAAAGTTTCCGCAAAAAACTAAATGCCAGAGATCTAAATAAACTTTCGCGCCTAGTTCAGCGAGCACACAAGCTGGAAGCGAGTAATACAATAGGTACGTTTAGGCAAAGATGTGTAGATTGTATAAGTTATAAACTGTCGATTCGTTGGCAAAATAAGCAACAGCTCGCAGTCGTAAATGATATAAACTTGAGCAAGTCAGTCTATAATAAAATAATTCGTTTTCTACGTGATGTTATAAGAAATCATCAATAAAAATTGTACGTAATATAAAGTGATTTTTGATAGTTTATATAAGGAATAATGGCTGAGGCATTAACTTAAACTTGTTGTTGAAATGCAAATTATGTCTATGATATTGCTAACGCCTCCATTCTATATCCTACCCTTATACCCGATAATAGAATTAACGGGGCAATAGTGATAAAACATATTTTATTCCGCTCTTTAATACTTTTTGTATTTTTAAGCTTGGTTTTTTTTGCAGGCGTGAGTGCCGAGCCTTTATGGAAGGAAAATGCTTCTATTATAAAGCACCCTGAAACGGGCAAAACACGTTTTATTGGAATTAAAAATAAGCAAGCACTGGTGGTTAGCAAAGATGGTGAATTATCAGACGGCATTGTTTCTACCTACGCTCACGAATTTGGTGTGGTTAATCCAGTTAAAGAACTGAGGTTATTTAAAAAGACACAGCATAACGACCTTGTTACCACCTATCGTTATCAACAACAATATAAGAATATACCCGTTATAGGCGCAGAGCTTGTTGCGACAGTTAATAATAAAAACCAGCTAAATTTTATGGCGGGTGAAATTGAATCGGGTTTATCTTTAGATGTCCTGCCAGACTTAACCGATGTTCAAGCCCGTACTATCGCGTTAAATGCGGTTTCCAAATGGTATCGCGTGCCAATACAGGCTTTAACCGTAGGCACCTCGGAAATTTCTATTTATAAAGCTGAGCTTATTTCACCCAATACCAAACCTGCAAATGTAGTCTGGCGGATGAACGTTAGCGGAGAAAAAATTAATGAGCTAGTTTTTGTTGATGTGCATACCGGCGTAATAAGCTTTCATTTAAGCCAGATATATTCGGCATTAAACCGGCGAACATATACAGCAAACAATACCGAGAAATATCAAAGCCAGCTTATTTGTGATGAAACGGATCCAGGATGTGCGGCGGGTGATGCTGATGCAAAAGCTGCTCATAAATTCGCAAAAGACACCTATCTTTTTTATTTAAACAACCATGGTCGTGATGGTATCGATGGCACAGGCGGTGCCATTATTTCAAGTATTCATGTCGGGCCAGATTTTAAAAATGCAGCCTGGACGGGAACACAAATTATTTATGGTGATGGTTTTTCACAAGCTGATGATGTGGTTGCGCATGAACTTACACATGGGGTGACTGAAAGAACATCGAATCTTTTTTATTATTTCCAGTCTGGTGCAATAAGCGAATCTTTTTCGGATCTATGGGGTGAGTTTGTCGATCAAAGTAATTCGCTTGACGTTTTAAGTGGTACCGATACAGCTGCGGTTAAATGGATTGTTGGTGAAGATGTGCCGGGTATAAATGTTATTCGCAATATGAAAAACCCACCCAGTGTCGGCGAGCCGGACAAAATGAGCAGTGCAAATTATTTTACAGGTAGTGCCGATAATGGCGGTGTGCATGCTAATAGCGGAATTAACAATAAAGCCGTTTATTTAATGACAGACGGTGGTAACTTTAATGGTAAAAGCATTGTCGGCATTGGACGGACTAAGGTAGCAAAACTTTATTACGAAGTACAAACAAAGCACTTAACCAGTGGTTCGGATTATCTTGATTTATATAATGCTTTGACACAGGCCTGTAGTGATTTAAGTAACGCCGGCACTTTAAATAGTAATGATTGTGTTCAGGTTAACGCAGCAATAAGTGCTGTAGAAATGGATGCACAACCAGAGAAAGGATTTAATATTGAAGCGAGTATTTGCCCCTCACAAACATCGTTATCCACTACGCTATTTTCTGATAATATTGAATCCGGACTAACCAAATGGAGTTTCACACACGATGCGGCTTTGTTTGCTAGCGATTGGGTTGACTTGTTTGATGACTCACCTACGACACCTTTTGCAACATCGGGTGTTCATTCATTAATTGCTTATAATAATGATAGTATATCGGATAAATATGCACGTATCCGAATTTCTCTGCCAACTATCACTACATCAGAAAATATATTTTTACACTTTAAACATGCCCTTGAGCTGGAAGCGAATGAAGCGCTTAATCGTAATGACTATTTCGATGCAGCCATTATTGAATATAGCACTAATAATGGTACAAGCTGGAATGATGCGGTTGATTTAATTGTTGATGGTAAGTCTTACTCGGGCATTATTAGTAATAAATTTTCAAATCCGCTTGCGGGTAGATTAGCCTACTCAAGTATTAGTAATGGTTTTGTTTCTTCTCGATTAAATTTATCAAAGTTTGCCGGCTCAGATATTTTGCTGCGTTGGCGTGTGGCAACTGATTTATATATTGCCAGTCTAGGTTGGGTGATTGACGATATTAAAATTTATACTTGCCAGGGAAGCAGTATTAGTTCTCCCGTGGCGCGTGCAGGGGCTGACCGCCTTATTAATGTAAAAGGTAATATTAGTTTAAATGGTAGCGCGAGTTTTGATGCCGATGCCAATGTCGATACGGGTATAGTGAGTTATCGTTGGCAACAGGTAGGCGGAAAGCTGGTTAATTTAATCAATAGCACGACCGTAAGCCCGGTTTTATTTGCACCAGCGGGTAACGATGTCCTGTCTTTTAAATTGACCGTTACCGATAATGATAATGTAACCGACAGTGATATAGTTAATGTGATAATCAATACCACGCCTACGGCAAATGCGGGTGATGATTTTGTAGTAATAACAAAAACCACCGTGACTCTGGATG
>CAZDEC010000103.1:0-9333 GCA_964504295.1 uncultured Thioalkalispiraceae bacterium
AACCAAAGGTTGTTTAAATTGCCATAATGGCTCGACATCCGGTGCCAAAAAAGGCCTAAATCATATTGCCGTACTAATTAATGTTTGCGAAAACTGTCATGACACCAATGCCAATCCAACAGTATCGGTTTGGAAAACCCGCGAAAAAATGGATCACGGCTCGGTCTCCACAAACTGTGTCACCTGCCACTCCGCGGATCGAGCGAATGCGGCAAAACAATTGGGTAAAAATGTCGGTCATATTCAAAGCAATAATGATTGCCGTGTTTGTCATACCAAAGGCTTTACCACGTGGAAAGGCGCAACCATTGATCATGGTACTATCGTGACCGGTTGTGTTACTTGCCATAATGGTTCGACTTCCGGTGCACAAAAAGGCATTAATCATATTGCTGTACTAATTAATGTGTGTGAAAACTGCCATAGCACCAATACCAATCCAGTACTATCGGATTGGCGAACCAAGGAAAAAATGGATCACGGTTCGGTCTCCACAAACTGTGTCACCTGTCACTCTGCGGATCGGGCAAGCGCGACTAAGCAACGTGGTAAGCATCCAACGCATATCCAAAGCAGTAATCTCTGTCAAGATTGTCATACCAAAGGCTTTACCACGTGGAAAGGCGCAACGATTGATCACAGTTTAATTAGCCAAGGTTGTTTTAGTTGTCATAACGGCACGACATCGGGCCTACAAAAAGGCACGGGTCACATGACGACCTTAAATGTTTGTGAAGAGTGTCATGACGCGGGCACGGCAGCGAAGCCGGCAGCAACAATTTGGAAGACAGAAATGAGTTATACGCATACTGGAATCTTCCCAAGTGCGCATACTAAGTACACGTGCAAACAATGTCATACAAGTAATAGTCAGTTTGATGTTGGTTTTGGCCCGGGTAAAAGTTTATCGCCAGACTGTGCCGGTTGCCATGCTCAAACCTTTATTAATGAGCAAGGTGAGCATCAATCTGGGGATACTTATACTTCGCATAAAACATGTAATATCGGTTGCCATGGTAATAAAGCAGAGCACAGTACTTCTAAATTTTAGATAGTTGAATTTGCAGATGCCACTTGGCATCTGCAGCAGTTTGAATTCACATTATATTCTCGATATTGATGTACCCCATGAGGTGCTCATTAAGTTTTTAAAGTCAAGCGTTAGCTTATTGCACTTAATAACGAGTTTAAGTGTTGTTTATTTAATCATTTTTTTGTATGAAAAGGTACACAAAAAAACATTTTTTCAAAAACAATTTTTTAACATATTGATTCAGCTTTTATAACCCCGTAAAATTGAGACTTATTTTGGTGGGTTTACTAGGAGTGCATACAGTGCAGGGAACGCAAAAAAGTTCAATAGTGTTAAAATTTTTATTTATTTCGATAATAAGCATGATATTAGTTGCTTGTGGTGGTGGCAGTAGTGGTGGCTTGCCTCAAGCTGCTGGTTCTGATGAAACGGGTCCTAAAATTTTAACGATTGAGCCCATTGCAAACGAAATTGATGTGTCAGTTGGTTCCGCGGTGGGTGCTTTATCTACAATTACGGTTACTTTTGATGAAGTTCTTAATCGGGACAGTTTAATTCCAACTAATGTTTTAATTCAAGGTATTGATGCTAATGGTAGTGTTATTCCTAATTTAACTGTCGGGTTAATAAGTCCTAATCCTTTTAACTATATTGAAGCAAAAAACACACTAATAATAACGACAGAATCAAATGGTTTTGTAGCAAACCAAGATTATCAAATTAAAATTAAAAATTTTGTTGATGAGCTTGGCAATAAAATGGCGGAGTTTAATTCACGCTTTTCAACGACTCGGGCACCAAGTGTGGTGAGTGTTACGCCAGCAGATGATTCCGTAGCTAGTTTCCCAGTCTCCACCGCACAAAAAATTATTGTTGAATTTGATGAGGTTATGGATTCAGCATCATTAAAAGCTGGTTTTAGCTTAACCGAAGTATCATCTAATTCAACAGCGACTAAAACCTATAAATTTAACGATACTAATTTATCATTATTGCTCGATCACCAAGTCTCTAATGGTAAATCAACGGCAACATACTCTTTATTAGATGCTGGAACGCAAGCAGCAAAATTATTAGCCCAAACATCACGTTATACGGTTAATTTACTGGCAACGACAACTGATCTAAAAGGTAATAACCTAATACCATTTACATCAACATTTGTAACGGGAGTGAGTACTCAAGTAGGAACACCTGCAGCTAAGCCGGGTATTGTTACTGCGATAACCGCTAATAGCACAACCGGCACTTTGGAAAATAAAGTCACTTGGCCAGTTGTTGCAAACACCGCATATTATTTATATGTGTCAAAAAATGGAAGTCTTTTTACACAAATTATTACGACTCCAGCACCACTAGTTCAAACGCTATTTATTGATAAAAACATAACAACAGGTGCTAGTTATATTTATGCGGTGTCTGCGGTGCAAATTTTAGGCTCTAATTCTTTTGGTCCTGAAAGTGAATATAGTAAATCTAAGTTAGTCGTAGCTGGTGCAGCAGCGCCACTTAAACTAACTGCTATTGCAGGCCCAAATGAAACGAATAGTATTAATGATGGTGATGTGCTGCTGTCTTGGGATTCTATTTCAGGTAATACTTATAAACTGTATGTCAAAATAAATAATAGTGCATTTTCAGTTTTAAAACCGGAAATTATCGCGATTGGCACAACAACAACATATACTGTTTTGTCTCCTGGAAACGATCAGCGTTACACTTATCAGGTATCTGTCGTTAATCCGAATAATGTTGAGTCAGCAAAAGTGACCAGTGCTGAGGTTGTTCCATTTGGGCCACCACCGGTTGCTAGCGTTTTAGCTGTAGGTGCAAACCAAAGTGTTAAAGTAACATGGCCTATTTTAAATAAAGTCCCCGGTTTAAGTTATAGTGTTTATGTCAAAGTTGGAAACGATCCAAATGCACCATTTTCAACAACACCTATCGCACAAGGTTTAACGGTCGGTCAATTGGTTCATGGTATTGATACCTCCCCGGCATTGGTTAACGGGACAGCATATACTTATAAAGTTTTTGCCGTTTCAACAGCGTCTGGAATTAGTCGAACCACTAAGTTTGGAACGATCAGTAATGAAGGTTTAGCTGCGATACCAACACCACCACCACCGGCACCAAATGTTAGCGCTACTGCTGGTGATGCTAGTGTTACGATAACGTGGAATTTAGCAGCAGCCAGCTTAAATTATGATTACCGTATTTTTAAAAAAGCAAAAACAGAAAGTGTTTATAGCTATGTAACGTTGTTAACTAAACCCTCAATTGGCAGTTTTACAATGCTTATATCAAATAATATTAGTTACACTTATCAAGTTGCTGCAGTTGATAATAACGTTGAAGGTATTCGTGGAACAAGTAATGAAGCAACCGCAAGATTAATCGGTAGTAAAATTTCAAGCTGGTATCACAGCTGTGTAATTAAAGCCGGTGATTTGTATTGTTGGGGTCAGAATGATTTTGGCCAACTGGGTAATGGCGTTAAATCATTTGCTGAGAAAAAACAATTGGTGACTCCTCCTGTGGATGCAAATGGTTTAACGGTAGGCTCAAGTTGGATCGCTGTTGCAACAGGGCAATCACATACTTGTGGTATACGTAATTCTGGAGATATGTTTTGTTGGGGAGCTGCTGGAGGAGGACAGTTAGGAGTTGGTGATTCAACCGCTTCAATATTACCACCCCAGCAAGTAAATACACCTGCTATTTTAGTTGCAGCCAATGAAAAAGCAAACTGGACTCAAGTAACCGCAGGAAGATATTATACCTGTGGTATTCATCGCACAACGTCAGGCGGCGGGCAACTTTTTTGCTGGGGCAGAAATGATTCTGATCAACTTGGTATCGTTCAACCAAGCCCACCACTAACCATTGCTATACAGCCCGAGCCAGTTACGTTAGGAAATGACTCTGCCAATAATTGGGTTGAAGTTAAAGCAGGCTCAAGGCACACGTGTGGTATTCGGCAACAAACGCTTGGCAGTACATTATGGTGTTGGGGTGAACGAAGAAGCGGTAAATTAGGTGATAATAATTCATCATTGACTCCCTTAACGCTGTTACAACCTAATCAGGTTGTATCAACTCTCAATGGTGGTATAAATTTTGATTTAGATTGGAGTAGTGTGGCGCTTGGGAAATATCATACTTGTGGAATTCGTGGTACTTCTAATACGTTATGGTGCTGGGGTTCAAATGGTTCAGGGCAGTTAGGATCGGTTACCGATGGATCGGGTTCGAATTTAAGAGTCTCATTCGTTCCATTTCAGGTATTACCGCCCAGTGCTGATTGGCTCAAGGTATTTGCTAATAATTTACAGACCTGTGGGATAAAAACAACCGGTGAGACTTTTTGTTGGGGTAAGAATGAGTCAGGTGAATTAGGAATTGGTTCAATTAACTTCAATGAAAAACTACCAATTAGTACCAGTGCCAAAATGTCAGAAGTCGCATTAGGCTTTGAGTACAGCTGTGCTATTACGGGGGCGCTTGGGCAAATAAGTGGTGTTTCGTGCTGGGGTAATGCTGAAAAGTTTGCTCTTGGTTCATCAACAACATCTGAAACATTTATTCCAAAACAAGTTGAAACTGCTCAGGATTGGTTTGATGTGTCGCTTAGCTCTGGGATATATTTTGATCCTGCATTTACACTTGGGTTACGCACAATAAATACAAATAATGTCATGTTTGGAGCAGGACAAAATACTTCGGGAGTACTTTCAACGGGTAATTCAAATTTAATCCAACAACAGTTTCTTGTTAGTGGCAGCAGTGGTTTTTTATGGCAAAAGGTTACTGCTGGTAAAGATCATGCTTGTGGGCTTCATGATAATAATACGATTTATTGTTGGGGAGCTTTTGACCGTCTTGGTAGTGCTTCAAGTAGTTCAGATGTTCCTGTTCAAGTGGGTGCTGAAACATGGTTTGATATTTCAGCAGCTAAAGATCATACCTGTGCAATTAAACTTAGTGATAAAAGTCTTTGGTGTTGGGGAAGTGAGCGCTATGGAAAACTGGGGGCTGGTCAAGATTTAACAACAAACCCAGCAACTCCAAATAAACCGGATATCGCTAACGGGGTTTATTTAATTCAAGTGCTTGAGCCTGATACTGCAACACCTGGTGTTGCAACTAAATGGCAAAGTGTTAGTGCAGGAGGGGATTTTACTTGTGCTATTGATCAGTTTTCTTCTTTATATTGTTGGGGGCGTAATAGTGCAGGGCAATTAGGCATTGATAATTTGGTAATTACTAACGCTTACATACCCACTCAAATAACCACAATTGCGGGTGTTACTTGGACCAAAGTTTCAAGTGGCTACCAAACAGCATGCGCGACGACGAATGGTGCTAGCGAAAACCTGTATTGTTGGGGTTATAATGGTTTTGGCACAGTTGGTAACTTTGGCACAACGAATCAAGCGAAGCCAACGGTTGTTAGTGTGCCTGGCACTTGGACTGATATTAATGTTAATGCCTATCATGCCTGTGCTCGTCAAAATAATTCCCTCGGAAGTTCAGCTACCGTTGGAGCTTTGTGGTGTTGGGGGTTAAATGAGTATGGTCAGTTAGGTGATAATACCTATTCTAACTCTAATCAAGGACGGACTACTCCGGGGCTTGTTTCGGGGGGGCAATTATGGAAAAGATTCTCGACTGGATATAGTTCTACCTGTGCGATTCGAGATGATGATTCCTTATGGTGTTGGGGACGTAATTTCGATGGCGAATTAGCCACTAATAACGCCTGGAAAACGCGGCCAGTGCCAGTAACCTTTCCGTAGCAAATAGTAAAACGGTGCATTGTATTAGCACCGTTTTCTAAATTAAACCTAAAATATTTAATAATAATTATCGAATATGAGTTAATTAAATTTAACTCATCCAGCTTGACAAGGAGCACTAAGTGCAAAGCCAACTTAAAAATAGAGTGTCTAAATCTTATTTATTGCGTAGTTTGAATAAACGTATCCGTGCGATATCGTACTTTGCGATGATGGCTTTTGTCTTAACTGCTTGTGGTGGCGGTGGTGGTTTACCCGATGCTGCGCCAGCCGATGAAACAGGACCAATTGTTTTGTCCGTGCAACCTGCACCAAATGCAATTGATGTTCCTATTGGTAATGAAGCGAATGCTATTACATCAATTACTTTTATCTTTGATGAAAAATTAAACAAAGATAGTGTACTTGCCAGCAATGTTAGTATTCGAGAAGTGGATAGCGCTGGAAATATTGTCGCTAATTCAGATGTTGCATTAGATCAGTCTGCGCCACTTATCTATATTGAAGCAACCGATAAACTGATAATTAACGTTGTTGCAGGTGGTTTCACAAAAGATAAAACATATGAAGTTCAAATTAAAAACTTTTATGATACGCTCGGTAATCTAATGATAGTTTACAGCTCACGTTTTTCAACTACATCAACTCCAGGTGTTACAATTTTAAATCCTGCTAATGATGTGGCTGGAGATATTCCGGTTTCGCTAGCTCAAAAAATTAGTGTTGAATTTGATGAAATAATGGATGAGGCATCGCTAAAAGCAGGGTTTACATTAATTGAAACTCAAGCCAATTCAACAAATAATACTGTTTATACTTTTAATGATGTTAACCTTGGTTTACTTTTGGAACATCAAATTGTCGGAACTCGATCGCTTGTTACATACTCCCTAGTAGAACCTGGTACATTAATTACAAAATTACTGGCTAAAACAACCCGATATACGATTGATTTATCATCTGCAATGACTGATTTAAATGGTAATAAAATAGTCCCAATATCATCAACATTCAGAACCGGTGTCAGTGGGCAACTGGGTTTAATTCCGGTAAAACCCGGAATTGTGACTGTTACCACAAGTAATGATACCGTTACATTTAAAAATACCATTAATTGGCCTGTTGCAAATAACATCGCATATAATTTGTATGTTTCAAAAAATGGCGGTGATTTTACGCAAATTATTACAACACCAACACCATTGTTAGCATCCTCTTTTGCTAATGGTGTGCTTGTAGATGATAACAATGTTACCGCTGGTGTGCGTTATAAGTATGCGGTAACAGCGATGAATGTTATTTCAGCTAATACATATGGTCCGGAAAGTATCTTGAGTTATTCAGGGGAAGTTGTTCCGAGTGTTACTGCCGTGCCTCAAAATTTAATTGCTGTTGCAGGTCCAAATGATACCGTTATTGAGGGTGAAGTGACGATAACATGGGACGCTGTTGGAAATAATAGATATAAACTTTATGAGTCCAGCGATGCAGGTGAAACATTTGATACAGTTTTATTAACTAATTCAAGATCGCTTAATTACACCTACACACCTTCAGTCGGTAATGATGCGAAATATCAATATGGTCTAACAATTATTAATCCTGATACAACCGAATCAGTTATGATAAAAAGTGGAATAGTTGTTCCATTTGGTGCATTGTCAAATGTTACTGCACAAGGTGGTAATAAAAAGGTGACTATCACGTGGCCTACTTGGAAAAATGTTCCCGGTGCAACCTACAGTGTTTTTGTTAAGGTTGGAACAAGCTCAGGCGCAACATTTTCTTCGACACCAATAGCAACAAATTTAACCACAGGTTCGTTTATTCATGGTGCTGGCGGTGTGAGTAACCCACCGCTAGCAGATAGCACCTCATACACCTATGGTGTTGTCACTGTATCAACCATACCAACATTACGAACGGCTAAACAAAAAGACAGCAATGTTGCGCTTACCACAACGCCAAGACCAGCGCCAATTGAACCGGCAAATATTAATGTTAAGGCTAATGATGGCAGTGTCACAGTAACATGGGATGTTGCAACCGATACGAATGGTGTGAGCTTAAATTATGATTATAGTGTGTTACAAAAAGCTGGCACTGAAACAGTGTTTACCCAAGTTGCACTAATAAAAAATCCAATTATTGGTAATGGCCAAGCAACGGTTCTTGCAACCAATAATATAAGCCATAGCTATCAGTTGCGTGCAATTGATAATACAGTCGATGGTACTATTTCACCAACAACAACCGTTATACCTCGGCTAAAAGGTAGTCAGATTTCAGCTTGGAATCATACCTGTGTTATCAAGCTTGGTGAACTCTGGTGTTGGGGTGATAATACCTATGGACAGCTTGGTAATATATTAAAACCAAATAGTTATGCTGAAAAACCAGCCAAAGTTGCTGCTCCTACTACAGGGCGAATTGGAACAAGTTGGATTGCAGTGGCAGCAGGTGGACAACATACTTGCGCAATTCGAAACACGGGAGAAATGTATTGCTGGGGAAGAAATAGTTCAGGTGCTTTAGGTGGAGGGACTGTTGCTGTAGGAACAAATACAACAACACCTCAACTTGTAAATACTCCAGTTGCTTTAGTGGTGGAGCCATTACCGGGCAATCAAAATGTTAATTGGATTCAAGTTACAGCTGGATTAAATTATACCTGTGGTATTCATAGTAATTCCGCAGCTAATGGACAGCTATTTTGTTGGGGTTATAATTTTAATGATCTGCTTGGTGTAAGGGCACCAGGTGTCACTTTTGTAACAACACCTGAGCCGGTTGTATTAGGATCTGATTTAAATCATAACTGGGTGGAAATACAATCTGGTAGTGATCATCGATGTGGTATTCGGCAACAAGTTTTCGATAATACCTTGTGGTGTTGGGGAAGGCGTTTTTCAGGACAATTGGGTGACGGTAATACAACTTCAATTCCAAGTTATACAACCGAACCACAACAGGTTGTTACTGGCTTTAGCAAACCAGATTGGAGCAGTGTTGCTTTAGGTAATAAACACAGTTGTGCAGTTCGTGGTTTAACAAATACTTTGTGGTGTTGGGGTAGTAATTTGAGTGGACAACTAACAACGCAATTAGCTCTACTTGAATATTCACCTGTTCAAGAGTCCTCTCTTGCGACAGACTGGATAAAAGTATTTGCAAATGATGGCCATACCTGTGGTTTAAAGAAATCAGGTGCTATTAGTTGTTGGGGGAGTAATTTCTCAGGTGAATCGGGTGATGGTACATTAGGATCGATAGATTTTGAGCCGAGAATATTTTTAGGAACATCAAATTGGTCTCAATTAGCACTTGGTATTGATTACACTTGTGGAGCAAACAATATTAATAGTAATACTCCAAACGGAGTATCTTGTTGGGGCAATGCAGAACAATATGGTGTTGGTAAATTTACTTCTGAGTCTGCAGTGCCTGTGCGAGTTGGCATAGATACAAACTGGCAAGCTGTCACGGCTGGTTCAGCTGCTA
>CAZDEC010000104.1:0-9271 GCA_964504295.1 uncultured Thioalkalispiraceae bacterium
TTGCTCTGGATGAGTTTATATAAACTTCAAGTACGCTGATCGTTTTGCGCTTACCTAAATCAGGGGGGAGTTCTTGATAGAGTGGGGTTTATTTTGCGGTTACGAAATAAAAAGCCTTGTCACAATAACAAGGCTTTTTAAATTAAAACAACCAAATATTATTTGTTTCAAGCGTATAAAATAATAATAAACTATTTTTTATTTTGAAAATCACTTTTATTAACTAGTTGGAAATTATTCACTCCTTTTTCTTGATATGAATAATCACGCAACCAGTCAATAATCGAATAATATTTAAAATATCTAATATAATATTTTTCTTTTTGAATAACATCAATTTCAATTATTCCTGATTCATAAGCTGGTGTAAAAAAACTGACTCTTTCACTGTAAAAACATGCTTACCTGACATGGCTTCAATAGATAATTTTTGACTTCCTCCAAGATAACCAGCAAAAACTCCATCAATATAAATGAAAGGCCTCTCAATACTTAAAGAAAAAAATCTGGAATCTGCATTATATAGATTAACTGTTCCTAATTTACTTTGATCCCATTCAGAAGATATTTTATATTTAGGGCTAAGTGTACACCCAATTAATATAAAAAAAAATAAAATCAATACGCTACAAATTTTATACACTTAAAACCTACTATGCAAAAGGGGTATCATGAAACACCCCTAAAAACTCAACAATAGTAATTAATTTAAATTATAAGACAATTCTTATAAGGTATCTGAGGGCCAAATTAATCCATCACTAAAATAATTACCAAGATTACTTTTTAATTTACTACCCACTTCACGATTAAGATAGTTCGATAAATACTTATCTTTCGCCTTTTTACCATTGCTTGTTATATAACCAGACAAATCAGAATTAACCCCCTCTGAAATTAATTTTTCATTAATAGAAACGATTAAAGCATTTTTGCCATTTGTTGTTACATAAGAACCGAATTTATCATAACTCCCACTTTCCATATCTCTTACGGCATTATACAAATCCTCAAAATTAGGTAAGCCAGTTATCTCTGACAAACGTTCGTTTACTTTTGATTTTGCAATTTGGTATAGCATTTCACCTCCATTTCCTTTAGCCGCATCATAAATATTAATTATTCCCGAGATTCCATATTCTTCTTCGACATATTTATTCACTTCTGATTTAGCAGCGTCTTTAGTTAATTTAGAAACAACTTTTTTAGTTAAATCCCAATAATTATCATACTCATAATTTTTTAATTCATTGCTAACTCCATCGTTAATTATTAATGTTGTAACATATGCTAGCGCAGCATTTTTTGCTATATCTTCAACAGAACCACCCGAAATATCTGTAATATACGCTGAAAACCCTGCCGATCCTATTTCTCCACCATAGGCAGTTGCTATTATTGACCCAGCTTGCCTCGCCCACTCTTCCCTAATAAACAAATCTTTAACAGGTTTAGCATAGGCAAAAGGGGCTAACCAGCCCATGGTAAATGCACGCGCAATACTTTCCTTCTGCTTATCAAAAAATTTACCAATCTCTTTAAACTCTTTATCTAAAAAATTTCCTGTTGGGTCTGTATAACTTAACGGATTATTATTCACATAAGTATAACGATTCATACCTTGAGTACTAGCAGGGAACTGTACATAAGTATCCGGTGATAAAAATCGACCTATTTCAGCATCATACATTCTAGCATTCATATTGATTAGATTAATGCCGTCATCCATTTCATGTCCGGTGAAACCGATAGTACTTAAACTTAATATTGGTGAAGTAGCATCAGCCCAATTTGCTTGTCGACGTTTTCCCCAAGCATCAAAACTTAAATTTTCACCCTGTACTAAAACACCCAATTCATCAGTAATAATATCACTAGAACCAATATGATCTTTTAACAAGTAACGAATATCATTGTTATTTGTTGAACGCTTAGTGATTAATACTGTAGCACCGCCAGCGCTAATGAAATACTTATCTTCGATTAAGCCACTGCTATTTTTAACTTGTTGATAAATATTACCAAGATAAAACGTTGTTATGGTATCCGTTGCTGTAGTTGATATTTTTTCAATTCGCTTATAATCAACATCGTAATAAATTGAGTTAGACGTTGATGCATTAACTATTGTTACCGGTTTATTAAACGAAGTATAAGTTAAAGTACGGCCAGCTCCACTTATTTGATTACCGTTTAGATCATAACTGTAAGTATTTGAACCTACTTTATGTACTGCATGAGGCCCGCCTGTTAACGTTGTATAAACACCAGCACCATTATCATAGATATAAGCGCCGATATCAGATTTGTTCGTAATATTACCGTTTGCATCATAGCTAAAAGTTTTCTGCGGTAATGAATTCATTTGTGTTGTAATTAAACGATTTAGATCATCATATGTAAATATTTCAGTTAACACATTATTACTGTCATAACGAGATGTTAGGTTACCCAAAGTATCAAATACATAAGTTAAATTTTGAATCGTTGAGGAACTCGCTGTTAAGCCACTTTTAATGCTTTCTAATCGTCCTGTGGTCGCTTTATAGGTTTTTGTTGTGATAATTTTTTCACCAATCACCTCTTGGGTAACCTTTCCAAATGCGTTGGTAAACTCGGGTTTCCAATATATTTTATTACTCGTACCATCTACTATTTGATTCATATAACCAAACGCATCAAAACTATATTTTAGTACTTGGCCTACAGGAAATGTAACTGTACTAAGACGACTGGTATTCGCAAAATACGTATTGCTCGTTGCATAATTAGTATTATCATAATTTACTGTTGTGGTAACTGGCCGACCTAATGTGTCATAACTGTGAGTACGTGTATAACCATTGGGTCCGGTAACACTGGACAATTTTCCTTTACCATTTGCAGATAGATCATAGAGCCAGGTTGAAATGCCCTCAGCTTGGCTACGACCACTTATACGCCCTAAGACATCATAAGTTATAGAGGTGATTTGAAGTTTAGCATCAGTTTGAGAAACTAATTCACCCAAGGCATTATAAACATATGTCCAATTACCCATGTCGACATCTTGCATAGATACTTTATGACCACGAATATCATAAGACATACGACTTACATGACCTAAAGCATCGGTAACACTCAGCATTTTTCCAAATGCATCATATGTATATGTATTACTATTATTAAACGGATCAATCGACGTCACTAGCTGTCCTTGGCTATTTTTTACTTTGGTAATTGATTGCCAAAAGTTATTTGTGGTAGTTGTACTTAAACCATTATAAACAACCGTAGTAACACTGTTATCCGCTTTCGATTCAACCTTCATTCGACCCAATACATCATATTGGTAACTTGTCCAATAAACATAGGGATCTGTTAGCGCGTTATGTGTTGATAACTCGCTAAAATATGGTAACGATATTTTTGAAACTCGTCCAAATAGATCATACTCCGTTTTCTTACGAATAGTTTTACCGTTGAAACCTTCATTGGTTTTTAGTACTTCACGTCCTAACACATCAAAATAAACTGTTGTAGCATTTGATGAAATACCATCAGTCACCGTTGTTTTAACGGCTAACGGTGATTGCAGGTAATCTTGTATTGCATCAGCACAAACCGTTCCAACTTCACAAATTTGATAATCAATTGCAGTATTACTACCATCAGCACGAAGTTCTTTTATTTGTCTTCCAAGAGAATCATATTGCCAATTAGTAACTATGCCATTTGAACCAATGGTTTTAATAACTTTACCGTAACGAGCATCAATGACTTTTGTGCTTGAATGGGCAAGTGCATTGCTAGAGGTAATGCTAACTTGTGGGAAGGATGCATTAACCAATTGGTTATAATCATAGTTAACAGTACTCGTTCGTGCAGTAAATTTATTTTCAGCTCCAGCATTTCCACTAACTGTAGTTGATATTTTATTTCCATATATGTCATAGATATAGGTTTTAGTCACTTCTAATTCAATATTGCCAGGCTCAATAGTTTCTGACTGCACTAACCCATTACTAACATTATACTTAAATTCAGATTTTCGCGTACCTGCATTTGTTGGTGTAAGGCTAATAACTGATATGGTATTAAGCTGGCTTATTCTCCAATTAACGGTATCAGCAGGATAATAAGCATTGGTTGATGTTTTGGTATAACCATCATTAGAATTAACTAATAAAGTTGTCACTTCACCTAATTCACCACCATAGGTATTCGTAGTGGTAACGTGTGTAATTTGTGAACCATTAAGTTCATAGCTATACGAGTCACTTGAGTTCATTTTTACATTAAAGCGAGTACGAGTTGGATCAGAACCATATAAATCAAACCATGAATTTACCGTTTTACTAATCGGGGTTCCATTTTGCTGCTGTGTTACACTTGATGCGGTTACACCAACAAAAGGAAAGTCTTGACGATAAATTTTTTGTGAAGCAACATTCGTTTGATCATCAGTCATAGTAACTGATGCAAATCCAAGAGAACCACGACCGAGGATATTTCTTTTTACTCCTGAATATTTGTAGGAATGAGAATATAAACCACCTTTACCATTGCTTTTGTTGTAACTTGATACCACATACATAGGAAACTGAGTACAAATAACCTCACCAGACACACATTCAGTACTAGCCATATCCGGTGTATAGACAAATGAGTCGGTTAATGGTTTATATGTGATATTAACTAACTCGCCAAATCCATTTTTAATATTGCTAATTTGTTGCGAACTTAAACTTTTGTTTATATATAAGGTATTACTTGTACTACCATTAGCATCTGTTGTATTCAATAAATCAACTAACCCATCGCCATCAAAATCACCTAATTGCAATCGTTGAGTATAATTACTGTGGCCTAAATAATTACCATAAGCTACTGGCACACTACCTATAACAGCTGACTCAAACCCTTGTCCATTAGATAAGTACAGCGCATTATTATTACTGTCATAACCATCAGTTGTATTTAATAAATCTGCCATTCCATCACCATTAAAATCAGCAACCGTCAGACGTTGAGTGTTATTACTATGTCCGAGATAATACCCGTATACAACTGGCGCACTCTCAAGTATGGCAGAATTAAACCCTGCTCCATTGGATAAATATAGCTGGTTATTTGTGCTTCCCGAAACATCACTTGTATTTAATAAGTCAGACATGCCATCACCATTAAAGTCGGCAACTTGTAACCGTTGCGTCCGATTACTGTGACCCAAATAATATCCTGCAGGAACGGGGACACTTCCAATAGTAGCAGGTTCAAAACCTTGACCATTTGACAAATACAATTGATTATTCAAACTTCCATCTCCATCAGTTGTATTTAATAAATCTGCCATCCCATCGCCATTAAAATCAGCAACCGTCAAACGTTGAGTGTTATTACTATGTCCAAGATAATACCCATACACAACTGGTGCACTTTCAAGGATGATAGAATCAAACCCTTGTCCATTCGATAAATACAACTGGTTGTTTGTACTTCCAGAAACATCACTTGTATTTAATAAGTCAAACATCCCGTCTCCATTAAAATCGGCAACTTGTAATCGCTGTGTCCGATTGCTGTGACCTAAGTAATATCCAGCAGGAACAGGTACACTTCCATTAATAGCCAGCTCAAAACCACTACCATTTGATAAGTACAGGGAATTATTCGTGCTTCCACTTCCATCAGTCACGTTTAATAAATCAGCCATCCCATCACCATTAAAATCAGCTACCATCAAACGTTGAGTATTATTACTGTGCCCAAGATAATACCCAGCCGCGACTGGTACGTTTATTATTGGGTCATAACCTTGTCCATTTGAAAGGTAAACGGTATTCCCTGTACTTCCTGGAGTATCGGTAACATTTAATAAGTCTGCGATCCCATCACCGTTAAAATCGGCTACATGTAACCGTTGAGTTCGATTGCTATGACCAAGATAATATCCCGTTGAAACAGGTATACTGGTTGCCAAATTATATTCAACATTAACTGAATCATTATCGGTTACCCACCCAAAACTAACAGATTCTAAACATTGATTGTTAGCATCACATTGAGTTAAAGAACTTAATTGTGAATGGTTTTTCTCTACATACGGTTTATAAGTAATCTTATAATCATTTACTGTAGCTCCAACAGTTAGCGTTTGAATATTGATTAACCTATTCAACATACTTGATTTTGTACCAGCCATATAATTAATATTTTTATCAGATCGCAACTCATATAGAAATTGAACTGATGAAAATGGTGTCCTTGCGGCATTAACATTACCAGTATAATTAATTTGGCTAATGTAATGATCACCATTAATTAAATCTTCGATATAAACAAAATCAACATAATTTGTTGAACGATCACTTATTTTATTTATTGTCCACATCCGAGCATCTGTCAGAACAGCCCCATCGGTAGCGTCAATTGCATTTACAAATGAATCTGACGTATTACCATATTCTTTTATTTTTCCATCTTTAGTGCGCACTTCAAACCAAGCAGGATTAGCTGCTGTGCCACCAATAGCTGTTATATTTGAATAACTTTCCATTTCAGTTCGATACTCATTGCTTCCAGCAACAACAGGAACCAAGCGTTGCCCATCCAAACAAAATCTATCCTCGGCTGTAAAATCAACACCATGAATATTATTGTCTTGAGCTAATGTTTGGGGGCATCGAGTAACTGCCGATAATCCACTAAGATTCCAACCCATGCCTAATAAACCATTACCACTTTGTGATGAGTACGTTAACGCCAAATTAGGTTGCATACCTTTTATACCCGGTGGCACAGTTATTGGAATAGCATATGACGCGTCGCCATTTTGACCAACCTGGAAATCACCTACCGTGGTACCTGCAAAATGGGTTGCTGCAACACCCAGTTGTGGTGCAGTTGCTAATAAAGCTGACAGATATACAGTTCTTTTTGTTATTTTTTTGATAAAAGAGGATAGTCTTAACATCCTGAATTTAATTAACGAATTGTTTGATCTTCTCATGCTGAATCCCTTTATAATTTAGTTGCAATCGAAATTGTTATTTTACAATCTGTAATTTAATTCACATACCTAAGCAAAAAAACAGTATCTAAATACTTGATGTGAATGATTGAATATTTTAAAAAAAGACTACGCATTCCACCTACTAACTACATCCCTCATATGGGGGGTATTTAATAATTAAATGTTAAATCTCTTGATGCAAGTAAGTGCTAACTAATATTGCATGTTAATTAATCTTATTTAAAGCATTCCAGCTATAACACGATAATCAAATTATATTTTCCTTCATTGATTTAGTGTTATTTGCTAACATAGGGTTACCTTTAAAAAATAAAACTCAAAAACAAAGGTAGCTGCAATGGACATGCCTATAGGCAATAAAGAAGGAATAACACCATCTCGTGAAGAAACATGGGACTTTATGGATGTTATTTACGAAACAGCTCATGATTCAAACTTTTGGCCATTAGCTTTAGAAGGTCTAAAATATGAAATTGATTTGTTAGAAAGTAAAATCAATATCACTAATTCATCTTCTAAAATCCAAATACAAAATACAACAGGATTAAATACAAATGATTTAATTCCTGGAATGTCTCCTCCATTTAGTGTTAAAAGTATTTCATCAACCGAACTAAGCTTGATATCAAAACTCCAACCACATTTTCAACGCGTATTTGAAATCAATAGTCGTTACCAAGAATTAAAGAAAGAGAAAGATGCAACATCATGCTTACTTGATCGATTACCAATCGGGATAATTTTTGCTGATACAAAAGGTCAAGTAATAACTTTAAATTCATTCGCTAAATCTATAATGAATAATGAGAACTATCTATCGATAAAAAATGGTGTAATCCAAACAACCGATCATGATAAAAGCAATAAGCTACATGCTTTTATTCGTTGCGCTCATACAAAAAAGAACCAACTTAAAAATAACGAAATCAATAGTATTGAGTTTCAAAAAACTAATACCAGTTCATCATTATCGATATTGATCACACCTCATATAGTTTCAAATACTTTAGCGAGTCAACAACACAATGTTGTATTATTTATAGTATCTGATAATTCCAATCTTGCTATAAATGAAAAAGCCCTCAGTGCAATATTCGGATTAAGTGTCACTGAAGCAATTATTGCAAAACACATTGCCTCTGGAAAAACATTATCTCAGTATTGTGAAAAACATGGCGTTACTACTCATACCGTTCGGTCACAATTAAAGTTGATATTTAATAAAACCAATACTCACAGCCAAAGTGAATTAAGCAATCGAGTATTAACTAGCCCAGCGATTTTCATATCAAATGAAAACATTAAAAACAAAAAGGTAACTAGTAATTTAGAAAAAGTTTCATTTCCTAACTTTTTTGACGATCAAAATATTATAGAGTTGCCTGATGGTCGCTCTCTTTGTTTTGCTGATATTGGAGATAAATTGGGTATTCCAGTTTTATTATGTCATGGCAGCTATGGATGTCGATTAGAGCGATACCCTGACGATTCAATTGCTTCAAGCTTAGGAATTCGTTTAATTATACCTGATCGTCCAGGCTATGGCTTTTCAACAGCATTAAACGGCCAAAAAGGTCTTGAGTGGTGTGATGATTTTGAATTTTTACTCAACAGGTTAAAAATTAAAAAAATACATATAATGAGTACAGGTTCTGGTAGCTACTACGCTTTAGCATGTGCCCAGGAGAAAACTAAACGAATTTCAGGGATTACTTTAATTAACAGCTTAGCACCATTTCATTCAATAAAAGAGTTTAGTGGTATGATTTCACATGAAAAAATATTTTATGCGATGGCTCGATATACACCTAGTTTGTTCAAACGGTTTTTAGAATTATGTAATTTAGGATTGAGCAAAAATATAGATTACTATTTCGATTCAATTAAATCTATTGGAGGTGAACCAGACACTATGGCTTTATCTAATGATAAATTAACTCAATTTATTCGAAAAAAAGTCTTTGCCGCTATTAAAAATTCACCTCAAGGATTTATTCAAGAAAGAATTTTAATGACAAAACCATGGGATATCAATTTATCAACTATTCAAACAAAAATAAATATTGTTACTGGAGGTAAGCAACTCAGCATCCCCTCTAGCATGAGCAAAAGATTGCATTCAATTTTGCCAAATAGTTTGTACCAAGAGTTTCCAGAACAAGGTACTTACCTAATTTATATGAAATGGCGTGAACTTCTTGAATCAATTAAAAAGTTTTAATATATAAACGCTGTAATGATCAATTAGCAATGCTG
>CAZDEC010000105.1:0-9153 GCA_964504295.1 uncultured Thioalkalispiraceae bacterium
AAACCAGCGATAAATTAGATGTTAGCGTTGATGATGTTTTCAATGCAGTAAGAGGTGTGCACAAACGCTGTAGTGGAGCCTATGCGGTTGTCGCGATGATTACCGGCAAAGGTATTCTTGCCTTTCGTGACCCTTATGGTATTCGGCCGCTGGCTTTTGGTGAACGTAAAACAGAAACAGGCAACGATATTATCGTAGCATCCGAAAGTGTTGCCATCGATGCTCTCGGTTTTGACTTAGTGCGAGACATTGCACCGGGCGAAGCAATCTTTATTGATTCGAATGGTGTGCACCATACACAACAATGTGCAGAGAACCCCATTTTAAGTCCCTGTATCTTCGAGCATGTTTATTTTGCACGTCCAGATTCTATTATCGACGGTATTTCAGTTTACAAAGCGCGTTTAAGAATGGGAGAGTATTTAGCGAAGAAAATTTTACGTGAAATTCCTGACCATGATATTGATGTTGTTTTGCCTATCCCGGATACCAGCCGAACCTCGGCTCTTGAGTTATCCTATGTGTTAGGCGTTAAATACAGTGAAGGTTTTATAAAAAACCGCTATATCGGCCGAACATTTATTATGCCCGGCCAGAAAGAACGTAAAAAATCGGTGCGCCAAAAACTCAATGCCATTGAACTGGAATTTCGTGATAAGAATGTTTTACTTGTCGATGACTCTATCGTTCGCGGCACAACTTCAAAACAAATTATTCAAATGGCACGTGATGCCGGTGCAAAAAAAGTTTATTTTGCCTCCGCCGCGCCACCGGTTATTCACCCCAATGTTTATGGTATAGACATGCCTGCGGCAAAAGAATTAATAGGCTATGGCCGTAGCGCTCAGGAAATTACCGATGCTATTGGAGCCGACTGGTTAATTTATCAGGATTTAGATGACTTAATTAAAGCCGTAAAAAGAAAGGTAACCGACAAAATTCAGTTTGATACATCAGTCTTTAACGGCGAATATATAACCGGTGATATTAGTAAAGAATATCTGGCTTGCATCGAAGCTAATCGAAGTGACGATGCGCGTAAAGATAAAGTGAAAGATAATGAAGTAGTGGATATTTATAATAACGCATAAAAAGCCTCTGCAGACAAAATGGGAGGCTTGCAAAGGTTTTTACAAGTTGAAAAAACAATTGTTATTGCGACAATTTTTTTATGCTGTTGTTTGACTTTGCAGCACTTTGCGCATATTCTACAAATTAGTAACAAGGCGCCGATTTGAAGATCAGCTTGCGGGCGCTTAATAAAAACAGCTAAAGCGTGGATGCAATCAAGCAACCTGCTTTAGTAAGCGGGTTTTTTTATGCCCGTCTTATTAATAGTTTATACGAGGCTTATACTATGAATAACGAAGATCAGGATACATGGGGCTTTGACACCCTGGCAGTGAGAGCCGGGCAAACTCGTACTGCCGAAGGTGAGCACAGCGAACCTATTTTTCCAACCTCTAGTTATGTTTTTGATTCGGCTGCATCTGCTGCGGCGCGCTTTAGTGGGGATGAGCCGGGTAATATATACTCTCGCTTTACCAACCCAACAGTGCGAAATTTTGAACAGCGTTTAGCAAGCCTTGAAGGTGGTGAACGTTGTGTTGCGACAGCGTCAGGCATGTCGGCTATTTTAAGTACCTGTTGTGGTTTACTCGAAGTGGGCGATCATATTGTCTCGTCTAAATCTATATTTGGCAGCACGGTTGTTTTGTTCGATAAATACTTAACACGCATGGGGATTAGTATTAGCTATGTTTCCATTGCCGATTTAGACGCATGGAAAAAAGCAATAAAGCCAGAAACAAAAATGCTGTTTGTGGAAACGCCTTCGAACCCATTAACAGAAATTGCAGATTTACAGGCGCTTGCTGATATTGCACATGCAAGTGACAGCGTGTTTGTGGTCGATAATGCATTTTGTACCCCTGCCTTGCAAAAGCCACTTAATTTTGGTGCAGATGTTGTTATACATTCGGCAACAAAATATATTGATGGTCAGGGGCGTTGTATTGGTGGTGCCGTTGTCGGTAACGAAAAACTGGTGGGTGAAGACGTTTTTGGTTTTTTACGAACTGCCGGCCCGAGCATGAGCCCATTTAACGCCTGGGTATTTTTAAAAGGTCTGGAAACACTGCGTTTAAGAATGAATGCTCACAGCGACAATGCTTTACAGCTGGCTCAGTTTCTTGAGCAACATAAAAATGTCAGTCGTGTTTATTATCCGGGGCTTGAGTCTCACCCACAGCATGAGCTGGCCGTTAAACAACAAAGTAATTTTGGCGGTGTATTGGCTTTTAATGTTAAGGGTGGTCAACAAGCTGCGTGGGATTTAATTGATAACACCGAATTACTATCCATTACCGCTAACCTGGGTGATGCAAAAACCACGATTACCCATCCGGCAACCACAACACATGGCCGCTTAACCGACGAGCAACGTACAGAGGCCGGTATTACTAACGGCATGGTTCGTATTGCGGTTGGTCTAGAAGATATAGACGATATTAAAAACGATCTGGAAAAAGGTTTATAGATGATATTAACTGGAGTTATTGCGAGCGACAGCGCGGCAATTATAAACACAAGCATGAGGTTTAATGAATGCCATTAATTACCCTGGATAAAGCCTGCCTTAGCTATGGCCATGTTGCTTTGCTGGATAAGGCCGAACTGTTAATTGATTTAGGCGAACGTATTGCCTTAATTGGTCGCAATGGCGAAGGTAAATCTACCTTAATGAAAGTGTTATTAGGTGAGGCAACACTTGATGATGGTTCTATCTGGCGTGCAGCAAGTTTAAAAGTTTCCTACTTAATGCAGGAAGTGCCCAGCGATGAACAACGCAGCGTGTTTGACGTGGTGGCCAGTGGCATTGAAAATGTTGGCCAGCTTATTATGGACTATCACAGTGTTGTGCATAAACTTGCCGATGAGACCGACGAAAAAGAATCCATGCGTCTGGTGGATCAGCTTAATAAATATCAGAATGAATTAGAACGACTGGATGGCTGGTCGCTTGAACAGAAAGTAGAATCAGTGATAAGCAAGTTATCGCTACCCGAGGATGTTCTAGTCAGTTCCCTGTCGGGTGGTTATAAGCGACGGGTAATGCTTGCACGGGCACTCGTTTGTGCACCGGATATATTGTTATTGGATGAACCAACTAATCACCTTGATATTGAATCTATCCTCTGGCTGGAAGATTTTTTAAAAAATTATAACGGCACTATTTTATTTGTATCGCATGACCGTGAGTTTATTAAAAAACTCGCAACACGCATTATTGAACTTGACCGGGGTGTCATTACCTCCTGGCCGAGTAATTACGAAAATTATTTAATCAAAAAAGATGAGTTGCTGGCGATTGAAGCCGATCATAATGCCAAGTTCGATAAACGTCTGGCACAGGAAGAGCAGTGGATACGCAAAGGCATTAAGGCTCGACGTACTCGTAACGAAGGCCGTGTTCGCGCTTTGGAATCAATGCGAAAACAACATGCGCAACGTCGTACTCAGCAAGGTAAGGCAAAACTCAATATAGATAAGGCCGACAGCTCTGGGCGCATCGTAGCCGAAGTACGTAAAGCGAGTTTTTCTTATAAAGATAAAGTTATTATAGAAAATTTCTCGACCAAAATATTACGGGGTGACAAAATTGGAATTATTGGTGCCAATGGTTCGGGTAAGTCAACCTTAATTAAACTACTTTTAGGCGAGATAAACCCGACCGAAGGTAAAGTAAAGTTAGGTACGAATTTAGAAGTAGCTTACTTTGATCAAAATCGTGCCGACTTTGATTTAAATGCAACGGTTATGGCCAATTTAAATCATGGCCGTGACCGTGTAATGGTAAACGGCAAAGATCGCCATGTTATCGGTTACCTTCAAGACTTTTTATTTCCACCTGCGCGAGTTATGTCGCCGGTTAAAACCTTATCCGGTGGTGAGCGAAATCGTTTATTACTTGCCCGGCTCTTTATTAAACCGGCAAACTTACTGGTGCTGGATGAACCCACCAATGATCTGGATGTTGAAACATTAGAGCTTTTAGAAGAGTTGTTGTTAAATTATGATGGCACGCTGCTTTTAGTGAGTCATGACCGGAAATTTCTGGACAATATTGTTACCAGTACTATTGTGATGCAGGGCGATGGCCAGGTGAATGAATATGTTGGTGGCTATAATGATTACCTGAGGCAACGCGATGAACCGCTTAAGGCTATATCACAGGCAAAAGATGATAAAAAATCATCGAAGCTAAATGCGCCTGTCTCTGATGTTACGAAGCTAAAAGCACCCGCAAAAAAACTAAGCTATAACGACCAGCGGGAACTGGAATTATTACCGGAAAAGATCGAAAAACTGGAATCCGAACAACATAAACTTGTTGCTGTTACCAGTGCAGCTGATTTTTATCAACAGGAAAAACATACTGTTAACCAGGCAATGTCTCGATTAACAGAAATCGAGAATGAACTCGCTAAGGTATATAAACGCTGGGAAGAACTAGACGTTTAATGGCTCTAATTGGAGTAACGGTAAGGCCAAAAATTTGATAAAATGCATGGATGCAAATCGATATTTTTGACACGGCCTGGAAAATTTTAAATATTGCCGATCCCGAACTTAAAGTTTCTGAAAGTTTTTCTGCTTTTGAAGCTTTTCCTCAATCATTAAGCCATATCGATGCATTTTCGTCAGATAAGACGATTCGTAAATTAGCCGTTCCCGGTCGCCCCCCAAAACCGGATTTAGTGCAACCACGGGAATTACCGCGCCGTACACTGGGTTCGTTGGAAGGACGCGCTTCTTTATTGCATGCGATTTGTCATATTGAGTTTAATGCCATTAATTTAGCCTGGGATGCGGTTTATCGTTTTCGTGATATGCCCATACAGTATTATTTAGATTGGCTTAAAGTTGCGAAAGAAGAGGCCTATCATTTTAGTTTGATCCGTGATTACTTAAATGAATTAGGCTTTGCCTATGGGGACTTTCCTGCCCATAATGGCTTATGGGAAATGGCGGTTGAAACTGACCACGATGTGCTCGTTAGAATGGCGCTTGTTCCCCGAGTACTGGAAGCACGTGGGCTTGATGTGACACCGGGTATTATGAAAAAATTCGCAAGTGTGAATGATACTAGAGCAAATGAAATATTAACGATTATCCAACACGATGAAATTGGTCATGTCGAAATAGGCTCACATTGGTTTCGTTATTGTTGTGAACAGCGTGGCGTTGAGCATGACCAAACGTTTGTAGATTTATTACAGCAGTATTTGAAATCAACAATAAAAAAACCGATTAATCAGGACGCACGTTTAAAAGCCGGGTTTAGCCAACAGGAACTCGATTATTTTGAAAGTAAATTGTAAGCAGGAAGTAAAGATTGTTATGAGAAGTTTAAAAATATCACTGTTCAGTATTTTAATTGTGCTCACTTTAAGCGCATGCAGTAAAAAAGAACCCACTAGCTATGTCTATAAAATAAGCTTTATGGAGCAGGAACAATTTGTTGAGCCTTATCCAACAAGAGTTATTATAACACCTGAATATATTCGTTTTGATGATGGCGAAAATTCAACGGATTTTGTTTTATTTGATAGAGTAAAACACATTGTTCATAGTATTGTTGATGATGAACATACGGTTATGTCGGTGCATAACAAATCGATTAAGGTTGATTCACCCATTAAGCTGGAATTTTCAGAAAAAGATCTCGGTGAAATGAAAGACGCACCTGCTATTGGTGGTGAAAAGCCACATCATTATCAATTGCTAGTAAATGGTAATGTTTGTAATGATGTAATTGTAGTAAAATCTTTACTACCTGCTGCGGTAACAGCATTAAGTGAATTTTCTGTTTTAATGGCGTCCGATAGCAAAATGACACTTTCAAGCATGCCTGCCGATACATTGAATGCCTGTGACCTTGCGCAAGATACCTTTGAACCTGCGCGTGTTTTCAAATTTGGTTTTCCTGTGCAAACAATGGGGCGGCGTGAATACGTACGTACGCTTGTAGATTTTGATGCTGGCTATAAAGTTGATTTGAAATTATTTGAAATACCGGCCAATTTTAAACGTTACACGGTACAGGAATTGCGTGAAGGAAAAGTTAAGTTTGAGGAATAGTCTTGTCTGAATATTTCTAAAAATCAAACTAAACTATAATGAAAAACTCCCTAGAATGACCCCTAACAGTGGTGCAATAATTTTCCCACTGTTGTTTGGAGTTAATTAAAAGTTGTCACTGCTGTCCCGTTAACTTGAACCTAATGATGTTGAAATGCGAAGTAATGTCTACGTTTATGATAATACTAACGCCGCCGGACATGGGATTGCTGTGGCTGACTAACGGACTCGCTATTCGCCATCCCTGGCCGCTCGACTGCCACGTCCTTGCGGCAGACGGTCCGTTAGTCAGCCACAGCAATCCCATGTCCTGCCCTTATTCCCGATTCAAAAGTTAACGGGACAGCAGTGAAAAGTTGCCTGGAATTAATTAAAATTTCGTAATTCAAATTCACCATCTTCCAGTCGTAACACACTTCCATGCTTATACCAGTCACCTAATACAATGCGCTGTGCTTGTTTGCCGTCTAGTTCGAATTTATGAATCTTAGGCCGATGGGTGTGGCCATGAATTAAAGTGATAACAGCCGCTTCACGCATAACTTTTTCAACTTGGGTTTGATTAACATCCATTATATCGTCAGCTTTGTCGGCCGTTTCGGTCTGGCTTATTTCCCTGTACTGTTTTGCAAGGGCAATGCGTTCAGCGGGTGTTTTATCTAATAATTGTTTTTGCCACTCGGGGTTGCGTACCATGCTGCGAAATTGCTGGTACTTTATATCATCTGTGCAGAGCGTGTCGCCGTGCATAATAAGGTATTGCTTGCCATTAAGAGTAACAATGGTTGATTCATCTAATAGTGTGCAGCCAGTTAAAGCACAAAAATGTTCACCAATTAAAAAATCCCGATTGCCGTGAATAAAATAAACCGCAACCTTGTGGTCTGTTAGTTCTTTAAGAGCATCGATAATCGTTTGGTAAGCGGGCAGAATACAGTCGTCGCCAAGCCAGGCCTCAAACAGGTCGCCTAAAATATATAAAGCACGGCATTGCCGTGCTTCATTGTTTAGAAATTTTACGAACAACTCGGTTATTTCAGGGCGCTGATCACTTAAGTGTAAATCGGCGATAAAGAATGTTGTCATAGACAAACTCTATTCTTCAATAATTTCAACTTTAGTAATCATAACGTCGTCAGTGGGTACGTCCTGATGCATGCCGCTATTGGTTGTGGGTACATTTTTTATTTTCTCAACCACATCCATGCCTTCAACAATTTCAGCAAAAACACAGTAACCCCAGCCGTCTGGAGTTGGTGAACGGTGGTCTAAAAATTTATTGTCGGCAACATTGATAAAAAACTGTGCGGTTGCAGAATTTGGGTCCATGGTGCGAGCCATGGCTAATGTGCCAACCGCATTGGTCAGGCCATTATCAGCTTCATTTTTAATTGGGCTACGGGTTGTTTTTTCTTTCATGCCCGGTTCCATGCCGCCACCTTGAGCCATAAAGTTATCAATAACACGGTGGAAAATGGTGCCATCATAAAAGCCGTCTTTTACATACTGCTCAAAGTTGGCACAGGTTTCAGGTGCTTTTTCTTTGTTTAGTTCGATTTTTATATCACCGAAACTAGTCGTCATAACAATCATTCATTTATCCCCATAGGTAAATTTATTTGTAAATATCTTTCTAATGTTTAGATGTCGCAGGGCTTTTCATACCAATAAGTTCAACTTTTTCTATTACAATATTTTTTAGCGGTACGTCCTGGCGAAACGGGCCTTTACGACCAGTTTGTACGTTGCGAATTTTTTCGACAACGTCCATACCTTTAACCACTTTACCGAATACCGCGTAACCCCAGCCACGTGGCGTAGGTGAGCGGTGGTCTAGAAAGCTGTTATCTTTTACGTTTATAAAAAATTGTGCAGTGGCCGAATGCGGGTCGTTTGTTCTCGCCATGGCGACACTGCCCTTAACATTTTTTAAGCCGTTTTGAGCTTCGTTCATAATGGCTGGGTTGGTTGGTTTACGTTGAAAGTCGCTGGTGAAACCACCACCCTGAATCATAAAGTTGCTAATAACTCGATGGAAAACGGTGCCATTATAAAAGCCCTGTTGTACATAGTTAAGAAAGTTACCAACAGATTTAGGTGCTTTTTCGGCATTTAGTTCAATAGTTATATTACCTAGATTGGTCTTTATTAAAACTCGTGGGGCCGCCGCGTTGGCTGTGTTGCTTAGGCTGATAATAAGAGCAAAAGCTAAGAATAAATTTTTCATTTTGTATCCCTGTTTTCAGTAAAACATAATATTCGCTTCGTTATTTGGCGCGATCATACTAAGGTTTTAGCAGAGTGTAAAAAGGTATCGGCCGTTTTTTTTGCTTTGTGAGCGTTTTGTGCAATAAACGGGATTTAGCAGAAGAATAACTACATTATTCGGCCTGTCATGGGTAAAATACTCGCCTTGTTCCCTTACCTTAAAAATTATAGAGAAGTTACATCTGATGTTGGTCGTATATAACAGCTTAAAAAAACAAAAAGAAACCTTTCAACCGATAGACCCGAAAAATGTACGCCTGTATGTTTGCGGAATGACCGTTTACGACTATTGCCATATTGGCCATGCGCGTGTTTTGGTGGTGTTTGATGTGATTTACCGTTATTTATGCCAAATTTACGGAGCCGAGCATGTCACCTATGTGCGCAATATTACCGATATTGACGACAAAATTATCCAGCGCGCTAATGAAAATGGTGAAGAATTTAGCCAGCTTACAAGCCGTTTTATTGAAGCTATGCATGAAGACGCGGCTGCTTTAGACGTTTTATCGCCAAATCAGGAACCCTGCGCAACGGCACATATGGCGCAAATTATCGAGATGATTGAAGCCTTAATTAAAAATGGCAAAGCCTATGCGGCCGACAATGGTGACGTCTATTATGCCATTAGTCATTTTGCCGATTATGGCCAGTTGTCGGGTAAAAAGCTGGAGGACCTCCGTGCCGGGGAACGGGTTGAAGTGGATAAGGCTAAAAATGACCCGCTCGATTTTGTTTTAT
>CAZDEC010000106.1:0-9042 GCA_964504295.1 uncultured Thioalkalispiraceae bacterium
CGTTATATGAGCAATTAGGTGCAAATATATGGGTAATTTAGCATAAATTGATATTAAAGCTTAGAGGGTTGTTTTGTCTTTCAAGCGTATGAATTGAAAGGACTATTTGTTTGGTTTGTGCTAAATAGTGATTGTATTAATACTATGAAAATGTGTTATTAACTCCTTGATTTATAATGTCTTAACTTAGATATTGGGGGCTTTTAATATACTGGTTCTATTGAAGCATTGAAAAGTGAGTCAGTCAATATTATGGCAGAAGTAATAATATTTAATTGTTTATATATCATTGATTTATAAGCTTTATTTGGACTCGTAATTACTTTATAAGTTTTGGTTGATATTGGTATTTTTACAAAAATATAAAAAATGTAAAAACTTCTATAAAAATGCATATAACTTGCTAATTAATAGTGTAATTAGCATGCTTTCTTGTTCATTGTTTACAGTAGTTCTCAAGAGTAAAACTAATCCCTCTATTTTATATTAATAAATATTATTTTACTTTTTGGCATAATTGTTGTAATCTCGTTGTCGATTAACAAATATACTAAAAATAAGTAGGCGGTCTTTGTAAACTTTAAGGTATAGCAGCCAACGCACATATGTGCATCCTGGGGCGGTAAAATACACGTTAGTAGGTATTTCCGCTAAAGGTATGGCTATATAGAGGTTACTTATGAAGACGAATAATGTTAGCGATCACATATTTAGTGTGTGGTCGTATGTAGTAATACTAATAATAACCACTGTTTGGTTTACATCGGTGGCACATGCTTTCACGATCCACGTCGTGGATCAGCAAGGAACTGCAATCAGCGATGGTTTTCGCTGGCAACTTGAAGAGGACAATACCCGCAATGTAACGGAAGGGACTGTCGGTACGCAAGCGGAGCCTCCTTTGGGTTTGACCTTTCATGCCAGTCACCATCCCGTAGCAACACGTGGGGAGATAAGTGCTGCGAGCGGAAATATTGTTCAGCCTGATGCTAGTAAACGCTATTTTCTTTCTGTCTTGCCATATGATGGCTACACTTTAGGTGGAGCTGCCGTACCAGCTGGGACTGCTTCAGGTGATTCGTTCACAGTTGTTGTTAGTAGTACACCAATTCCAACAGCACAAATTTCTGTCTTCCTTTTCGAGGATAATTCACCTATCAACGGTGCGCCCGATCTTCCGCTCGAAAATGGAATTAACGGTAGTTTTGAAGGCTTTAAAATCCTTGTCGAAGATGCAGGTGGTGGTTACGGTGCTACCGCAGGAACCCTACAGACAGATGCGTTCGGTAACCCGCTAGGAACTCGGTATAACCCTAATGGGTCGATTCTGTCTATTGGTGATGGCAGTATTCCTATCGGCTCTGATGGCGTGGCAGTTATTCGTAATTTGCCGCCAGCCAAATATGGGATTCAAATTATTCCACCACCTGGGAGTGATTGGGCCCAAACCTCTACAATCGAAGGCTCACCTATTATTGACGCATGGGTAAAAGCCAACGAACCTACCTTTTTTGTCGAATTTGGACCTCCTGGACATCATGTGTTTGTCGGGTTTGTTCATACAAATACAAATGTAGTGGGATCATTAGCCGGGGCGCCAGTTAGTGGGGCTGTTTCTGGACGAATTACCAACAATCATTTGAACAGACCACCAGAATTTGGTGCTAACAGCGGTAATCCTGTGCCTGGTTGTATCGTTGGTATTAATGAGGATCCCCTGGTTGGTGGGCGTGCTTTATTTGTAGATGAGTGCGATTCAGATAGCAAATTCAGTTTGCCATCTTTGCCTGCTGGCAGATATATGCTTAGTGTGTGGGATAGTGGTTTGAATGTCGTTATCGCCAACTCAACTCTCACCGTTTTGGCAAACGGTGATTGCATTAACCCTAAAACGCCGAATGATCTTGTTGGTGGTGCATGCGCCGATCTCGGCGATTTGCCTGTTTTTCGATGGTTTGGGCGTTATGATTCAATAGTATTTTTTGATACAGATGAAGATGGTTTCAGGGATCCGGGTGAACCAGGTCTAAATGATTTAGCGTTAAACCTGCGCTTTCGAAATGGAGTGATTTATCAGGGAAATGCCACTGATTTCGATGGCGCTTTTACCTTCGAGAGAGTGTTTCCATTTTTCAACTGGTTAGTTCCTGAAGTAGATTTTGGGCTAGGCCTAAAAGCAACTGGTGCGACAATTATTGTCGATGCAGGTGGAGGAACGATTCCACCTGCACCAGGCGAATCACATGGCCTGGTTGAAGACACGAATGGAATTGATACCCATGATCAAACATTGGTTCCTCAACCTCAATTTTGTAGCCCGGATGAGGTTGCAAATAGTATTGATAACTGCGGAACTGATGGAGTTGGACAACCCCATATCAATCCCAATACCGGTGACAATTTATCACGCACTGAAACCGGACCTGTGTTAACCATGGGAATGCAAACTTTCCTTGGACAAACCAATTACATCGAATGGGGTAAATCAACGTATGGGCCGGGTGAAAATGGCGGTATTTCTGGAGTAATTTATTATGCCTCAACCCGTGCTGAAGACGACCCGCGCTTTGCTGCATTTGAGCCTTGGGAGCCTGGTATTCCTCGTGTAGTTGTCAATCTTTACGCTGACGGTGATACCAATAAACCTCCATTCGGAGACCCGGGAACCGGCGGTTGCCCGACAGGTGTTAGTCCAGCAGGTTCTGAAGATACTGATTGGAACGATAATGGCTGTATTGATCTGGATGACAATGTCATTGAAGATGTCAATAAAAATGGTTCATTTGATCTGGCTGATGTGGATAATTATCCGTTTGGTAATTTTCCTGGATTTGAAGACATTAATCATACAGACATATCCGATCCTGGTCATGGCTATGGCAATGGTAACGAATTCGATTACGGTGATGCAATTCAAATTACCAGTTCAGACAGTTGGGATGACAGCCTGCCTACAGGGTGTCAGGGTGATGTTTTTACGGCTTCGACCGGTGTGACAACAGACTGTTTTGATGGGCTGCGTAATTTTAACCAGGTTCGTCCAGCTGTTTTCGATGGTGGTTATGCTTTTGATAGCTATTTTCCAGGTGGCTTGGAAGCTAATCTGGATAATCAGGGCGTTATCATCGAGACAAATGCTGTAGATGGATTGCCAGCTGGAATTTACATTGTTGAGTCAATCACACCACCAGGTCACGATCTAGTCAAAGAAGAAGATAAAAATGTCGATTTTGGTGAGAGTTTTATCCCTAACCCAGCATTGTTGCCGGCATTTTGTGTGGGTGAAAACCATACAGTACCGCAGTATGTTTCGTTTCAGACTGATTCTTCTGGATCAAATGTTCTTCCGGGAATTCTGTTAGCCGACTTGGTGGAAGCACCATTTATGGGTGATGCACGTCCCTTGTGTGACCGTAAGAAAGTTAGTCTGGCCGACGGACAAAATGCGGCAACAGATTTTGCCTACTTTACTCAGGTTCCAAAAGCAGCTCACGTAGTTGGAGTCATTCTTAACGATTTGGCGAATGAGTTCGATCCCAACAACCCAACCTTTGGTGAAAAAGCAGCACCACCGTTTGTTCCGGTGTCTTTTCGGGACTGGACAGGTCGTGAAATCATCAGAGTATATTCTGATGAATTTGGGCATTATAACGCCATGTTGCCTTCCAGCTGGTCTGCCAATGTTCCCAGTCCGTCTGGCTATTCGCCAGCAATGCTGACGGCATGTATGAATGATGCAGGACCAATTAACGGCAACAATGGTGGTTTTGTCATTGACCCATTTTTTAACCGTCAGTTGAGTCAGTTTTGTTATACATTCCAGTATATGCCGGGCGCAACGACCATTCTTGATACACCGGTAGTACCAATTGCGGCTTTCGCCCGTAATGGTCAGTTCCCGGTTGATTGTGAATTCCCTGACAAAACACCTGGGATTTTTTCTGTCAGTCGTGTTGGAGGTAACGGTCCATTGGTTCAGCCTGGAGATACCCTGGAAATTATTTCGGCTGGTCTAACGCAAGTGCCAAATCCAAAATATGATGGTTTGGGCGGTACTCAACCACTCAAATTAACCCGTGATTACGGATTTGGCGGTAATACCGGCACAGTGACTTTGACTCTGTTTTCCGGTGGTTTTCCCGTCAATCTTGAAGTTGGCCCCAGTCCTGCACTAGGATCATGGAGTGATAATCTGATAAACGCCACGGTTCCTGCAGGATTGGCAGCAGGAGATTATCAGCTAACTGTGAAAAATTCAGATGGTACACAATCAGAAGTCAGTGTCACTGTCACTGTGGTAGCAGATGTGAATAGCCCAGGTTTCGACGTTCAGTTTGTTCAGCCTAGCGTGGTACAAGGCGCAACTCCGATTCAGGATGCGATTGATTTGGCATTAGATGGTGCATTGATTCTGGTTTCTCCAGGTGTTTATGATGAATTAATCTGGATGTACAAGCCTGTCAAAATTCAGGGTTGGGGCCCACACGGAGTGACGATTAATGCACGCAAGAGTCCCGCTGAAAAACTGCAGGTCTGGTTTGATAAACTTAATGTTGAATTATTGGCAAATACAATTAGTACTGCTGATGACCAGTTTTGTATCCTAAATGGTCAAGAAACTCAATTTACAACGCCATCCATTAACTCTATCTTCCAGTTCACGGACGGCGCGGGTATTACCGTTGTTGGCGATTGTGGACAGAATGGACAATCCTCCTGGACTGCCGGACAAGCTCGTATTGATGGTTTAGCGATTACTGCTGCGGACTCAGCGGGTGCAATTTTTGCTGCTCAGCACGCCAACAATCTTGTTATCAGTAACAACCGTTTAGTTGGTAATTTTGGCGCCTATGGAGGTGGTATTGTGATTGGTAATCACAATCTTACCTTTAATGCTGAGATTGTCGATTCTGTAAACCACAATATTACTATCAACCACAACCAGATTATCGAAAATGGCGGAGCTGATGGTGTTGGTGGCGGCATATCCATGTACACGGATACCGATAACTACGTTATTACTAATAATTATGTTTGTGGTAATTTCACTCAAGGTCAAGGTGGTGGAATCGGTCATTTAGGTCTTAATCCCGATGGAATAATCCAGAACAATACAATTCTTCTCAATCAGAGTTTTGCTCAGGCACAAGAAGTATCTGGCGGAGGCGTGTTTATCGGTGGAATTCGTTTACCATCTCCAGTTATTGGAGAAGCTCCGTTACTTAGTGTTGGTACAGGGAGTGTTACTATTCGTGAAAACCTGATTCAGGGTAATCAATCAGGCGCTGGAAGCGGTGGCGGTGTGCGACTCGAATTTATCAACGGTGAAGATGTGGTTGATAACCCCGCAGATAACACTCAGTGGTATCAAGTTGATCTGTTGAATAACATGATTGTTAACAATCTTGCGGGGTTTGCTGGTGCTGGTATTTCGGCTCAGGATGCATTACGAGTCAGAGTTTACAACGACACTGTGGCTAATAATGACAGCACAGCCACTACAATTTCAGCATTTCAGGCAGCGGCATCGAATAATCTGACGTCTCCTCAACCTGCCGGCATTGTTTCCAATGTCCATTCAGGAAGACTGGCTGATTTAGCCAATGCACCAACCAGTGCTGCGGTCGGCAACTTCTCTGATCTGGATATTCAAAATAGTATTATCTGGCATAATCGCTCGTTCTGTTGGGGCGCCACTGCTTTTGATCAGCAAGGATTTCCGACAGTCTTCGGTCTTATTCTAGCTTCGGATCCTGTTTGTGGAGCGGCATCCAATCACGAGGATCTGGCGGTGTTACCTAGAGGTTCTGGCTTTATTCTGAATCCATTATCTAGCGATGTGACTGATATAACAGGCCTGGATGCCAGCAATCTATCGGTGGATCCAAAATTCATCCAGGGATTTCCAATTACCGATGCTGGACAGACCATCAACCAACCTGAAGCGACTATTCCAAAGACAGCTGCAGCATTCGATGAAGGCGGCAACTTCATTGATGTGCGTTTCGGGCCATTAGAGCCTACGGGTAATTATCACCTGGATGGTTTGTCAACATTGTTAGACAAAGGTAACAATAGTACGAAAGTGGCGTTGTCATTTAACGGTGTACCTGTTGACTTCGATTTTCAAATTCGACCTATCGATAATGAGGTCGATATTGGTGCAGATGAAACCCCTAAGACTATTGTCCCTCCTACCGGACTCGATAGTGATAACGACGGTGTGCCGGATGTTTCCGACAACTGTATTGATGTAGAGAACCCTGATCAAGAGGAATCTGATGATGATATTTACGGTGATGCCTGTGATGGAGACTTTAACAACAACGGTATCGTCGATTTTGGGGATCACAGTATATTCCTTGGCCTAATCGGACAGTCTGGGCCAAAAGGAGACTTTAATCGATCCACTAGCCCAGGCGTTGACTTTGGCGACTTTTCGATCCTTCTGGGAATGATCGGCAATGCACCTGGTCCATCGGGTTTAACGCCCTGACGGACTTGCTCACCTTATGCGCATCTTCATTGGCATGATGCGCATAGGCCTGCAAAAACAGTGTTAGCTCTGATCAAATTATTGAGGTGATCTACGATGAAAAGATATCAAATAACAATCATACCGGTAATGTTTTTATCCATGTTGTTAGGTGCATCAGCGACAGTCAATGCTGATGCGCTTGTTCAGTGTCCTGGGGATACAGATGGCGATGCAATTCCGGAAATTCCAGATTCAAATGTAAAATGCAAACATCTGTCAGGAAGCGAAGGCTTCATAACAATGGCGGATGGGTATACACAGTTCATGTTCGGTTTTGGTGATATAACTGGAGTACCTCTGGCTCAAGCTCAGGTGACCGGCATCATGAATGCCCGCCTCCCTGCCTCGCGGATTATCGTTGAACAGGGACAGGAATTTTATCTGACTCTTACCAATGCCGGTTTTATCCACCGCCCGGACTTGTTTGACCCTCACACGCTTCATTACCATGGTTTCCCGAACATTTCATCAATCTATGATGGGGTTCCGGAAATGACATTTTCCATCAACCCCAACGCCAGCCTGACCTATTTTTATAACCAGGTTGAGCCTGGTACCTACATGTATCATTGTCACGTAGAGGCAACCGAGCACATGCAGATGGGTATGCTGGGTAATCTTTATGTGCATGCAGCGCAGGATCAACTTGCAGTTGGTACAACAATAGGTGCTCATACCCACAGCTCAGGAGATCATTACGCTTACAATGACAACGACGGCGATACCCTGTATCACGTTGAATTTCCATTGCAAATTCATACTTTTGATCCAGACTTTCACGATGCCAGTCGCAACACTCAACCATTACCTTTTGCAGAAATGGACGAAAAGTACCCAATGCTAAATGGTCGTGGTTACCCCGATACTGTTAATACTGCAGCTTTACCAGCGCCATCGGATGATGGTGGTGTGACTTTTCTAAACGCACTTTATGATGGCAATGGGATTAAAATCAGAAATGAGGTTCAATCCCAACCAGAGCATTCTGCAATTACAGCCGATTCTGCTCTTGGTCAAAAAATATTACTGCGTTTAACAAACTTGAGCGTGACTGGGCCGGTTACCTTGAATACTCTGGGTCTGGATATGCGGGTTATTGGGCGTGGCGCCAAGATGATGCGTACTAATGGCGAGGTTAATGGTACAGATATCTCGTATGTTACAAATACTCTCAATATTGGCCCTGGCGAAGGTTATGATGTCATTATCGATAGCGCAGGCGTATCTCCAGGAACCTACTTTCTCTACACTACTAATCTGGATTATCTCAGTAATAACAATGAAGACTACGGTGGCATTATGACCACCATTGTTATTAATTAATCAAGAATGGAATTGGTAGATAACCAGGAGATAAAAATGAGCAAAAAAATATTTAAAAAGAAACGGTTAGCCTTGCTGTCGGCATCAGTTCTTCTAACGACTATGTCACAAGCGACACAGGCGGTGATCGACGGTGTGTCAGGTACAGAATTTAATTTTGTCGCCTGTCTGTTTAACATTTTAACACCAGATGGTGATTCTATCCCGACCTTTGGATACGGTCTGGACACGTGTGATAAAGCCCAGTATCCAGGGCCTACACTGATTGTAAATGAAAACGATACAGTGACAATCAATCTCACAAATGAATTACCGTTTCCTACTTCGATCGTTTTTCCTGGGCAGCAGTCATCAGCAAGTGGTGGTGATAAAGGTCTGTTTACCCGTGAGGCGGCAATTGATGATGGAACCGCGACCTATACGTTCACAGCAAATAACCCAGGGACGTTTATGTATGAAAGTGGAACCAATCCCGCCATCCAGGTTGAAATGGGCTTGCTTGGAGCAATTATAGTGCGTCCCACCGGGTTTGCGAATACTGTGCAGTTAGTAACGACAACATCACATGGCACGATTGAAAAAGCCAATCCAAATCAAAGAGCTTACAATCACCCGGATTCTTTTTATGATTATGAATATTTGTTTATTTTGACTGAAATGGATCCTGAGTTACATCGGCAATATGCACAAGGGCGTTTTCAGCAGGTGGACAATACCCAGTATCATCCAGTGCAGTGGTTTATTAATGGGCGCAATTTCCCTAACACCTTGTCATCGACAAATGATCCTTCGCTACCACGCCAGCCCTATAATATTGTTCCTCAGACACGACCCGGTGAAAAACTTTTGATGAGAATGGTCGGCGGTAGTCGCCACACTCACCCATTTCATACTCATGGTGCTAATTTTCAGGTGATTGCGCAGGATGGGCAGCTGCTGGAGAGTGCGCCAGGAGCAGGTGCAGACTTAGGTCGTTCCGACTATACATTACTGGTTTATCCAGGCCAGACGTATGATGCAATTTTTACCTGGACTGGAAAGCAGATGGGTTGGGATCTTTATGGAGACCCCAATGCCACTAGCAGTGCCCACACCTGTATTGATTTGGTTGATAATTCCACAGGTGCAATTACTCCAGACAACTTTGACGATGTTACCTATGAATGGTGTCCGGATCATGG
>CAZDEC010000107.1:0-8954 GCA_964504295.1 uncultured Thioalkalispiraceae bacterium
ACAATAATTTATTGGGACATGAACTTTTTGCCATCGATGGCTGTAAAATGCCCTCAGATGCCTCAAAAGAATGGTCTGGAAAATTTAAGGAACTGAGCCAAAAACGAGATAAGATAAAACACCATATTGAATATCATATCGAACAAGACAAAAAACTAACAAAAAATGAACCGATGCAAGAAGCCCGACATGCACGGGCCAAACAAGCAAAAGAGACACTCACAAAATCCTATAACAAAATAGATCAATTTCTAAAAACCACCAGTCCGCGATTGGGTAACGGCAAAAAAAAAGAAGAAGTAAAAAGTAATATCACCGATAATGAAAGTGCTAAAATGAAAACCAGTAAAGGCACAATACAAGGCTTTACGGGAGTTGGAGCGGTCGATAAAAAGCATCAGGTGGTAACCGATGCCCAAGCATTTGGTGCAGGACAAGAACATCATACTTTGCAGCCAATACTGGATACATTGAAAGAACGATACCACCGGTTGGGGTTTTGTGATGACCTGTTTGAAGATGATATCATAGTCACGGCTGATACCGGTTTTGCCAACGAAGCGAATATGAAGTACCTGCATGACAACAATATTAATGCTTACATTCCGGACAATCAATTTCGTAGTCGAGATCCAAAATTTACTAGCCAAAAAGAAAAGTACGGTAAACGAAACCAGAGTAATAGAAAGACTAAAATAAAAGGCGTTATCTCTGCTAGTGAATTTACGTTTGATCCTAATTCAAAAACCTGCATTTGCCCCGAAGGCAACACGATGTCCTTACACCGTGAAACAGATAAGACCGGCGAAAATCATAAACTGTTTTTTGAAGGAAGACTAACCGATTGTAGAGACTGCAATATCAAACACCGTTGTATGCGCAATCCGGAATCTGCTGATACAGGATCAGGTCATGGTAGACAGGTATCCTTTATTATCGGAAATAAGAAAACCAGCAAGTATACTGACTGGATGAAACCACGGGTCGATAGTGATGAGGGTAAATTGATCTAAAGTCATCGAATGTCGGTGGTTGAACCCGTATTTGGTAATATCGGCTTTAACAAGAAACTCAATCGATTTAGTTTGAGAGGTAAAAAGAAAGTGCAATGCCAATGGAAACTCTTTTGTATTGTTCATAATATTGAGAAATTAGCCAATTACGGGCAATTAACAGCATGATGGTGCGCATTCTAATGGAAAGTGAATCATGAATAGTAAAATACGGGTATTTGTTTTTAAAAAAATTTAATTTATAAATTATGACGCATTGTAGATGCGTTTTTCTACAGCCTCGTTGCGTGAAATAAAGTAAAAAAAAAATTTTAAAAAATGGTTTAAATTTAATTTTGAAACCGGTAGTAACAACCTAGCACTAAATTAAAAATAAGAAAAGCTTACTTTTAAACGAACATTGGAGCTTTTGTCACGTCACTAATCTAGTACTAAAGTAGTTTTGTTAAATATTTTGGTATGGCTGTAGCGTGATAATATGTGGTTTAAATATAATTTGAATTAGCAACTTTAAAGCCATTAAAAATAAGTTCAAACTAAAACGAAACAAGGTAGCACCAATTAAATTTAGCACACAACAATACGTTCAATTGGACTCCGAGAACCCGCGCGTTTTGCAAATTTAGATTATTTCAAATTTTATCTATTAACTAAAATCGATATGATTATCCTCAATTAAGGCATCGTGCTTATTAAATTTAATGCCATTTTTTTGTAAAAAACTTTCGATGTGTTTAACTGCATCTGCACCGATATCGGATGACATCATGTAATTGAAGAAGTGTTTCGTGCCAACTTGTGCCTGTAATTTAACGGTATGCAGCGACATTGAGTTTAAAAAAGACCCCGGATCATCGGTAAAACGAGCAGCATTGATAGTGCTATTGAAAGGGTATTATTCGTGCTTTTCATAACGGATGTTTCCTTGAATTAAATCTTTCTGCTTATTCAGCTCCTCTACTAAAAAATCCCGAAAAATTCGCACTCGAGCAGTGGTTCGTAAATCGACATGAGAAAGCACCCATAACCCAGGGCCAGGCTCGACATATTGCACATGGATGCGATGTAGCAGTGGCTCTGGCTCAGCAAACAAACACCCGATTTGAGCAATACCGATGCCTTCACGTGCCATTGCCAGCATAAGTGGAATCGAAGTTGTACGGTATATACGACGCGTCTTAGGGAAATTTTTTTCGATCCATGGCTGGCATGTATGGCTATCGCCCATCCAGGTGATGCAGGGAATATCACTGGCATTTGGATTTGCCTCAACCTGCTTTTTAAGTGCTGCTGTACCATAAACGGCAAAACCAATCTGGGCAACGCACTTACCAACCACGTTCGGTGGTGGCTGGTCAGTGCCTCGCAAAGCAACATCAGCCTCACGCACAGCCAGATTCAACTCATCAGTTGTACCAACTAATTCCAGGTTAACTTCAGGGTATTGAACCATAAATTTATGGATCACAGGTAATATCAACCTTTCTGTATGCTCTGGTATCGTAACACGCAATAGTCCACGCAGCTCATGGCTGTCTGCCAGGATCTGTCGCTCAATATTATTTACATTTTCTGCTATGAACTCAGCGTAAGCAGCAATATGTTCGCCCACAGGCGTTACAATCCAACCGGTATTTGAACGCTCAAATAAATTTTTTCCAGCTGCTTCTCCAAAGCCGAAATACGCCGAGAAACCGTTGTATGGCTGATACCCTGCCGCTCTGCTGCCTGAGTCACTGATCCTGAGTGCAATACTTCCAGAAATTGACGGATATCATCCCAATTCATATTGTTCATTAATGCACCTCTAATGTGCAATAAAGTATGTTCACTATCATTAATGCACATAATATCCTTTCGGTATGTATTTTTCAAATGGCAGAATTTTAAAACTCTGCCTATAAATAGAGGTATTCTTAATGAGACTAAAAAACAAAATTGCTGTCATTACTGGCGGAAGCAGTGGCATCGGACTAGCAACCGCCAAAGAATTCAAGGCTGAGGGTGCATCGGTGACCATCTGTGGGCGTAACCCGAAAGCCTTGAAAGAGGCCCAGAAGCAATTGGGCGATGACATACTTACGGTACAAGCCGATATTTCAAACTTATCTGATATTGACCGGCTCTTGCAAACAACGACCGAACGATTCGGTAAAATCGATATCCTGTTCGCCAATGCAAGCGATGTAAAATTTATGCCCATCAACATGATCGATGAAACAAACTTCGATTACGTTGTTAGCAACAGTTTTAAAGGGACTTTCTTCACTATCCAAAAAGCACTGCCATACTTGAACGATACTGCTTCAATCATTGTCATGTCCGCAACGGGTCAAAGCGTCGGTTTTCCGGCTTCAACCATCGCAGCAGCAAACAAAGCTGCTATTTGCTCGCTGGCACGTGGCGTATCCGCCGATCTACTGCCAGAGCGTGGTATTCGCGCTAATTGCATAAGCCCCGGCCCAATCCGATACACCGCTATTTGACCGGCTCGGACTACCACCAGAACAAGCCAGTGGGATGAAGGAAGCTTTCAGACAACTTATCCCAATGAAACGCCCGGGGATTCCCGAAGAAGTTGCAAAAGTTGCCGTGTTTTAGCATCTGATGAATCATCTTTCGTCGTTGGTGAGGAAATCAAAGTCAGCGGCGGTGAAGGCAACCTGAGAGTGTAATATGAAAAAACGTCACCGGCTCGAAGTAATGGATGGAAATAACCATGAAATATTTGTTCTTGAGAAGGAAAAGCGAGAACTTTATCTCGAGTCGATGGCTAAAGCAGCAGAAAAATTCGGAAAGGATTCCACAGCTTTTCAAACAATTACTCACTGGATTAACCCAAAAAAGGCATTAGGCTCTCAGTATTTTTGGCTAACATATCTGAATACATGCCTGCCGCAACACCAATCAGTGATTTCATTTGAGTTAATGGAATTAGCTAATAATGCAGATGAAAATTTTTTTAATGGATTTTACACTTACGTCCCTGAAATTATTTTAAGAACCGAGCTCCCCTCGACTCAGAAAGAACGTTTTATTCTGGAAGAATTAGTGGCACAAGCCAAACAGGAGGGCTACGAATTCAGCTCTGAAGCGCCATTGAGAATATCTGGGTTAAATCTGGTTAAAGATAGCAACCCGGCTAACCCCTACGGCTTGCTTCTAAAATTTGGAGACGACACAAGCATTTGTGTCGATGAGCGGTTTGGCTATTCAAATTCAGGCAAAAAAATCGAATTTGGAGGAATGTTGAAAAATGTCTGGACATGTTGTGACGGTCTTTCAACCATATGTCTCGGTGGTGGAGCGTCTTTATACACAGAAGGCGGCTTCAACGTTTATGCTGATTGCATTTGTCATATTGTGGTTACTAATGCAACATAACTTATCCTGAAAAATCCGCCAAAGTTTAGCGTCCTTTGTGCTTCAAATTGTAAAATGAAAACTTAATTTGAATACAAAATAAATACCTATAATTTAATATGACTTACAGGTTATATCCTTCTATTAAATGTTTTTTATTTTGTATTTCTTTAACAAGAAAATCTCTAAAAATACGCACCCTGGCGGTAGTTCTTAAATCAACATGTGAAAGTACCCATAACCCTAAATTCGGCTCTGTCTGTTGTATCGGGATTCGATGCAATTTGGGCTCGGGATCTCCAAGTAAACAGGCTAACCAAGCGATACCAATCCCTTCACGTGCCATTGCCAACATAACAGGAAACGATGTTGCCCGGTAAATTCGCCGTGTATTACAAAAGTTTTTTTCAATCCACGACGGACGACTGTGACCATCCCCAACCCATGTAATACAAGGTATATCTTTTGAATCTGAATTATTGACCGATTGCTCTTTAAGTGCCAGCGTTCCGTATGCCTTAAAGACTATCGTCGCAATGCGCTTACCTAATAAATTGGCTGGCGGTGCATTTGTTCCACGGATTGCGACATCAGCTTCTCTTGAAGCGAGATCAAGTTCGTCTGCTGTTGCAACTAGCTCTAAATTGATTTCAGGATATTGCAGAATAAATTTTTTAATAATGGGCATTAACAAATGATCTAAACAATGATCCGGTGCGGTCACGCGTAGCAGACCACTTAATTCTTGGCTATCAGCCAAAATCTGTCGCTCAATATTGTTGGCATTCTCAAACATGGACTCGGCAAATGTAACAATGCTTTCACCCGCAGGTGTCAATACCCAACCATTACTGAGTCGCTCAAACAACTTTTTTCCTAGGTGCTTTTCAAGTGCAGAAACTCGGCGGTACACCGTAGTGTGGTTAATGCCCAATCGCGCTGCCGCTTGGGGCGCTGTCCCCGATTTAACGACTTCTAAAAAATGTCGGATATCATCCCAGTTTAATCTGTGCATTTATGCAAGTCTTCGTCGCAGTTTAAGTTCTTTGTTTGCATAAATATATACTATAGTATATTTAATACTGATACAAACAAATAAATTGAGGGTTACATTGATGAAAACAGTGCTTGTTACCGGTGCGACGGGTTTCTTGGGGAGCCATGTTCTTGAGGAACTTATGTTGAATAAGAACATTAAACTCATCGCATCTTGCCGTAATCCTGCAAAACTTTTGCCTGGTTTTGAGGGTGAAGTGCGTGAAGGTGATTTAATGGATCATAGTTATGTTAATCAACTCATGGACAATGTGGATATTGTTTGCCATACAGCCGCATGGACTAGTTTGTGGGCGCATAGAAAAGAAGAGCAGCAGCTTTATCGTGGACCCACAAAAAAATTAATTGATGTTGCCATTGAAGCCGGTGTTGAACGGTTTATCTTTGGTAGTAGTGTTGTGGTATCTGATTCTCATCGAGATGGCTCAGCAATTGACGATCATAAACCTGCAAAACATCCACGCGTATGGCCACACATGGATATTGTGGTTGATATTGAAAACTACATGCGTGAACAATCAACGAAAGGTACAACAATGGTTTCGTTACGTTGTGGACACTTTGTTGGTGAGCGTTTTAATCTTGGTTTTCTGTCTCTATTACTTCCCAGACTTAAAACACATTTAGTGCCCTGGGTTGCAGGAGGTAATGCCCGTGTGCCCTTAGTTGACGGCAGAGATCTTGGAAATGCGTTTTCTTTAGCGTCAATTGCCAACAACCTTAATGGCTTTGAATCTTTCAATATATGCGGCCCATCATTTCCAACAATGCGTGAAGTTGTAAACTTTCTTCATTCTGAGGTAGGTGTTCCGCGACCTCATTTTGGTGTGCCACTGACAGGGGCGTATATTTTCGGCTGGCTAATGGAAAAAATTAATCCACTATTACCAGGCGATCCTTTTTTAACCAGAGCCATTGTTTATCTAGGTGAAGATTGGTATGCACCAAGTGATCTTGCTAAAGAACGCTTAGGTTATGAGCCGATGATTGATTGGAAGACGGCTATTTTACGCCAATTAAAAGAAATTGAGCAACAAGGTTATCCGCATACACCCCTGGTTGATGGGACACGCTGGTGGGCTCGATAACAACACTTTTTGCTCATTTTACTGCAATAGGATATTACAAGAGTGGCTCATTAACTCTTCTAATTCCTGCCGGGTAAATCCTGACTTCGCCATGGTAATCACACCCGGTATTAAAGCAATCACATGATTTGCAGTTGCCATACAATTTAGCTTTGGGTTAAGTTCGCCTGTGTCCTGGCCTTGCTCAAGACGTTTAAATATAAAATCCCGTAGCTGGAACAGTGCTAAGTCGAGTATTTTTTTTGTTTTTACATCAAGCTGTTCACTCTCAAGCAAAGACAAAACTACCATACAGCCACCAGGGTGTGATTTAGTATAATGTAACTGTATAACCTCCATCAGCACGCTATGTATAGCCTCTTTTACTGAATTAATATCATTTAACGGCTCTATAAATTTAATAAGGACATTTTCTAAATAGAAATTAAGTGCCCTTTCAAACAAGTCACGCTTACTTCCAAAGGTGTTATATATGCTAGTCGGTTTAAGTCCCATAACAAACTCAAGCTCTTTTAACGATGACGCTGAATAGCCTTTTCGCCAAAAAAGTAACATCGCGGCTTGTAGCGCCTTTTTCTCATCAAAGTTCTTTGATCTACCCATTCAAATATCCACCAATAAAAAATTTTCTAAATTTTATAGCATTTACTACAAAAAATCTTGACTCTATAACAACCCAATTATATTGTAGTGATTGCTACAATATAATTGAATGTTTAACACTATATAGGAGAAATAAATTGTGAGTAATTATTCTAAAACAAGCATAGGAAAATTAAGTGATCTTGAAAAACATGTATTTGCACCCGAAGGTACACCTGTGAAGATTATAGGGAAAGTTTTTCTTGGTGAGCTTATCGGACTTACCTCTATGGAAGTATCAATAAATAAAGACGCGCCAAATACAGGTGTTAATTTTTTTCACTCGCATAAAAATAATGAGGAATTATACATTTTCATTGGCGGCTCTGGGGAGATGGTCGTTGATGATGAGCGCTTTACAATTGAGGAAGGCAGCATAGTGCGTGTTGCAACCGGGGCCAAGCGCGCCTGGTGGAATACTGGTAGCAATGATCTTTATTACATTGTAATCCAAGCACAAACTGATGGACTTAAAACCTCATCATTAATTGACGCCGAAATTATTAATGAAAAAGTTCCCTGGATTTAGTGCATACAAATACAAAAAAAACTACCAACCCTGTAATGTTGTCTTGAATTTTTATCACTGCTGTCCCGTTAAGAAACAAAAAAGAGGCTTGGATTTCCAATAATTGTTACAATGGAAGTGCAAACAAACACTGTAACTAAAGGACACCCAAGCCATGGCCCATTGTAATACGATTTTCGCACAAATACTAAAATTTGTACCGAGACATGAATTTGAAACCCTTGCAAAACAGCATCATTCAGGCCGCGCCTTCCGAACGGCATCCCGTTGGTCACAGTTTGTGACGCTAACAATGGCACAATTATCAGGACGAAACAGCTTGCGCGACATCGTTGATAATGTCGCTGCACAAGCACATCGTTTATATCACCTTGGTAGCACTCAGCTTTCACGTTCAAACCTATCCAGAATAAATGAAGGTAAATCTTACGGTTTGTATGAAGCACTGTTTGGTAAACTTTTAAATCGTTGTAAAAGCATCACGCCAGGGCATTCATTTCGTTTCAAAAATCCACTTTATTCACTTGACGCTTCCACGGTTGATCTTTGTTTGTCGGTTTTTCCATGGGCAGATTTCAGAACAACCAAAGGCGGCATTAAACTGCATATCGGCTTGAATCATGCGGGTTTTCTACCGGAGTTTGTCACCATTACAGAAGCGAAAACCCATGATGTTATTGCCGGTCGAGCACTTCAATTTCCCAAGGGAAGCATCGTTGTCGTTGACCGAGGTTACAACGACTATGCATGGTATAAGCAGTTGACTGATAATGGAATATTCTTTGTTACACGCTTAAAATCGAATGCTAAAGTTCGCATTATAGAACGTCACACCATCATAAAAAAGAGCTGTGTCACTAGTGATCACACTATTGAGTTTAGCCGTACTCAAACGGCGAAAAAATGCAGTTATGACACAAATCTGGATTGCATTGTGTGTTTATCTACTTCTTGCTTATATTAAATTTCAATCGACGATGAATAAAAGTATGCAGCAAATTTTACGACTATTACAGCTTAATTTATTTGAGAAGCGAGATCGTCATCTACTATTATTTGGTCACCCTCCTAATAACGAATATGATACTAACGCTCAATTGGCTTTGCTATGAAAGTTAACGGGACAGCAGTGACTTTTTATATCTATTTAACTGTTATAATTTTAATTGTTAAGATTGTAAGTAAAAATTTGGTTCAAGGGTATCGAGTAGTTCAGGGCATCAAAAATAAGCAACGTTTCGCTAAAGCAGCAGTATAAATTAT
>CAZDEC010000108.1:0-2895 GCA_964504295.1 uncultured Thioalkalispiraceae bacterium
GGGAGAAGAAAGAGACTATATTTTTTATTCAATGGTTGCAACAAAAGAAAAAGATCGGTTGAACTGGATTTTTTTGAAAGATTTTTCTTCAGTTAGTGATGAGGTAGATGGAACAATTAAATCCCAAAGAATGAACGTTGGATTTAGTCGCGCAAAAGAGTGCATTCATTTTGTTTTAAGTAAGCCCGTAGAGGAATTTCAAGGAGAAATAAGAAATGCAATGCTGCACTACCAAAATGAATTAAAAATAGGTAAAAAAAGAATAATAAAAAAACTTGATTCTGAAATGGAATATAAAATCGATGAAATTTTTCACAATACAAAGTTTTATAAAGAAAATAAAGAAAAAATTGAATTTATTCCACAATTTGAACTTGGGAAATATTTAAAACAATTGAATAGAGAATATAATCACCCCAATTATAAAGTTGATTTCCTGTTGATTTTCAATGGTTTAAAAATTGTCATAGAATATGATGGTTTTATGGAGCATTTTATCGACAGGTCAGAAGTAAACGAGTCAAATTATAAATATTACATGAAAGATGATGATATTTATCGACAAAAAGTTTTGGAAGGATATGGTTACAGATTTTTACGAATAAATCGTTTTAATATCGGGGATAATCCAATAGAAACCCTAAATGACAGATTGCAAAATTTGGTAAAAAAAAACTTCAAAATCAAATAGTACTTGAGAAGCTTCACAATCAGATTGATAGGTTAAAAGAAGGAGATGAAAGGGCTTGTGATAAATGCGGGAAAATATATGAAGCAATTTATTTTCCTTATAAATCTGTAAATCATTGTATAAGTTGTTATGAAATTGAGCATAATGTTATTTTACATAAATATAGAAAAAAGATTAGTTGGAAGCGTGTTGTCAAAAAAATACAAAATACTAAAGATAGACCGAAGCCGATAGTTTGTCCAAAGTGTCAATCTGAAAAAATAAGAAAAGCTAGATTAAGTCACAGCAAGCACAATAAGTATCTTTGTAAAGACTGTAATGAAATTTGGGATTTTGAGGCAACCCAAGTAACAAAAGAAAATACGAAAAAATGTCCACGATGCAAGAAGATAAAAAATACAGATACTTTTAAGTTTTACGCAACAGGTTCGGGTTATGTGAAAAATGGGGAGTATTGTAATGAATGTATTTTGTGTCCAAAATGCAAACAAAGCAGAAAAATGGAAGATTTTCGAGATTCTAGGTTAGTCACTGGTTATGGGAGAGTTTGTAATTCTTGTAAAGGTGTGTATAAAGGGGTAATTGGCAATAAATTATGCCCCAAATGCAATTCAAAAATGATTTTAAGGAAGGGTCGTTACGGTAAATTTTATGGATGTTCAAAATTCCCTTATTGTAGAGAAACAAGATAAGTTGGTTTTTTGGTTATTGTATTCAGTAAATCGCCAATCTGATGATTTTCTGATAAGATGTCAAACACATGGGAAAAGTTTCTGGAACAGAATATATTCATCAAAGTACAAAAATCTTTTTTGATAAAATAAGAAATGATGGTGGATGGAATATTTTCCTTCTAGCTCTTACAGCAAAAATACTACTCTTGTCTTTGTGGTACAATGTAGCTAGATATATTGTACCTCTGGACGACATGCTTGTTGAAGCTAGTGTTTTTATTCTTTTTGCAATTTTTTGGGGTGCAATTAAAGACCATGTTCCTTCTTGGGTTAATGATCTCTTCGTTACAGGAAAGGGGTATTTCGAACTCGAGATAAAGACATTAAATCGATATATATTTAATTTGTTTTTATTGCATATTTTTATTTTTATATTAGGGAAAAACTTACCACTAGATAGCATCACTACAAATGAAGAATAATCTTGCAACAACAATCATATTATTAATTATCGCCATTACTTTATTGGTGTTTTCTGTTTCTCGTGACAAAAAAGAAAAAGTAATAGTAAAAGAGACCCAGCAAGCTATTGAACAAATACAAAAGACACTTTCTCCTTATGAAAGTAAAGATAAGATGAAAAAGGTGGTTATAATTGAGAATTTTAAAAACTCCTCTGTTAACGGTAAAGAAAGCGGAAGTTTTGCCAAAAAGGTAATAGTTAAAGGTATTATAAAAAATGGTTTTTTGTATGTGCGGGCTTCTGTGAACAATAAGGCACTATCAGAATATGATGATGTTTATGCAAAAATTACTAGAACAATTGGTGTTGATTATTTAGATTTTGGTGGTCATTTAATTGAATCTCAAAGTTTAGATATTCCTATAAAAAATGAAGATTTTACAGAAATGCTTTTTGAGTTATCTGATGTAAGATATAAAAAAAGTATCAATAGCTCACTTCAAGAGGTTATCTCTGGGAATTGGCTTGATATATTAAATAATGAAGGAAAAAAATCTGTATTAGGCTTTACTTCGACTACACAGCAAGGCGTTATTTATGAACTAGCACTTTTTTATGAGTGTTTAGAAAAAACACAATGCTCAGTCGTTGCACAGTAAAACATGATACGATGATGTTTAGAGTTATTAAAGGAAGCTCCCGCCGCTTCCTTTATCTATAAGGTGTTTTTGCGTGAGAATGAAAGAGTGGTAAATAATGATATTGAAAAAATACTTGGCGTGTCGGATGCTACAGCAACAAGGTATATGAACGAGCTAGAAAAAGAGCAAAGAGTCAGACAGATTGGCAAAACAGGCAATGCCGTATATTATGTTCTAAAATAGGTCTAAAAGTCTACAACAACTCAACGTATTTAAGTTGTTGTAGGCTAAACTTTACAGGTTAGTAGATTCATAACCACGTAATAGGAATTGCGAGCAGACTTGACAAACATAATTAAATATGTAATTTTCTATGAAAGCTATGAAAGCTATGAAAGCTATGAAAGCTATGAAAGCTATGAAAGC
>CAZDEC010000108.1:2995-8947 GCA_964504295.1 uncultured Thioalkalispiraceae bacterium
CTATGAAAGCTATGAAAGCTATGAAAGCTATGAAAGCTATGAAAGCTATGAAAGCCTTGGCAGGCTCTTTTTTATTGGAGAATTTTTAAATATTAAATCAAAGAAATGGAATCAGAAAATAATAAATCAGTTTCAATTGTTGGTCTTGGTTATGTTGGGCTACCTTTAGCGCTATTGGCAGATAAAAATGGTTATAAAGTTATGGGCGTGGATACTGATACTAAAAAAATCGAACTTTTAAATAAACAGATTTCTCCTTTTGTAGATGAAGAAGTTAGCAAACAGCTAAAAAACTCAAAAATAGAGGCAACTTCAGATATTAGCAAGGTAAAAGATTCATCCATTATAATCATCTGTGTTCCTACACCAGTACATGAAAACCATATGCCAAATTTAGAGCCTGTGAAGAACGCATGCAAAGGCATCGCCCCTTTTGTGCAAAAAGGACAACTTATAATCTTAGAATCTACTGTAAACCCTGGAGTTTCAGAAGATGTTGTTCTACCAATTATTGAAAAAGAATCTGGTCTAAAATGTGGAGAAGATTTTTACTTGGCGCATTGCCCTGAAAGAATAAACCCAGGAGATGAAAAGTGGAACGTAGAAAATATCAACCGTGTAGTAGGAGCGTTCTGCGAAGAAGGTCTTTCAAAGGCTGTAGAATTTTACAAAACAATTCTTACAGGTGAAATAAAACCGATGAACTCGCTCAAAGAAGCTGAAGCGGTAAAGGTTGTTGAGAATTCTTTTCGTGATATAAACATAGCTTTTGTAAATGAGCTCGCTATGTCTTTCTCTCGTCTTGGTATTGATGTTGTAAATGTTATAGAAGGCGCGGCAACAAAGCCGTTCGCCTTTATGCCACACTTTCCAGGATGTGGAGTAGGTGGACACTGTATACCCGTTGATCCATATTATCTAATTGAATATGCAAAGAAAAGCGGATTTGATCATGACTTCTTAGCACTCGCAAGGAGAATAAACAGCAAAATGCCTAAATTTACAGCAAAGCAAGTAATGCACGGACTAAATGAAAAGAAAATAGCTATAAACGGTACAAAAGTTGCCGTTCTTGGTCTTTCGTATAAACCAAATATTGACGATTGTCGAGAAAGCCCATCTTTTGAAATTATAAAAGCACTTAAAGGTTACGATGCAGATGTTGCTTCTTTTGACCCATTCGTTCTAGACAGATCAACAGTCAAAAGCTTAGACGATGCGCTTGATGGCGCACAGGCTGTAGTAATTGCAACATCACATGATGCTTTCAAAGAATTAACTCCAGATTATTTTGTAGAAAAGGGAATAAAGGTTGTAATAGACGGTCGCAACTGCTTACCAAAAGATGAATTTATTAAAGCAGGGATTGTTTACAAGGGAGTTGGTAGGTAAAAATATAATAGAGTAGTAATAATGAAACAAGAAAAAAGAGAACATGTTTTATATAAAAGTGACAGTTTCAGTAAATTCAATAAAATTTTGATTCATTTTATTGTGTTCGCAATACTAACGGTTCTTACTGGTAAAGCTTTCTTTGTTGAATCTGACTATTTCTTACTTTATATCTACGGAGTATCTGTAACTTTCGTACTGTTTGTTAATTTCTTTATAGCAATATTCAGATATGAAGATCCTGCTATTATCGCAAAAAATCTTGAATTAAAAGCAGAAATGCGTGAGGGGGGGGTGCACTTACTAGAAAAATAAAAAATCCTCTAGTTAGTTGTATGGTTTCTGTCTTTAATGAAGAAGCTGTCGTTGAGCAGTGTATTCTCTCGATGATTACTCAAACATATGATAATAAGGAAATCATCTTTGTTAATGATGGTAGTACGGACAGGACAGCAGAGGTTTTAGATAGATATGCAAAAGATGGCTCAATAAAAGTTATTCATCAAAAAAATGCTGGAAAAAAGAGAGCTCTGGGTAGAGCAATGCGAGAAGCAAAAGGAGAAATATTTGCTTTTTCTGACAGTGATTCTGTCTGGGCTGTTGATGCTATTGAAAAAATCGTGCCGATATTCAACATGTTTCCTGATGTAGGAGCTGTAAGTGGGCACTTTAGATTAAAAAATTCAGGTACAAATATTTTAACCAGAGCCCAAGACTCTTGGGCAGAGGGTCAATTTGCCATCCGTAAAGCATTTGAAAGTTATTTCGGGGTTGTTTCGTGTGTATCGGGACCACTTGCTGTTTTTCGTAAAGAAGCAGTGTATAACTTTATCCCAGCATGGGAAAAAGATTCTTTCTTGGGGCAAGAGTTCAGATTTGCTACAGACAGAACCATGACTGGATTTGTTTTAGGAGCACAATATATTGGTGAGAAAGTAAGGGAAAAATATGTAGATCCAAATTTTAAACTAAACCCTGAATACAAAGACAAAAAATGGAAAGTTGTTTATTCCAAATCCGCAAAATCGTGGACTATTTTACCTGATAATTTTAAATCTTTATTGAAACAGCAAATCCGTTGGAAAAAAAGTTTTATCCGTAACACTTTCTTCACAGGTTTATTTTATTGGAGATTGCCAATTCTTCCATCACTTGTTTATTACCTTCATATCGTATTTGTTCTAGTTGGTCCATTTATTGCATTTAGGCATCTAGTTTATTTACCTATGCGCGGTGATATCTTTGCTGCGATTCTGTATATTCTAGGGATTATTTTTGTAGGTTTTATGTTTGGTCTTGCGTATAAATTAGAAAATAAAAATTGCCATATTTGGATTTACAGACCGATTATGAGCCTACTTTCTACGCTGGTACTTTCTTGGGTTGTATTTTATTCAGCATTTACTATTAAAAAAATGGTATGGCACAGAGGATAATAACATTTAAAAAGATTGAGATATTTTTCGTAATTGTAATTATTGCGCTATTTTTTGTTTTAGGGAATAAGTATATTTTGAATGGACTAGAAAAAAATATTTATTTTCAAAAAGTAGAATCAGAAATAAAAATCTATTTTAATGACAAAAAACTTGAAAGCATAGTACAGCAAAACTTGGCTTCGCAGAAAGCTAGGGAAGATATTCAAGTTGTTCGTAAATTAAATTTACAAATGACACAAAAAGACGGCGGATGGGAATTTGAGGAGATAGATGATTATTTTATTACAATTCTTGATCAAAAATTAGTAATTGCAAGAAAGAGTAAATTAAGTACAGATAAAGATTATACGGTAGAAATTGAAGGAATTGATACATATTATCCCATCAACAATATTACATATCTTGATATCCCGACAAGTGATAGCTCTGATGTGTTTAAGGTGTATGAGCAAGAAGATTTTCTTCCAATATTGGGATATCATTATGTTGTATCCGACAAACAGGAGATAATAGAAAATAGGAGTTTTTTAGAGATGCATACTTCAAAATTTGAGAAGCAAATTGATTATATGACCAATATCCTTGGGTGTCGCTGGTTTACTTTTGGAGAATTGATGGATAATTATGTACTAGAAGATAAAAAAATTCCAAGGCGAGCTTGTGCGATAAATTTTGATGATGGACGTATAGATGGTTATGCAATAATTTTTCCAGTTTTAAAAAAGTACGATGCAGTAGCAACTTTTTATGTTATCGCCGATGCACTTGATAAGCAGTCATATATGAGCTGGAAACAGGTAGACGAGATGTATAGAGCGGGAAATGAAATAGGTTCACATACTCTTTTTGGCGGTAGTCTTATAAACACAGAATGGTTTGAAAGAAAAATAGGCAGAACATTTGATCAAGAAGCATTAGTTCAGCAAGTAAAAGGGTCAAAAGAAAAATTGGAAAAAAGAGGATATAAAGTATCAACTTTTGCTTATCCTTTGGGTGAATGGAACAATGAGATAGTGAAAGTTATAAAAGAAAGTGGATATTCTGCCGCTCGTGACATAAGTAAGAGTACAACATGGAAAGATCCCCGAGTGAGTACAATTTCTTTTGATGATGATTTTCGTTGGCACATGTATTATTACAAACCAGAACAAAAAACTTTAGATGAATTAAAAAATGATTTACAATATGATGGATGGTGGCAATTTGAAGAAAATTATATTGTGATTCAAGACGAAGATGAAGATATTCAGAATTTATCATCAAATAAACCTACTGATAGAAGTTATGGTGTTGTATCATTGAAAGATACTGGAGATAAAATAAAAAATAAATTTCTTGTTGATCATAGTGGTAATTTTTATATAGAAATTCTTGGTTCAACAGGAGAGGTTGGTAAAAGCACTTATTCTTATTTAAAAAATATAAAAGTTTATATTGATGATGTTTTGGTTGAAATAGATAAAGGGGAGGATGATTCTTGTTTTGAAGTTGGACGTCGATATTATTGTTCTTACTTCGCAAATGTAAGTTTGCAAAAAGGAGCGCATACGTTAAGTGTAGAGAGTATCAACAAGGGGTTTGTAAGATTAGATAAATTTAGAATTTTTAGAGAGTTTGAAGTTAAAGACTCTTACTCCGTGACAATAAACGAGTATAGCAAATAATTCAAATGATGAAAAAAATATTTATTATTACTACTTTTTTATTTTTTATTTTTATAATCTTATTTTGGATTGGGATATATTATCCGCAAGAAAATGGAGTGGTAACAATTGAGGGAACTGATGAAATTAAAAATCAAAAAGGAATATTTATAGATGGATTTCAAAGAAGAGAGATAATAGAGGAGACTGGCGAGATGGAGGAGAGCATAGGTTCTGATTGGTGGGTAAATTCTGGAGCTTTTTTAATTAAAAATGGAAAGATAGGCAAAACACTGCAAGGTAAAATTAAAAAAGATTCAGTATGGCAAAAAAAATATGAGGACTATAATTCTGAAAGTACTGATGGTGGTTATCGTCCACAGAACATTTTTCGCTTAGTTACTAAAAGTAAATGGCAGGATTTTCAACAAGAGGTATATTTTAGAATTGTAAAATATAATCTTAGCAAAAGTAAGCATCGTAATCAGTCAAACGGGCTCCTCTTGTTTAATAGATACCTAGACGGAGATAATCTGTACTATACTGGAATTAGAGTTGATGGTGCTGGTGTGATTAAGAAAAAAATAAAAGGAGAGTATTTTACTTTAGCGTATGAACCAATTTTTAACGGTAGATATGACATAAAAACAAATTCTAATTTATTGCCTGAAAATACTTGGATTGGATTAAAGAGTGAAGTGGTAACTACTAATGATAACAATGTAAATATAAAATTATTTCTTGATAAAGAGGGAAACGAGAATTGGGAATTAATTCTTGAAGTGACTGATGATAATAAAAGTTATGGTGGAGATGCTATTTTAAAAGAGGGGTATTCAGGTATACGAACAGATTTTATGGATGTTGAATTTGATGATTATTACATCAAAGATATAGGTAATTCTACCTCGTAGTTTTTTAGGGAGCTAAATTTATCCTTCTCCTTCCCAAAATTTAGAATTGTGCGCGCATGGGTGGGTTTGGGGCAAGCACATACAGAATGCGTCTTCGGGCTATTTCCGCTAGGAGCGTTAGGGCTTTCGGGCGAGCGCCGTAGTTCTATTTCTTGCTGAGTGTCATAGCGGAAGCGACACCACAATATTTATATTGAAAAGATAAAAGAGGGGGTTGTGCAAGGGTGGACTCCGTAGGCACGTTAAAGCGAACTATAGACATTAAATAAAAGAGAAAATCGGAACGACACTGAATACTCCAAATACCACTGCGAGGAGGAGCCCGAAGCTGGGGGAGAAAACCGTTTTCTCCCCCAAACAGAGGCGTGCGTTCGCCGTTAGGCGAAACCGCACGCACATAGGCATCTAGGCGCTCGTAGCCCTAGCGGAAATAGCCCGAGGCGGATGCCGAGGGTGCTGTTTACCGAAGCCCTATCCTTTGTTTGGAAATGCACGAGGACTCCTTTTTAAAAGCCTCTATATCTGCGAAGTTATGAGCAGATGAGCAAAACAGAAATTTTCTTT
>CAZDEC010000109.1:0-8900 GCA_964504295.1 uncultured Thioalkalispiraceae bacterium
CTTAAAGAGGCATCATAAAAACATCTTATTCATAAGTTAACGGGACAGCAGTGAAGCAAAGTAACAAAACCAAGTAACACAACCAACTCCGTATACTCTATAAATGCACCTGCAAGATCTCCAGTTAACCCCGAAACTCTTTTTATAATATTCATACGGAATAAAAAATAAAAAACAACACTAAGAAAACTCACGCCAATAATGACGTTAATATCGACTATAATATTCAAAAAATAAATACAGGCTGCAATAAGAACAAAAATACTTGTAATGTTTTTATATTTTTCGCTGGCTGTATTTAACATAGAACCCATACCGTTTTTACGAACATAGGGGGTTATCATTAACAATACAACAACCAGGCTCCGTGAAAACAACGGCGGCACTAATAAAAAATAGGGATTGTATTGAATTAACTCATAAACAAGAATAAATTTTAAAAGAATAACCAGTACGACGGCTATCACGGCAAAGGGACCGCAAACAGGGTCTTTCATTATATCCAGAGTTTTTTGTTTGTCTCCTAAGCCGCCCACCCAGGCATCAGCCATATCAGCAACACCATCGAGGTGCAGGCCGCCAGTTATAAGTATCCAAAAAGAAACTACAAGCCCGCTGATGTATAAACTATGTGATTGCGCAAAGCTTTGCAATAAAAAGGTAAACGCAACCAGGGCGGCACCAAGAATTAAACCAATAAGCGGGTAGTACTTTAATGTTCGAGAAAGATTTTTTTGTGTGTAAATTTCTACTTGATTGTTATTTAATAAAAACGAAACCGGGATTCGTGTTAGGAATTGAACGGCTATCAGGAATGGCGTTAATGTTTTTTTTATTTTTTGCATTATTTTTCACACTGTAGCCATATTAATTCGTCATTTACGCAAAGTCGCACTACTACACAAGATAAATTTAAATCCGTCATTCTCGCCGCAGCCTTCGCTGGAGGCAGGTTGCGGCGAGAATCTATTTGCTTTAAATTTCCATTTAGGAAAATATAAAACATTTATGTCGCACTACAATATCAGGTGATTCCCTTTTTTAACTGGAAGCATACCGCTCGCCAACATGGATTCCCGCCTACGCGGGAATGACGAGTGTTTTTTAAGTCTCATCACTGAATAATATATTTATACTCTACTACGGGAATGACGAGTGTTTTTTTAAGTCTCATCACTGAGTAATATATTTATACTCTACTACGGAAATGACGAGTATTTTTTTAAGTCTCATCACTGAATAATGTATTTATACTCTACTACGGGAATAACAAGTATTTATTTAAAATAATAACCATGCTCAATATATATTTGCGGCTTTAAATTATAACTCGCATCGTATAGTTCAACACGTATTTTACTGGCGTGATTTAATTTTATACATAAAATATTTTCTATCGATAGTTCTAACCAGGCTTTAAGCAGCACCATCATTACACCGGCATGGCAAACAATCAATATTGTTTTTGATTGTGAGTTAGAAATATATTGTTTTTTTAACGCCTCAAAAGCTATTAGTATTCGTTGTTCAAAATCATCAAATGGCTCGCCATTGGGTGGCGTGTAATTTTGTGGTGCAGCCCAAAAGTCAGCCAGCGCTTTAGCATCAAGTTTTTCAACTTGTTCTGTTGACAGGCCTTCCCAATCACCTAAATGCAACTCCTGTAGTTCATCGACAATAGCTAATGGCAAATCTTTCGCTTGTTGATTTTTTTTTGAAAATTCAACGCAGCGTTTAAGCGGTGAGCTGACGATTTCGTCGTAGGACAAATCGGCAACTGCAGCCTGCATTTGCTGCCAGCCCTTTTCTGTTAGTGGGTCGTCGGTACTACCACGAAAGATCTTTCCACCAACAGGTTCGCCATGACGTAAAAAAATAAAACTGGTTTTTGCGATATTCATTATATTAAAAGAGCCGTGTATTTTTATGACTTTTCACTGACGCCTGCTTGTTCGAACGTTGCCATATTATTATGCAAAGCTAGAGCATTTTGTATTAAACCAACCACATTGGCAGCAGCGCTACCTTCTCCTAAACGCATATTTAAGTCTAACAACGGTGTTGCCTTTAATGCTTTTAGCACAATGGCATGCCCTGGCTCGGCTGATTGATGAGAATAAATAAACCATTCGCCTGCTCCCTCACATAATCTGCTTGCAAACAACGCCGCCACCGAAGTAATAAAACCGTCAATAATACAAGGCATGCCAATTTGTGCTGCACGAATATAACTGCCAGCCAGTGCTGCAATTTCGAAGCCACCCAGATCACATAAAATATTAAATACATCACTATTATTATTTTTATGTAAGGCCAATGCCTGTTCGATAACATTTGTTTTATGCTCTAAACCTTTTGCGTCAACACCCGTGCCGGGGCCGACCAATTTAGATGCAGGTTCATGTAACAATGCACAAGCAAGTGCTGCCGAGGTAGTTGTGTTGCCAATACCCATATCGCCACCAATAAAAACATCAACATTTTCTTGTTGGGCTTTCTCAACAATTTCTCGGCCCACAGCCATTGCCTGTATGCACTGCTCTTCGCTCATGGCCGACTGCGTGCAGAAATTATTTGTTGCAGATGCAATGCGTTTTGATATCACGCCGGTTAAAGGTTCAAGTTCAACAATAGTTCCTAAGTCAACCACATCGAGTGTCGCGTTAATTTGTTTTGCTAGTACACTAATGGCCGCGCCGCCCCTGGAAAAATTACGAACCATTTCAGCGGTTACGGCTTGCGGAAAGGCAGAAACGTTTTCGTCCATCACCCCGTGGTCTGCTGCAAACACGGCTATATGAACTTTATTGATTGCCGGCTTGGTATTTGATTGCATCGCTGCAAATTGTACGGCAATATTTTCAAGTAAGCCTAGAGAACCGGCGGGCTTGGTTAAAATAGATTGTCGTTCTAAAGCCTGCTGTTTAATATCAGCATTGATTTTTTCAGCTGTATCTTTATACCATGTCATTTGTTTATTTCACTTTTAATTGAATGCGGCAAACCAGCAACCATCAAGGTCACCCGTTGTGCTTTTGTTGCTATAGCCTGATGCAATCGGCCGACAGCATCACAATAAATTCGATTTAAATGCCCCAGAGGAATAATCCCCATACCCACTTCATTGCTTACGATATAAATATTAGATGCGGGCTGTGCATTCAGTTTTTTGATACTGCCAACAAACTCAGTGAACTCGTCACAGCTTTCAAGTTTGTCTTCGTATTTTAATAATAAGTTAGAAACCCAAAGTGTTAGACAATCTACGATAATGCTTTTATCTAATACAACCTGTTCAAGTAAAACCTGGCTAAGTTGAATGGGTTCCTCGATAACGTCGATAGAATCAGAACGTTGTTGCTTATGCAGCGCTATGCGTTGAGACATTTCCTTATCGTCAGCCGTTGCGGTTGCAATCAACAAAGTTGATTGTTGATTGGCAATAGCACACTTTTCTGCATAAGCACTTTTACCCGAGCGCGCCCCACCTAAAATAAGTTCAAGCATATAGTATTATTCATTCTGAGAATTTAATTATTAATATTATTTAAAACTTATGTCATTTCTACGTGATTTTGGTGGGAACCTAGCTCTTAATCTATTGGATTCCCGCCAAAATCACGCGGGAATGACGCTGCTTTATAGTAACGCCGCTATCGAACCTCTCACTATTCGTGATTAGTAGATCCAGCCTACTATAGACATTAATGCGATAACCGTTACCACAATAACCAACGACCACTTAACCAAAGCAAGCACCTGTTCAACTTCAACACTCTCAATTTCAGTATCGTTAACGTCTATATCAGAAATTTCCGTTGGCATTTTTAATGCCTTCAAACCACTGGTTACAATTAGCTCTTCATTATTTTCACTAAAAAAGTCGGTGGCACAGCGCCAGCATAGTAAGGTGTCTGAAAAGGTGCCAGCCAGAGCGTAGGTTAATACACAAAGTCTTGCGGGAACCCAACCTAAAATCATAAATAACTGCTGAATAGCTAAAATAAAATCTGTCTGAGTGTCTTCAGTATCAGTTTCGTCCATCGACTGGAAGCCAAAAGAACCACCGGCGAAACGTTCAACGAGTAAACTGGAGAGTCTATACAATAGTGCGCCAATCGGACCTAAAACCAGAAACCAGAATAAAACAGCTAAAATACGGTTGTTAAATGCGAGCAGAATGCCGCGTTTCATTAATTCGTTTATCTCTAGCGGTGTGCCACCAAACTCAGGATTAAACTGATGCCCGGAAAAGAAGCTATTGGCGTAATGCAGTGCACCTTCTGAATCACCCGAGCGGATGGATGTAGTGTATTTTTCAACTTGCGAGCTTAAATCGCGTGGCCCCAAACTATAAATAAGCAGTCCAATTCCAAAAATAAAACTAAAAAGTGAGCCTAGACTATCCAACGCGTTCAGAGTAAAACTCGCGGCCAATACCACCGGCGTCAGTATAAGAATAAGTGCAACGGGGCCAGCCACTGCGGGAAACATTGCCACAATAGACTCGGATTTTTGCCTGATCCAATCGCAATAGGCTGCAAACCAGTCAAACTGACGATATTGTTCAACAGCTTTGTAGTACTGTTCAACGGCAATGGCGATTAAAATTGTAATAAATTCCATAACTTAGGCAAATAATTCCTTAGCAACCGAGACTTTAGGGCTGTTTTTCTATTTGTTTTAATATTGTATCTTATGCTAATAGTGCTTTAAAGCGTTGCCAGTCAAATGATTCACCCGGATCGGTCTTTCGACCGGGTGAAATATCGTTATGCCCGACTATATTCGAGTTTTTGATAGACGGGTAGGCCGCAATTAAGCACCTACAGATTTGTTGCAGAACGTCATATTGCTCATTGGTGTAATTAATATCATCGGCACCTTCTAATTCAATGCCAATTGAAAAGTCATTACAACAAGCCCTGTTTCCAAAACAGGATTCTCCTGCATGCCATGCACGCTTATTAAAAGGAACGAACTGCTTAACAACACCACCACGTTCAATTAACAAATGTGACGAAACTTTAATATTTTCAATCTCGGAAAAATAAGGGTGCCGATTAAAATCAAGTGTATTAGTAAAAAACTGTTCTATAAAGCCACCGCCAAACTCTGTTGGCGGCAAACTGATACCATGGATAACAATGAGACTGATTTCGGCTTTTTCAGGTCGAGCATCACAGTTAGGTGATTCAAACTGAAGCGCCTCTGTTAACAAACCAGCACTCATATTTAAGCTAAACATCACTGCTGTCCCGTTGGGAATAAGGGCAGGATATGGAGTTGCTGTGGCATTAGTATTATTATAAACGTAGACATTACTTATATTTCAGCATCATTAGGTTTAAAGTTAACGGGACAACAGTGACTAAACATATTAAAATACTTCCTTAGCTTCTAACCAATCCTTTTAAAACCATATCGGTAAAACTCACAATACCCACAACCAGCCCATCTTCGACAACGGGTGAGCGCGATAAACTGAATTTTTCAAATAAGCGAGCGCAATAACGAATATCCATTGCCGGGTCGACGGTTAAAACCGGCTTCGACATTATCTCATAAATATTAACGCGCTCTGGCGATCTGTCTTTAGCTAGCACCTGCTTTGCAATATCCGAGATTAAAACCAGGCCATACTCATCGTTATCCGAACGCTTATTTACAATCAGACATTTTGTTTCAACATTTTTCATTTCGTTTAGTGCATCACTTACAGTGAGCATACCATCAACGATATCAAAATCTTGTTTCATCACATCTCTGACACGTACAATTATTTCGTTATTCATATCTTTTCCTCCACAACCTCGGTTAAACTTTTCACCTGGTTTGCAACACCAACGGCATCTTCCACATCAATTTGAAAAGCTATGCCGGCGCCCTGACTTTCAAAATCACCTACCTCCGAAATCGTCTCAAGTATCATTCGACTCAGGTGCTCTTCAACCAGAAATAAAATCATATCACGCTGCGTTTCCAGCGACAGGCCAAAAAATGTTTTATTTTTATTTAGTCCTTCGCCTCTGGCATGGCTAATTACCGTTGCCCCGGTTGCACCCGCATCTCTGGCTGCATCCATCACAGCGTCTACTCTATCTGTTTCAATTAGTGCAATAATTAATTTAAAATGCATAACTAATATCCTCTTAATATAAATATATTAACAATTTCTACTGTTTACATTTACAGCGTTATCTTTACGTTTTTTTAAATTCTGATTGGCACGCCAATGGCCTATCTGTGCATAACCCATCACGGTAATCATTGGAAATAAACTGGCAAAAGCAATTAAACCAAATCCATCAATCAACTCATTTCGTCCCGGCACCGTACCCGCCAGACCAATACCCAAGGCAGCCACTAAAGGCACGGTGACGGTTGAGGTGGTTACACCACCGGAATCATAAGCGAGTGCAATAATGCTTTTGGGGGCAAAAAATGTTTGCACAATAACAATGCTATAACCGGCAATAATGTAATAATGCAGCGGTGTACCCGTTACAATTCGAAATGTCCCCAGTGCAATACCCAGGCCTACACCAACGGCAACCGACGATCTTAACCCCCAGATACTCACCGTGCCACCCGAAACACTTTGTGCTTTTATTGCTACGGCTAACAGCGCGGGTTCAGCTAAGGTTGTTGCAAAACCAATCGCAGCACCAAAAACATAAACCCATGTATAACTATCCCAGTGAATATGCTCAGCAAAGGAATCCACTCCCAAAAATTCACGGTTTGTTAATTGCTGCGCCATCACTTCACCTAAGGGGAATAGCGCCTCTTCCAAACCCACTAAAAAAAATGCCATACCAAAAATAACCAGAACAAAACCAAATACAACCTGTTTTAAGTTAGCAAGGGGGCGGCGGATAATAAAATATTGCGTTGAAAATATAATGACAGCAATGGGTAATACGTCACCAATTGTTGATACAAACATTTCTAAAAATTTAGTTACTAATTCCACTTAAAACAGTTCCATTAAATAATAATTTTTTATCACTGCAGTCCCGTTAACTTTTGAATCGGACACTAGTGCAAAACATGGCTTTAAATTAATGAAACAACATTGATTCTTCATATGAAAATGCCATATAACATAACAAACATCATCGGCGTTAGTGATGCCAATGCAATTAAACCGAAGCCATCAATCATGGGGTTACGACCACGTATACTTGACGCCAACCCCACACCTAACGCAGTCACTAAAGGAACCGTAATTGTTGACGTAGTCACACCACCAGAGTCATAGGCAATACCAATAATTTCTTTTGGTGCAAAAAATGTAATTGCAACAACCCCTATATAGCCACCAATAATAATATATTGAATCGGCCAACCTCTTATAATTCGAATCACGCCTATAACAATGGCAACGCCCACAGAAATAGCAACGGTATACCTTAAACCAGAAGCATAAGCTTGTTGTGCCTGCATGGTTGAACCAATAACATTATTTTTTGCGGCCAGAAAAGCGGCTTTATCTGCGATAGCAATTAAAGCCGGTTCTGCAATTGTAGTACCAAAGCCAAGAGCAAAGGCAAACAGAACCAACCAGGTGACACTGCCTTTTTTTGCAAAATCGTAAGCCAGGTTTTCACCCACGGGGAAAAGTCCTATTTCCAATCCCTTTATAAATAAAGTTAAGCCAATAGATACCATAAACAAACCAACAACAATATTGGTTAAGTCAGGTATCGGTTGTTGAAGAACCGCAAATTGAAAAAAGACAACCACCACAATAATAGGCAGCAAATCTTTAAAGCTACCAAACAATAAATAAAATGATTCTTTAATGTAGTTCGTTACCAAAGGGAATGGTACTCTCAAAAGATAGAATTCAACTGAGTATAAAGTATTTTATCGACTAGTCTATCATCTATTTCCCGAAACGATTAAACTCGGAAAAAATATAAAAGAATAATTGTGTGGGACTTAAAATGTCGTCTTTAGATAATCTAACTGAAATTCTCGGAACCATTGCAGGCTATGCCTGGGGGATCCCATCCATTGTATTACTGGTTGGCACCGGGCTTTACCTCACTATCCGGCTTCGCTTTATTCAGTTCCGCGGTTTTAAACATGCCACCCAACTGGTTAGTGGCAAGTACGATAACAAAAACGATACTGGCGAAGTCACTCATTTTCAAGCACTCAGTACCGCGCTTTCTGCAACCATTGGTACGGGTAATATTGCCGGTGTCGCAACGGCAATTGCTTTAGGCGGCCCAGGCGCTGTTTTTTGGATGTGGATAACTGCACTGGTTGGCATGGCAACTAAATATACCTCGTGCTCACTGGCGGTAAAGTTTCGTCACGTACATAAGGACGGCAGTATTTCAGGCGGCCCGATGTATACCTTACTAAATGCTTTAAAAATGCCAAAATTGGCCGCCCTGTTTGCCGTGTTCACACTTATTGCCTCATTTGGTATTGGCAATATGGTACAGGCAAACTCGGTTGTCGATGGCCTGGCCCGCGCACTGCCAAACATCCCGCAAGACAAAACCGTTATTGGCTTTATAATGGCGCTGCTGGTTGGTCTGGTTATTATTGGCGGTATAAAGCGCATCGCAAAAGTTGCGTCAATTATTGTACCCTTTATGGCCGTGGCCTACAGTGGTGCAGCAATCATTATATTAATTGCCAATATTGAACAAATTCCTTCAGCATTTTTTACCATTGTTAATCTTGCTCTAAATCCTACGGCAGTCGGTGGTGGCGCAATTGGTGCGGCCATGCAATATGGCGTGGCACGTGGCGTATTTTCAAATGAAGCCGGGCTGGGCTCGGCACCCATGGCACATGCAAGCGCTCGTACTAATGAACCTGCCCGCGAAGGCATGGTAGCGATGCTGGGGCCGTTTATCGATACCATTATTATATGT
>CAZDEC010000110.1:0-8868 GCA_964504295.1 uncultured Thioalkalispiraceae bacterium
CATTACTTACATTTCGGCAGCATTAAGTTTAAGTTAACGGGACAGCAGTGATAAAAAATATAATCAATAATACTGGAGGAACATATGGAAAGCGCATCGATATGGTACGTTATCTTGTCAGGTTTTAGTCTGGCAATTGTTTTAGGCATTGTGGTTCACAAAACCAATTTTTGTACCATGGGTGCTATTTCGGACTGGGTGAATATGAACGACAAGGGGCGGATGTATGCCTGGTTGCTCGCCATTGCTGTTGCAATGGCAGGCGTGCTGATACTTGAACAACTCGGTGTTATCAGTTTAGGTATGACGATGCCGCCGTATCGTACTGCAAATTTTGCCTGGATCCGTTATTTACTCGGCGGGCTTATTTTTGGTGTCGGCATGACGCTAGCGGGGGGCTGTGTCAATAAAACGCTGATCCGTATTGGTGGTGGTAATATGAAGTCGCTGTTTGTATTATTTATCGGTGGCATTTTTGCTTTTTTAATGACCAAGACCGACTTCTATCATTATGGTTTTCATATCTGGATGGAACCACTCACCATTAATTTACAACGTTATGATATAGACAGCCAACAGATCACCACACTGTTGGGCAGCCTGATTGGTGTGGCTGATAGCGGTTGGTTCCATCCCGTATCGGCCGGTTTAATTATTTTAACCCTGTTATATTTTATTTTTCGTTCAGTCGATTTTCGCAGTCGTTTCGATAACCTGCTAGGGGGGTCTATTGTAGGTTTAATCGTGGTAGCTGGCTGGTATGTTACCGCAGGTCCACTGGGGCAGGCAGCCGTTGATGCGGCCAGTTTTATGGACTCACCACCACCGGGTGTCGGCGCGATGTCGTTTACTTTTGTTAATCCGATGGGTGAAACACTTTATTATCTTGTACATCCTTTAGAAGTGTCGTTGATTACTTTTGGTGTGGCGATTCTGGTGGGCGTGATAGTCGGTTCTTTTATATACGGCCTGTTCACGGGCAATCTACGCCTTGAATGGTTTAGCTCACTAAAAGATTTTTTCCGTTATCTTATTGGTGCATCACTGATGGGCATTGGGGGGGTACTGGCAATGGGCTGCACCTTTGGCCAGGGCATTACCGGTTTTTCAACGCTGGCATTGGGTTCGCTCATTGCTTTTGCATCGTTTATTATCGGTAGTGGTTTAACTATGCGGTTTGAATACTATCGAATGCTTTATGATGATGCGAGTGTTATGGACGCCTTACTGGCAGCCCTGGCAGATTTTCGTTTAATGCCGCGCTTTAGCAAACTAAAACCGGTTGATTGATGCTGATTCGGTTATTCGCTGATATAGCTAAAGCCTTTTTCCTGTAGCAGCATCAGGTCGATTGCGCCTGCTGGCACGACTTTGGCGTAGTCGACAATGTCCTCTTTAGTCCAGTTCAGTGATTTCATGGTGCTATGACAAATATGAAATGCCACACCATAAGCGGCTAGCGATGCGGCTCGTTCCTGATGTTCTTTTGAAATAGGTCGAATTGGTTTTTTGCCTAACAAGTTGACCCCTTTGCCAAAAGTAGTGATAACAATTTCAATATCATCGCTGTATTTGCGTAACATGCCGCCAGCCGAAAATAAAATATGCCCGAGGTAATCCGGTTCAACTTTATTGCACTGGAATACAACTTTATGTGCCGAGCTAGCATCAAAATGCGAATCGGTATGATGTGCCTGAACTTTCGTTGTCACCATGCTGGCACCGAATAGCCCGGCAAGCTGTAAAAATTTTCGACGCAAATTATTGTATTTGAACATGGCTTCACCTTATTGTTAATTAATAATGCTAAGTATAGAGAACAATCATTAATTGAGGTGATAATAAAGTTATAAATTACTACACTGCTGTCCCGTTAAGATTGATCTAATGTTGTTGAAATGTGAAACAGTGTCTACGTTTATGATAATACTATCGCCGTCGGACATGGAATGGGTGAGGCTGACTAACGGGCTCACTATTTGCCATCCTTGGCTGCTCGCCTAATAAATGTTTAAGGCCGCGTCCTTGTGGCAGACGATCCGTTAGTCAGCCTCAGTGAAATTACTATCTAATCTTCCAAAATCACACGGGAATGACATTAGTTTTGTTATCCCGAGTTCAGGTTAACTATTAACCAATGTAATAATAAAGCCATAATTTATTACTACATACTTATTGCTTGTAACCGGTAACCATTGCTCGAACCAGGTTTTTTCCATGCTTAAAGCTTGATAAGGCCACGCCAGCAATATGAAGCAAGACCAGCAACACGGTTAGATTGGCAACAAACTCATGAATTTCTTCCCAAAATTCTTCGCTGTCACTGTCTTGTTTTTGCTTAGTTTGGTATTGACGACCGCGTTCATCATCGTCGCCAGATACTTTAACAAAGCCAGCAGCCGGATTACCCTGTGTCACGGCCAAATGGGTTGTATTTTGTGCCAACGGGCCATAGCCTTCAAGGCCATAAACTTGTAAGCCACTTATGCCGGTTAGAACAAGGCTGATTAACATAACAATCACCATCCAGCTTCCTGCTGGATTATGGCCGATATATGTTGAGGCTTTACCTTTGCCTATCAGACTCAACAGGTATGCTTTAACCGCAGCAGGGGAAAATGAAAAGTGACTAAAGCGCGCATAATGTGTGCCGATTACGCCCCAAATAATACGGAAGGCTACCAGACCGAGTATGTAATAGCCGGAATAAATATGTAGCGCATTTGCTTCCTCGCCTGTGACATAGGCAATAATAAAAGCAAGCACCAGTGTCCAGTGGAAAATTCTTACTAATGGATCCCATACGTAGATTTGTTTGTTCATGGTCTTTCCTCTAATTTCAGTTCGTATGCTGTTATTATGGCTAACAAATTAGCATTCTTCATCGGGCGAATGCCCTAAAAGAGCGGACAATGGACATATGTCCTATAAGTTAAGTGATTGTTTTATAAAAGGTGATAAAAATATGCGTTATTCCAAAGAGACAGTGTTAATGGTGGTGCTGTTTTCGGTTGTGGTCGCCAGCGGTTTTGACCTTTATGTGGATTTATCGCATGGTGCACCGTTTTCGCATATTGCCAAAGAGGCGGTTATTCTGGCATTGGCAAGTGTGACTGTTATCTGGATTTTGCTGGAGCAAGCTCAGCAGAAAAGGCAAATAAGTCAGTTAAAACAGGAACTCGCCAGTATCGACAAAAACCACGAAGCGATGAGTGATTATATTCAAACTATGCGAAAGCAGCTCAGTGAGGTTATCAGTAAGCAATTTAACGACTGGCAATTAACCGCCAGCGAAAAAGAAATCGCTTGGTTGCTTTTAAAAGGTTTAAGTTTAAAAGAAATTGCCGTGCTGCGAGATACATTGGAAAAAACAGTGCGCCAACAGGCGTCATCGACGTATAAAAAAGCAGGAGTAAGTGGCCGGCATGCTTTTGCGGCCTGGTTTATTGAAGATTTGTTTTAGTGTTTTAAAGTTAAAGAGGCTAACAACTAAATTCATCGTTCAGCCTCCGTCCGTAGCCTTCAAAATCAAGATGCTTTTGAAAGCCACGGGATGAGTTTTATTATTAAATATTTTATAGCAATGTCTATTGCACAGTTCCAGTTAATGATATTGAGAAATCAAAACTACCGGTAATAAAATATGATGCATCTAAGGCGACATCACTAAGCACGCCAGAGGTATCTATCTTCATCTTGTAAGTACTTGTGATACTGATCTCCCCCAAATTATCTCGAATAGTTTCGCTGAAGATGATATTCGCATGCGTGCTATCAACGGCTTCGACTCTCCATGTGCCGGTTGATGTCTCACCATCATCGCATGATTGCGGCGTAATACTTCCAAAATCACCTACTTTAACCCGTTTAGGTTCGGGTGAAGTAGTTCCGCTAGCAAAGCATGTTGTTGCTGAGTCGCTATCATAAGAGCGTATAAACGTTCCATTATTATCGTAGTAAATGGTAACAATAGTCGTAGCATCAGCGGAGAACGAAGGAATTTTAATGTTAACCAGTCCTTTCATAACATTAACGGTATTTCCATTATAGGTGGTTGTTCCATCGTTTTTGAAGGTTATCCTTGCGATTACGGTTTCACCTGTATTGGCAGCGCCAGACAAATTCCATATTTCAGTATCACCCGTGTTAGATAAGCGGTTATAGTCTCCGAATACGAACGTTGTGTTTGGATTAGTTGCCGGTGTTGAAGCAGGAGTGCTTCCCCCTCCACCACAAGCAATCACTGTGAATGATAAAAATAATAGTATTATGTTTTTCATTTTATTCTCCCTAATTGTATTTATTTTTTACTACTTTATTCTCTCACCTTTGCTGGGGGCAGGCTCCGTGCGGGAATCTAGATAATATAATGCGTATCCCTACTAACAACTTATTGGATACCCCACGTGCGGGTATGACGTTATTTTTTATGTTTATTTTATCGGCTAGATATAATTGCTATATTATGTAAATGGGATAGCAGTAATTTTTAAAATTGTACTCATATGCGATTCTTAAAATTTTTTTAAAGCTGGTTTTTTAAACAATATTCCACCGGATGCTCTAATCTGTACGCCTTCAGCCTATTTATTGTTGGATGCGATAATAGTGAGTTATTGATCTAAGTCATTACACTTGAATTTCATCAAAGGTAGATTGTGCCCCTGAATTAAAGAGATGATACAGGTTTTATATGACAAAACATGCCACGAACTATGAGTTGAAAGATTGCCCGTTTTTTATAGAAAACAACGATATCTACCAGCAATGGCGAGATAATAAGCTGCTGGGTTACCCGCAGAATATTTCTGATATTGTAGTTGAAATAAATGATCCGCGAGAGCTGAAAAAATCAGAGTTTAAGATTTTGCAGCAACATTGTCGCAAGGCTAATATGGTTGTTTATACAAGTAAAACAGGCACCGACTCTGACCCTGATATTCCATTATCACTCGGGCGCTGTTTTGGTGGGCTTAATATTGATGATAACTGGCTAGCCGATGATACCGGCTTAACATCATTGCGTGTCGCAAAAGAAGGTATTCGCCAGCACTATATTCCCTACACTAATCGAGCGATTAACTGGCATACCGATGGCTATTACAATGCTTATAATCGGCAGATTAATGCCTTGCTTTTACATGTTGTTCAACGCGCAGAACAGGGCGGTGAAAATGCATTGATGGATCATGAAATGGCTTATATTATGCTACGCGAAAAAGAGCCGGAATATGTTCGTGTACTTATGCAGTCTGATGTGTTGACTATACCGGCGAGAATAGAAGGTTCTAAGATAATTCGTGCTGAACAAACTGGGCCAGTCTTTAGTGTGAGCGCTAAGGGTGACCTGCATATGCGTTATACCATTCGAAGCAATAACGTCATGTGGAGTGATGATGCCTTAACTCAGGAAGCACTCGATTACCTGAAGCAAATCCTTAATAGTTTGTCCCCCTATATTTTCCGTGGTTTGCTTGAGCCGGGAATGGGTTTAATCAGTAATAATGTTTTGCATGATCGTGCAGCCTTTACGGATAGTGAAGCACATACAAGACATTTTTATCGAGCGCGTTATTTTAATCGTTTAAGCGGCACGAGTTTTTTTGATGCCAGATAAATTCCAGATAAGAAAGTTTAAAAAAAGGCAAGCGCGTTAGAATAATTCAACATCCATAGCATATTCGCTGTCTTCTTTTTCCTTCTGAGATGTTGATGGTGAAAAAATTTCGTTAATCAGCTGATTTTGCTTGTTTGATAAAACATGCATTTCGTCGACCACATCGGTAAATATATTGTTGGTGTTTTCTGATGAGTCAATCAAATTTACCGACTGTACAATCGCCTTTTCAATGCGATTTAATATATATTCTTCCTGGTCGTCTTCCAGACCCATGTTGGGTAAATGGGCACCCAGGTCATTTAACATTTTGCGCATGATTATCGTAATATTATTCTGGTTTTGTTTTAAAGACTCAGATACTTTAGTGAGTGATGATTTAATTTTTTCATTTGTTTTATTTAAATATTCGGATTGCTCTTTTAATACGGTCGCTGTATTCAATACCAGTATTTTTTCATTCAAGGCGCTTAGTATTATTGGCAGCAAGTCTTTAATGCGACCATAACGCTCCATGTCGGCAATGGGCATATTCTTTACCAGTAGAGTTACATACGGGTATGAAATAACGGTGCGGCTACTAAAATCAAAAATACGTTTTTCATTATGCATCATTGAGAGTAATTGTGACTCTAATGGTGACGTTACCCCGGAGGATGAAAACCAGATGTTTTTACCTTCGTTAACGACAAACATTAACGTGGTATTGAGGGAGAGGCTATCGGTCATTGTAAAAAGCGCATTCGATAAACCTTCGTAATCATGAATGCTAAAGGTTTCTTCGACAAAGCGCATGGCAATGCCGAGTTCGCTGCTGCCGGTCATGGCAATATGCGCGGTTTTTTGGGCAATTTCGTATTGTTGATGCAGCTCGTTGTGCTTATCTGTATATTTTAGTAGGACTTTAATTTTTGCCGAGAGGGCTTCTGGTTCAAAAGGTTTTACAAGGTAGTCGTCACCACCAACTTCATAACCCTGCATTTTTTCTCTTAACGTATCGCAACCAGAAAGGAATACAACCGGGATATTTTTGGTTTTGCTGTTGTTTTTTAACTGATCGCAAACTTCATAGCCGTTCATGCCGGGCATTTCGACATCTAAGATAATTAGGTCAGGGTCTATTTGCAGTGCTTTTTCGATACCTTCAGTACCGTCAGAGGTGAGAAATGTCTCAAAATCATCTTTAAATGTGTTATTGATGATTTTTTGACTGAACTTGTCATCATCAATAATAAGAATTTTCAATACGGGCTCCTAATTGGTATATCGCCTCTCTCTATTTCGGCTAAACAGAAGAAATCTTTATTAAATAATAGAGAAAATAGTACTCTTTTGCCTGAATTTCTTAATAACATTCTCGAGGTGATGCTCGGGCAAACAGGGGTTTGAGTATACAACTTTATGTGAATATTGAAGATTTCTTATATTAATTATTCCCTTAATCAGAATACCGGGTATTGTTACTATGTGCAGGTTGAATAAGTACCTCGATATAAGGAAGGTATAGGTGCAAATTCAGATGCACAAGATTTAGGGTTATTTTGGGATTCTATCTTTGCCTGACACACTCGATTTAGAGGTCGTATGAGTGAGCTATGTCTTCTGAAATTAAATAAAAATAATCAAGGAGAATAAATCAGATGAAACATAAAAAATTAATATCGGTCATTTTACTTTTGACTATAACAAGTCTTTGCCAGGCGGCGGTTATTTTTGACGCAGGTATCAGAAATACAGCTATATCCGGCTATTCCGGGACTAAATTAAATATTAATGCGGGTGAATTTAGTTATGAAGAAACCATGGCCGTTGGACCAAATGATTATTTAGGTTCATTTGAATTAACGCATACAGTTTTTATGGGCTTAGATGAAATTCGCTGGAGTGAAAGAAGGGATAAACCCTGTGACATCGTCGTTAAAACCCATTCGTTGGATTCAGCGGTGGCTAAAAATGGCAATGAAACAGGGAGCATCTGCACGGGCAGTAGTAGTAGCGAAAAAACTGTAAAGTTAAGTAATAGTCGGTATTTTATTCGCGGAATTGCGGCATGTACTAATGATAAGCGTAAAAGCAGTAAAAACAGGTTAAAAGGCATAAAGATAATTGCTGCAAAGGTCTCAACGGCTGGTGCCGTCACTAGCTTAAATACATTCGAAGATACCAGGCGAACGAATTGTGCTAAATGGTTTGCACCAGTTTATTGCCCAGGTGGACAGATTGCTTCTGGTGTTAATGTTTATCATGATGGCGAATCCTTTAGAGGTTTAGGACTTAGATGCCGACGGGTTACAACATCAAACTCACCGTTTAAACAATAAGGATAACTAATTGTATAGGTGAACTATCCTGACTCAGGGGGTGGCAAGTCTGACATAATTTTAAAATGTAAGACTTGCCGTTAACCGCCGGGTTTTAGCCGCGCCATCTGACAAAACTTACCAGCCCTGCACCGAGGACCAGGCCGGCAGCAGCAGCTGCAAGTGTTAAACTGGCTTTGCTATCGGAGACAGCAGCCATATCGGCTGCCGTTACAGGTGGAGGTGGTGCTGGGCTTGTTACCTCTACGTCAAGGATATAGCCATATTTAAGATTAACATTGGCAGTAACATATCCCTCATCGTCGGCATCAATGGGGACGGTAAAGGGGCGTATTTTAACAACTTTAAGTGACACTGTTAAATCATTCTCATAAGCTGTTTGTAATAGATTAAATCGGCCCAATTCATTTAAGGAACAAGGTGTTTCATCTAACAAACGGACACCATAATAAACATCCGGCTCAGCCGCTAATGAAATCATTGCCTGTACATTTAAACGTGATTTGTATCGAGTAAACCCTAGATCAGGGAAAGTAGGGCTGTCGATATATGTATCTTGTTTGCCAATGATGGTGTTTTTATGGCCGACTCGAATGGTATGTATTTTCCCTGAGATTAAAGCTAAATCAAGTTGCATATTTCCACCACGAAAATCATTGGAAATGCCCCTTATTTTCATATTGCGATTGAATATGTCGGTAAAGTTTGCGCAAATAGAATCAAGCGGTATGCTTGTTTCTGGATTAGGTGCGGGATGAAAAGCGAAACTTGAAAATGAAATCAGGCTTAAAAGGCTGGTTGCAAGTATCTTATACATAGTTATTATCTCCCTTAATATTATGATTTGTTTTTTTACGATAGCAAAATCAGTATAATATATCACTGCTGTCCCGTTAACTTATGAATAAGATGTTTTTATGAGGCCTATTT
>CAZDEC010000111.1:0-8743 GCA_964504295.1 uncultured Thioalkalispiraceae bacterium
CCCTGCACCTATAATTAAAATACTTTTTATGTCGGTTCTTTTTGGCATATTCTCTAATCTATATTTTAAAATTTCACCACAAAGGGCACGAAGGACACAAAGAAAACCGGATATAACGGCTTTTTATACTAAAATTTAAAACTTTGTGTTCTTCGTGTCCTCCGTGGTTAATGTTTTTGTTCTTTTATTAGTTCAATAAATTGATCAAATAACGGTGCAACATCATGTGGCCCCGGACTGGCTTCGGGGTGCCCCTGAAAACTGAATGCTGGAATATCATTTCGTTTAACACCCTGTAACGACTCATCAAACAGCGAACGGTGCGTTACAGTCAGGTTTTCAGGCAAACAACTTTCATCAACCGCAAAACCATGGTTCTGACTGGTAATAAAAACCTGTTTAGACTCAACATCCTGTACCGGATGGTTAGCTCCATGATGGCCAAATTTCATTTTTATGGTTTTTGCGCCACTGGCAAGCGACAGCAACTGGTGACCAAGGCAAATACCAAATATAGGAATACTGGATTTTGCTAATTCCTGAATGGCTTGAATTGCATAATCACAGGGTTCCGGATCACCTGGGCCATTAGACAAGAAAAGCCCATCAGGTTTTAATGCAAGCACATCGGCAGCCGATGTTTGTGCCGGTACAACCGTTAACTTACAACCACGATCAACCAGCATACGGAGAATATTGCGTTTCACACCATAGTCGAAGGCAACAACATGGTAAGGCAAGTCAGTGGAATCCGCTGGTAAACCATCTTCCAATGTCCAGCTACCCTGTTGCCATGAATATTGTTCTTTGGTGGTGACTTCTTTGGCCAGGTCCATCCCTTTAAGGCCTGGGAAAGCTTTTGCTGCCGCCAGAGCTTTGGCTTGATCCAGAGTTTCGCCCTCTTTCGCTGCCACGATACAACCACCCTGGGCACCTTTTTCACGCAAAATCCGGGTTAGCTTGCGGGTATCAATGCCGGCAATCGCAACCACTTTATTTTTAACCAGATAATCGCTCAGGCTGTCCTGACACCGCCAGTTACTGGCCAGCAAAGGTACATCCCTGACAATAAGACCGGAAGCAAAAATATTTGAGGATTCCTCATCTTCCGGGTTGGTGCCAACATTACCAATATGTGGATAGGTTAAGGTAACGTGCTGTTTGGCATAAGAAGGATCGGTAAGAATTTCCTGATAGCCTGTCATGGCGGTGTTAAAAACAACTTCACCAACAGATTCGCCAGGAACGCCAATGGATTCACCATGAAAAACGGTGCCATCTTCAAGTATTAAAAGGGCTGATTGCCGCAATGAAACCTCCGCGTAGATGCACAAAACGGGAGTGCCCTCTAAACCGAAGGTCTCCCGCTTATTTAAGAATTCAGTGTGGCCGAGACGTAGTGCGTCGACCGAAGGGATTGTACTTTAAGATGCGTTGGGTTTCCAGTGGCGCATTACTTTAATTATTGAAAAATACGGTTAAATTTAGTGAACACACCAGCTCATCGGAGCAGTTAGCATCAAATATCAAATGATTAAGCCATAACGACATAACAAAAAAACAGAGTTAAATTTGATACTTGATGCCCATGTCGATAGCGATCCCATCCTCAGGGATTCCGCCTCCCTGATCGATAAGTGAGGGTAAATAATTTTTGCGGTTCAGCGCATTGCGCACGTTTAAAAATAGCTGCATTTTTTCTTTAAATGATTTGCTTATATTAACATCCAGACGCCAATAGTCTTTAAGTGCTATTGCCGTTGACGCAGCCGTATCATAAGCACCAATATGGATTCGGTTATTCACATTTACCGACCAGCCATCGTTAAACACATAACCAATCCCTGAATTAACAATATATCTTGGGAAAGCGTTATAATCTGTTTTGTTCGTTAAATCTCTGCTCTTTACATATGAAGCACTTGTATCAATTAGCCAGCTTCGAAGCCTTTTTGTATAGCCAATTTCCATACCATACGCCTCACTTTCAGAGATATTGGTAAAGGTGCCCGCAACATTCACAATCCCATTGGTTAATTGATTATAGAACAGGGTAAATTCAAACTTGGCATGTTTGCCTTGTGTTAAATAGACAAGTTCATAGGTATCCAGTTCTTCAGGCTGGATATCCGGGTCACCATTAATAAAAGCCGTTCCAGCAATCTCGACAGCTGTTGGTGCACGAAAAGAGCTGCCATACAGTGTTTTTAGCACTGTTTGTTTATCCAGTTTATAGATAACACCTAGCCGCGGTGTAAATTGTGTACCAAAATCACTGTAATCATCCAAACGAAAATCATAACGATAAATCCAGCGGCTCGTTGGAATATGTGTTTTACCATCAACAAAAAAACTGTTGATAATACGCTTTAAACCACTCGAAGGCAGTTCTGCATCAACAAACGTTGTAGTTGTATCAAAAATTGTACGCCGTTGACTAATGATATGTTCTTCACGATGTGCAACCACAGCGGTTAGCTCTGTGTTCCACAACAGGTTCTTGTCACGATAAACTAACTGTGCCTCTTTACGAATTTCTTTACCTGTAATACGTAAATCACGTGTCGTATTTACCGGACGAACATTATTTCTATTTTGCTCCCATGAATAAACTTTCAAGCTAATATCACGTTGTGTGGAAATGTGGTATTTAACATCACCTTTCAACATCGAAAAATCACCCCTGGTACTCGATGTGTCATTATTGGGCACCGTGCCAAAGGAGTTTCCACCATTGAAATCATTCGACTGGTTGTCGTCATAATAAAGACCCACTTTATAAGACCACCTCTCTCCCAGTTCCGAAGCAAATTTGCTGACAAACGTGGTCGATTGATAATTATACTCTCGCTCTCCAACACCACCGGAATTGTTGTATTTAATATTTTGATCCGGTTGGCCACTCGATGCTAGCGAAATATTCAGACGTGAATCACTACCAGTCTGATAACTCCCGTTGTAACCTGCCGAATAAAAACCACGGCTCCCAATACGCCCGCTAACCGTGTTTGTATCCACTTTGGACTCAAATGATTTAAGTGCCACAACACCATAGAAAGCATCTGCACCATACAATGCTGAACCGGGGCCACGCGTTATCTCTATAGAGTCAAGTGTGTTCAACTGAATATTCGGCCTGTCAATATCAGCCGTACCTGAAACAAAAACATTAATTGGCACGCCATCCCAAAGTGTCGCGATCCCTCTGGCATCTGCTATAGCATAACCACGTATTCGGGTTGAACTTTGACCGAAGAAATTAGGTAGTGAAATAACAGATGGCAGATTCTGGAACGCATCACTCAAACGTTGGGCTCCCCGCTTTTCCCAGTCTGGCCTTGAAATAACACTTACGGACGCGGCAACATCCAGATAACTTTCGGGAAAATACGATGTTGATGTAATTGCAACGTCGAATAAATCTTGCAGCGACAATTCAAGTAACTCTTCTGCGCTAGCTAACGAGGTTTCGGCAAATATTGCCTTGTTTTGCCCCAGCAAGATAAAAAACAAACATAATAAAAACAGTATCTTAGTTCTAAAAAATAGCTGCAAATACTGAAATGCGGATTCCATTTAAATTCCCTGGTTTAAACACATTATTATTTTTATAAATAACACTGAATACGCTTAAGGCAATCGCTGCTGCCGATACAAAATACAAATAAAAAGGATAGTAAAACTATTGGACAAGGTCAATTTGCATGCTATAAATATTCAATTATTTCAATTATTTATATCAAATACTTAAAAATGGGATTCAATAATTGAAATTTATTGTGTAATACGATTGAAAAAGCATAATTCATAAAATTTTCTGTCTATATTTACTATGATCTAACCGGTTTTAGTGTGATATTTATTTTTGTAGGGTAAAAGCAGTTCAAATGACAAACTTCAATTTTAGACTTTTTTCAAGAAATAAAATAAATAGAAAAATAAATATCCTGCAGTTTGGCGGAGTCCTGTTTTTATATTTAGCTGTTGTTCAACCCTGTTTCTCACAGCATGACCGTAATGCAGACTTTTTAGGTGTTGCGATTTATCGTCTGGCTGAATACATCACATGGCCAGATGCAGAAAAAATCAAACAATACCGTATCCATATTATTGATGACAGTGCAAAAATAGAAGTGGTGCTTAAACGCATTGCAACAACACGACAACTTCACAAACGCCCAATGCGTATTAGCCGTAGCGACAGTACAACCGTACCAAAAAATACACAGGTTGTTTTTTTGGCGCAACATAAATCTGCATCACTTAAGGATATTTTAAAGCAGACCAAAAACTCAGCTACATTGATTATTTCCTACAACATCAATAATCAACGAGACGTTATGATTAACTTTATAACCAATTACCAGGATCCGACTAACATCAGATTTGAAATTAATAAAGCAAATATTATTAACAAAAACATGCTGGTTGCTCCCGAGATAATACTTTTAGGTGGCACTGAAATTGATGTTGCACATTTATACCGTGAAGCGCAGATGCAATTATCTGCAAATGAAAAAAAAGTGGAACGGGTTGAAAAAAAAATACAGCAAATAAATCAGGAAAAACAGTCGATGGAACAGGTGCTGGCTAAATTAACCCAAACTGTCACGCAACAAAAACAAAACTACATACAACTGGTACATGAAAGTAAATCACAAGAGAGGAAAATACAGCGTCAGGCAAAAGAACTCAATAAACGGGAAAAACATCTGGACAAACAACGCACAGAAATTGAAAAACGAAGTGCAACCCTTAGCAAACAACAGGCAGAGATTGATACTTTGGCAACAACAATATCAAATCAAAATTCAATTATAAATACACAAAATAAAACATTATCAAAAAGTAGTGCAACAATCGAAAGTCAGAAAAACTATCTCTTTATATTATCTGTTTTAATTACAATAGCGATACTCAGCGCTCTGATTGCTTATCTTTTATACCGAAAATATCAGCGTGTAAATCGACAACTGGTCGATTCCCTCAATAAAATAAAACAATATGCTGATCGTGTTGAAATTGCTAATGAACAATTACAATCTTTTTCATACACCGTTTCTCACGACTTGAGAGCGCCTTTACGCAGTATTACCGGCTTTAGTCAGGTACTGGCTGAAGATTACAGCGACACTTTAAATGAAGAAGCAAAAAGCTACTTAAGTCGAATAGTAAAAAATACAGGTAAAATGGATAACCTGATTACCGAAATACTAATGTTAAGCAAATTAACCCAGTCGGAAGTCAAGTGTCAGGATAATGTTAACCTCAGCAATATTGTAAATAAAGAACTCGAACAACTTGTTCAGGCTGAGCCGCGAGCATCACTGGATTTAAATATAAAAGAAAATGTTGTTTGTCGCTGTGACCCCGCCCTTATTCAAATTGCAATGGCCAATATTATTGCAAATGCATGGAAATATACATCCAACACTCGGAACCCAGAATTTGAATTTGGTGCAAAAGTTATCAATAACGAACGAGTATATTATTTTAAGGATAATGGTGTGGGTTTTGATATGAAGCTGGCCGGAAAACTATTTGAACCCTTTCAACGTCTGCATAATAGTAAGCAGTTTGAAGGTTCAGGTATCGGCCTTGCAACTGTCAAACGGGTAATAAACCTTCATCATGGGAAAATCTGGGCTGAGTCCGAGGTGGGCAAAGGGGCAACGCTCTATTTCACATTAAATACTGACTAATTAAAAAAGCCTTTAATGTAAATTCGTAATACTTCTGTGCTTTAGTTGCGCAGCCCCAGAACATCCTGCATATCAAACTGGCCTTGTTCAAAATCCATTAACCAGTTTGCAGCTCTGACTGCACCATTGGCAAAGGTCATTCGACTCGATGCTTTGTGGGTAATTTCAACACGTTCGCCAATATCAGCAAACATCACCGTGTGCTCACCAACGATATCACCAGCACGGATAGTTTCAAAACCAATGGTCTTGCGGTCGCGTTCACCGGTTTGGCCTTCTCGACCATACACAGCACAGTCATTTAAGTCACGACCCAGAGCTTCCGCTACCACTTCGCCCATACGTAATGCTGTACCGGAAGGCGCATCCACTTTATGGCGATGATGTGCTTCTATTACCTCAATATCGGTATAGTCACCCATTACCCGTGCTGCAATATCAAGTAACTTGAAACATAAATTAACGCCAACACTCATATTTGGAGCAAAGACGATGGCAATTTCTTTTGCTGCATCACTGATTAATGCTTTTTGCTCATCACTAAAACCAGTTGTACCAATCACCAGGCGTTTTTTTGCTTTGCGGCATATCTTGATATTTTCTACACTCACATCGGGGTGGGTAAAATCAATAAGTACATCAAAATCACCCGTTACCGCATTCAGATCGTCAACAATAATAACGTTTTGTTGGCCATGATTAATCAACTCACCGGCATCTGTACCGGTAAAAGGACTGCCAGGGCGATCAATAGCGGCAGTTAAAGTTGTATTTTCGTTTTGCAGAGTTGCTTCAATCAGCACGCGTCCCATTCGACCTGCGGCACCTGTGATGGCTATTCTTGTCATTTTTTTACTCTTAATGTTTTTAGTAAGTCGTCATTCCCGCGGAGGCGGGAATCCAGAACGATAAGAACAGCTTTGTTTAATGTCTAGATTCCCGCCTCCGCGGGAATGACCTGCCTATTTTGAGTTTATTCCTCAAAGACATACTCTCATACTACTCTTTTAAATTAAAATATTCATTCCAATTGTTATTCTGGAAAGTAGTAGTGTGCCTTCACGAAATGATGGGGCTAACATCGCTTCAGAAGCTTAAAAATTAAATCTTCATGTCTTTAAAAAATTTCTTAACCCCATCCAGCCAGGATGATGTTCGTGGGCTGTGGTGAACACCGTCACCATTTAACGATACTTCCAGTTGTTTTAACAAATCTTTTTGTTCGTGCGTTAAATTAACTGGCGTTTCAATACTGATGCGACAAATCAAGTCACCGAGGCCTGAACCACGCACCGCTTTTACGCCTTTGCCACGTAAACGAAATGACTTGCCTGTTTGTGTTTCTGCCGGTATTTTCAATTTAACCCGGCCATCCAGCGTGGGCACTTCCAGTTCCCCACCGAGACTTGCTGTTACAAAGCTGATGGGCACTTCACAATATAAGTCGACACCATCACGTTCAAATATTTTATGTGGCCGTACATTCATATGCACATATAAATCACCGGACGGCCCACCGTTCTCACCGGCTTCACCTTCACCCGACAAACGAATACGGTCACCGGTATCCACACCCGGCGGCACTTTCACGGATAATGTTTTATGTTTTTCAACCCGACCATGTCCATGACATTTGTTGCAAGGGTCAGCAATCATTTTGCCGGTACCATGACAACGCGGGCAGGTTTGTTGTAAAGAGAAAAAGCCCTGCTGCATACGCACCTGTCCATGTCCGCCACAGGTTGCGCAGGCTGTAGGCCTGGTGCCTTTTTTAGCACCACTACCACCACAGGTACCGCAAGCTACTTGTGTAGGAACACGAATTTTTACTTCAGTACCCTGTACAGCATCTTCGAGATCCAGCTCAAGGTTATATCTTAGATCAGAACCACGAAAAACCTGTGGACCACCGCCACCTCGGCCACCACCAAAAATATCACCGAAGACATCACCAAAAACATCACTAAAACTTGCACCACCGGCACCCGCTGCTCCACCCATTCCGGCTGAACCATCAACACCGGCATGACCAAATTGATCATAGGCTGCTCGTTTTTGTGCATCCGTTAAAATATCATGCGCTTCTTTTGCTTCTTTAAATTTTTCTTCGGCTTCTTTGCTGTCGGGGTTTCTGTCGGGGTGATACTTCATCGCTTTACGTTTGAAAGCTTTTTTAATTTCAACTGTAGTCGCCGTTTTTTCCAGTTCAAGAACTGCATAATAATCGCGCTTAGACATACTTCACAAACCTTTTTCCTAAACCACCAAAAGGCGTGAAAAATTCACGCCTTTTGGTAGCACTTCGTTATTGATATTTACTTGTTGTCTTTTACTTCTTCAAACTCTGCATCAACAACATCATCATTTGCATTTGCACCTGCATCGGTAGATTCACCAGTTGCATCTGCCCCCGCTGCTTCGGCACCGTCCGCTTTTTCTGCATAAAGCTTTTCAGCCATTTTCGCAGAAGCATCGGTTAATGCTTTTGTTTTGGCTTCAATATCATCTTTATCTTCGCCTTTTAATGCTTCCTGCAAGTCTTTAATTGCAGCTTCAATTGGAGCCTTTTCGCTTTCTTCAAGCTTGTCGCCCAGCTCTTCCATTGATTTCTGTGTCGCATTAATCATGGATTCAGCAGTGTTACGTACTGTTACCATTTCCTGGAATTTTTTATCTTCATCGGCATGGGCTTCTGCATCGCGTACCATTGCTTCAACTTCTTCATCCGACAAACCGCTGGATGCTTTAATAACAATGGACTGCTCTTTGCCAGTCGCTTTATCTTTGGCCGATACATTTAAAATACCATTGGCATCAATATCAAATGATACTTCAATTTGTGGTGTACCACGTGATGCAGGTGGAATGTCCTGCAGGTCAAAACGACCTAACGATTTATTTGCATCCGCTCTTTCACGTTCACCTTGCAACACATGTACCGTTACCGCTGTCTGGTTATCTTCAGCAGTCGAGAACACTTGTTGTGCCTTCGTTGGGATGGTTGTGTTTTTCTCGATGAGCTTGGTCATCACACCACCCAT
>CAZDEC010000112.1:0-8673 GCA_964504295.1 uncultured Thioalkalispiraceae bacterium
AGGGATGGCGAATAGCGAGTCCGTTAGTCAGCCACAGCAATTCCATGTCCGGCGGCGTTAGTATTATCATAAACGTAGACATTAGTTCGCCTTTCAATATCATTAGGTTCAAGTTAACGGGACAGCAGCGATGAAATAATAAAAACACCTGCAGATACAGGTCAATTTAACGAGATAACCATGAATAAAAATAAGAACAAGAGTAAAAATAAAAACAAGAATAAAAAAACAAAGTCGGCACTGGCAGCCTTAACCGCAAGTGCTTTAAGTATACCCAGCCTGCATACACAGGCGGCAACGGCTCCTGTTGATAATGTTATTAGCTATCGTAATAGTGTGTATAGCGAAGACGATGCAAAAAGCTCAGATGTTGCAACCGGCTCAACCAAGCGCTATGACATTGATATCCAGCAATTTAAATTAATCGCACCGGTCGGTAAAAACTTTGCCGTTCGCTTTGATGCCCTTACAGAAAAAATGAGCGGCGCATCACCGATGGGAACACAGGCCGGTTCAAATGGCGTACCACAACTGGTCATGAGTGGTGCGAGTATTGTAGAGGATAGAGAAGATTTTACTGCCGCCGTGACACATTACGGCGAGACCATGGCAACCGGTTTTAGCTTTGGCCAATCAAGCGAAAATGATTATAAAGCCACCTATTTCGGGCTTGACTGGGAATGGGAATTCAACAAAAAAAATTCGGCTATTCAAATAGCCTATAGCCAGTCGAACGACGATATTACACCCTTCGAAGCCATTCTGTTTGGCCGCATCCAAAGCGCTTCTAAAAAGACCCAGAGTTTTAACCTTGGCTACTCCAAAGTGCTTAATAAAATTTCACTGATTCAATTCGGACTGGGTTTGTCTGAAGACACGGGTTACTTAAGCGACCCGTATAAAATTGATGATGCACGGCCAACTTCAAGAACACGCTATACCGCCATTGTCCGTTACCGTTACTTTGTTAAAAAAAGTAATGGTGCCGTTCATTTTGACTATCGCTATTACAGTGATGACTGGAATGTAAATTCGCACACTTTTAAACTTGCCTGGCATAAAAACATTACCGAAAAAATACAACTGGTGCCATCGATACGTTATTACTCGCAAACCGAAGCTAATTTTTATGAACCCTATAAAGTAGCCGCTAACACTAACCCCTATTATTCCAGCGATTATCGCCTGTCACCCTATGGCACTGTTTCTCTTGGCTTGCAATTTATTCATAAGTTTAAAAACTTTTCCTACACCGCTAAAGTTGAGCGCTATGAATCAAGCGGTAAATACTCGCTTACAAAAGTCGCTGTCGAAAGTCCAGGACTAGTAAATTACACCCTACTTACCGTTGGATTTGATTTTACCTTTTAAAGCTTTTTCTATATCCTGCTTATTATAAGTTAGCACGCCCAAATAAATAAGCCGAAAAAATAAAAATGTCTCTAACGCTAGTCAAACATACCTTTAAAGTAATGGGCGGCCCCGCAGAAATACAGATTTATTTTGACGATAACAATAATCCAGAAACATTTTTTCAACTTGCGGTTAACGAAGCGCAACGACTTGAAAAAAAATACTCACGTTACTTAACCGATAGCGTTACCAGTGCCATCAATCATGCTGCTGGCCAAACAAACGGCATTCTGATTGACGATGAAACTGCTGGCCTACTCGATTACGCGCAAACCGCCTGGCAACACAGCGAAGGTTTATTTGATATTACTTCCGGCATTTTGCGCCAGGCCTGGGACTTTAACTCACACACATTGCCCGACAAAAAAATTCTTCAAACGTTATTAAGCAAGATTGGCTGGCAAAAAATAAACTGGCAATCTCCCACGCTTATTATGCCAAAGGGCATGGAAATAGATTTCGGTGGCGTTGTAAAAGAATATGCGGCCGATTCCATTGCCAGCTTGCTACGCCAACAGGGTATACAGCACGGTCTGGTTGAATTAGCTGGCGATATTAGCATTATCGGCCCCCATCCTGATCAGTCTGCCTGGAAAATTGGTATTCGTAACCCGGCAAACCCCAGCGAAGCGATTGCTTCTATTGATGCTATCGAGGGCGGCATTGCCAGTAGCGGTAACTATGAACGCTTTATGCAGGTTAACAATAAACGCTACTGTCATATTTTAAATCCTAAAACAGGTTGGCCAACTCATGGCGTTGCTAGTGTGAGTGTGCATGCCTCAACCTGTCTCGTTGCCGGTACGGCTTCTACAACAGCCATGTTACTCGGCATTACGCAAGGCCGTGAATGGCTGAATGCATCACAGTTTCAACATTTACTTTTAGAAGAATAACCTATATTCGCTCAGCGCTCGAAAAATAACCGCCTTAACTTATTGAATTTACTATATTTAAATTTTTTAGACTGACTCTTACAAAATATTTCTCCAACATTATCATTTTTTAGCCATTGGTGAACCAGTCCCCTGAAAATTTCCCGTTCTCGCTATAACCTACTTTACAAACAAAAATAAAACCTTTTCTTTTTTGCCGTGCTTGTCGTTCTTAAGGAATAGAACGCATTCTTAAAAATGAAAACTAAACACAATATACAAAATAAAGCGTAGCAGTATAAAAGCGCAGTATCAGGGTTAACGTTTGCAATGGAATGCCACAATCCTGAATGGCAAGAGGAGGAAATAATGGTATGGGTTCTATTACAAAAATTTTAGTTGTTAACGCATTTGTTCTAACACTCAGTGCCTGTGGCGGCGGTACAGGTTCGGGGGGCGTTGATGATGCCAATAAAACCGATACAAATTCTTCTACCAATAACCCAGGTACCAACGCTCCGGCATCAAGCAATGCTAGCTTTAACAACTTAAAAGCAGATTTAGAAACCTGTATTGGCTGCCATAAAGCAGGCGGGATTGCGTCTTCGACTAATCTTATCTTTGTACCAAATAATGACAATGCCAACATAGCAGCTTTAACAAACTATGCTCGTACTTATGGCAGCGATGCTATCCTGTCAAAATCGGTTGGCATCCCGTTTCATGCTGGTGGTGCTGTTTTTGGTAACCGCAACAGTACCAAATATAAAAACCTTGAAGCTTTTCTGACATCTTTAAATATTACGCCTAATACTTCTACGCCAGACTTATCAAATCCAGACCCTTCAAATCCGGGCACCTCAACACCTAACATACCGGCAACCAGTGCCTTAAACCGCTCGGTACTACAAACAAAATGTGTCAGCTGTCATAGCGCCGGTGGCATCGCGGCCGCAACACGATTAGTCTTTCAATTTGGCGACAGCGACACAAACATTAACTATAACGAAACACAGTTAAGATCTTATATTAGCGGCCAAGCTAATGGCGCCCAGCTATTACTCGACAAACCGCGCGGCCTAGTCAGTCACACTGGCGGCACCTTGCTCGCAACAGGTTCAGCAGCCTACCAGCTACTGGCAGTTTTTGTCGCCGCTAACTCAACTACGATAACGGCACCCACCGCGCCAACTAACCCGACGACGCCAACTACAAACAAAGATTTTTTACTTGAGTCTGCGTCTGAAACTTATCGTCGTGCGTCCTTATACTTAACCGGAACCATACCAAGCCGCAATAAAGTATTAAGTTTACAAGGTGCCAGCGATACGACATTGCGTTCCGAAATTTTAAGCTTAATGACCGGCGATGGTTTTAAAGAATTTATAAAAAACGGTGCGAACGCAAGGCTTAATAGCCGACACTTACGCACCAGCGATGCCGGTGCACGCTCTTACAATGACTTCTACCTACCAAATGTCAGCAGCTCAGAACGTCGCAGTGTCGTACGCCGTGATTTAGCAGAAGAGCCGTTAGAAATTATTGCTTACGTGGTGATGAACGACCGCCCCTATAGTGAAATTCTAACCGCAGGCTATACCATGGTCGGTCAATACACCGATGAATCTTATAATACCGGACTGGATTTAGCGCCTAATGAATGGCGACAAGCTCAAAACACTGGCCAGGACGTAAAAACCAGCAGCACCTTTAGCAAAGATGCCACTGGCGCTTCACGAATTAGCAACTACCCACATGCCGGTGTTTTATCAACCTGGTCGTTCTTAAGTAAGTACGATACAACCGCAACCAATCGTAACCGGGCAAGAGCGCGTTGGACGATGTACCACTTCCTTGGCTTTGATATAGAAAAATCAACCACGCGTACTATAAGCGTTAGCGATGTAGCCGACGAATCTAATCCAACGCTAAATAATCCTGCCTGTACGGTTTGCCATACAACAATGGACCCCATTGCCGGTGCCTTTAAATTCTTCCATGAACGTAACGCTTACAAAGCTTATGGCACCGATTCACTTGACCGCCGCTACCGTCAAAGAAACCCAGGCGTTGACTGGTATCAGGATATGCTACCGGCCGGCTTTAATAATCAAATCGCAACTGGCGACCCTCTGCAATGGCTGGCACAGCGCATCGTCAACGACAACCGCTTTGCAACCGCTGCCGTAAAATTCTGGTGGTTTGCAGTGTTTGGTGAAGACATTTTAAATTTGAGTGCGCCACGGATACAGTTTGATACCCAACAGGCGCTCATAACCCAACTCGCTGACAGCTTTCGTGGTAACTTAAATTTAAAAAGCTTGCTGGCTAATATGATGATGACGGATAACTTCCGCGCAGCAAATAAAACAGATGCCACAACGGCGGACGACAATATAAATATTCGTATGGGTGGCCGACGTTTACTCAGCGTTACCGAGTTAAAAAACAAAACTACTTCACTCACCGGCATTACCTGGGGTAATACACGCCCCCGCCTGTATCGTGAATATAAAATGCTTTACGGTGGCACCGATGATGTTGTCGTTGAAAAACGCGCAACTGAATTGTCGTCAATAATGTTCCGTGTTGCTGAAAGACAGGCAAATGAAATAGGTTGCGCGGTTGTTGTTTATGACTTTAGCTTAAATCAAAGCACACGAAAACTCTTTACCGAAGTTGAAAACACCACCCTGGATGAAGCCTCTATTCGCAACCAAATTATTGTTCTTTACGAACGCATGCTGAATCGACTGGTAAGTTCAGACTCAGCAGAAGTCAGCCAGGCATATCAACTCTTTCTAGATCTACGCATAGCAAGAATAAATGCCGGCGGTGGCACACGTGTTGATTCCAATACGCGTTGCGATAATCGCATCGGTGGCTCACGTAACGATGCAAATTTTGTTTTATCTCCCTGGCGCGGTTTAATTATTGCGCTAATGTCTGACTCTGATTATCTGTACGAATAAGTCGAAACAAATACGCTAAAAATTAACGTGCCAAAAAACTAATATGCCAAAAAACTAATATGCCAAAAAATTAACATGTGAGAACAAAGCGATGAAAAGAAGAGATTTTTTAAAAGCAACGGCCGCAGCCAGTCTGTTCGCAAGTTTCCCCGGGCTGATAAAAGCTTCCAGTGATTATAACGGTAAATTTCTGGTCACCGTTTTAGCCAGTGGTGGCTGGGATCCAACCAGCTTCTGTGACCCAAAAATGAACGTTGCCGGTGAAAAAATTATTAACAACTGGGCCGCCACCAATTCAACCCAGACCGTGGGCAACATTAACTATGCCCCCTTTGCAGATAACGATGCCTTTTTTAAAGCGCACTATCAAAAAATGCTCGTCATCAATGGCGTTGATGTAAAAAGTAATTCGCATACTGTCGGTAAACAGAACAATATGACTGGAATCAAAAAAGATGGCTACCCTTCGTTAGCCGCCTTATTTGCAGCGAGTAATCGAACCCAACAATTAATGCCCTGGTTAGTGACCTCGGGGCCAAGAAGCGGCCGACTATTAGCCCCTTCCACTATCGCAAGCTCTGGCGCGCTTAATACACTCAGAAAACTGGCCGATACCAATAAGTTCCGCACCGGTCGAGCCGATACCTATTTGCAAACGGACGAACTGGCGCTAATCCGCCAGTTTAGACAAGACCGGGCAAGCTCGGCTGCGGCCGATAAGAGCCAACTCATCAAACAACGTAGCCAATACAATAACTATCTGGCTTCGAATTATTCCGATGGCAGCTTTGAGCTCTACCTTAGCCTGCTTGAAAACGCCGACACCAAAGGTTACGACATATCTCGGCGTTATTTTAGCCAGGCAGCCAGCACCATGGCCGCCTTTAAGGCTGGCATTAGTTTAAGTGCCGACATCAGTATTGGTGGTTTTGATACCCACCGCAACCACGATACCAACCACCCCATCGCCCTAGCGCGTGTTACCCAAACCATTGATTTACTTTGGTATATGGCCGCGCAGTACAATATCGAAGACCGTCTGGTAGTACACCTTGTCTCAGACTTTGGCCGAACCAACCGCTATAACAGCGGCGCGGGGAAAGACCATTGGAGCATTACCAGCAATATTATTATGTCGAATAACCTTGCCTGGGGTAATCGCGTCGTCGGCGCAACCGATGCAAAACATTTTGCAGAAAAAATAGACTTTAACAGCCTCAAGCAAGACAGTACCAGCGGCAGCAATATCGAACCACGCCATATCATGACCGCCTTGCGCCAATATATGAGCGTCGATAACACCGCTGCAAGCAACAAATTTGACTTAAATACCGCCGCGATACCTGATTTTTTCAATGGCTCGTTAATAACATAGCCGCTCAAGCTTTCTTATATACCTACGAACCTTGTTGATAATCCAGGCCGTTTTACATATTAACTGTAAACAGGCATTTATATCCTTGCCCCCGCCCACCATCTAACCAAATCATAATTTTTGGTAAACTGTTTTATTAAACTCCTTAATATAAACTTTTTTCCCGCACCGCCGCTAACACTAGAAGTAGAAACAACTTCTGTGAGCATAGAAAGATGGTCGCTTTCCTTATACGACGCTATTCACTAAAGCAGATTTTAATCTTTAGCTTTAGCCTTTTACTATTCTTTACCACCGCAACTGGCGTTTATGTTTTTATAAGCACCAAATACCTTGGTAATGACGTCCATGATATCGCAACCATCAAGCAACCCTTAATGTTGCAATCCATTGCGCTGGAAAACACCTTAAAAAATTCAACGACTGCCCTGGGTTTATATTTACTCACCCAGGATAAAAAATATAAAGATCGTTATATACAGTCAAACAAGCGGTTAAAAAAACAATTTTTTAAACTCGAAACAACAGCCGGCATCAATACTAAAAATACAGACTTACTCAAAAATATTAGTACCAATCTAGTACGCTATGTTTCACACCAGACCCAGATGATAAAGCTTGCAGAAAACACCAACCTGAATTTTCCTGCACGACAATTTGCGGCAACAGAAACAAGTCCCTATTTTCAAATTATCCTGCAAAATATAACACAGATTCTTCAAAGTGAACTCGAAGAAGATGTAAGTGCTGAACGCAGAGAATATTTTGCCCTTATTGGTAACTTGCGTTATTCATGGGTTAGCCTTATGAGTGGAGTGCGTTCTTTTTTAACTTTTCGCAATGCTGCAACCTTTTCACAAATAACCCAAAACCAGCAAGTGATCACCGCTATTAATAAAAAACTGGAAAAATATGCTGAGCTTGTTTCTTTTGAACAGGAAGATTCTTTTGCGCAAATAAAAGATGCGCAACAAAAAATATTTATCAACACGCAAAAATTGCTGGGATTTTCAAAGCAGGACAAATGGCGAATGGATAATTATATTATTCGCACCGAGATAGAGCCTATCATTAGCACTATAAATATAGACATTAATGCCCTGGTCGAGCAATTTAAAAAAGAGGTCGTCAATAAAACGAGCAATATCGATGATAATATTTATGCGCAATCAATGTTTGTTTTAATTGTTACTTCTATCATTTTAATCTTTGGCTCACTCATTGCTTATGCATCGGTAAAAATTATATCAAGTATTCTTGCTACTATTGAACAAAGCCTTGCCAAACTTTCTTCAGGTGATCTAAATTTTTCAATGGATGAAAAAGCCAAGGGAGACTTAGGGACTATTGCCTATTTATTTAATAGCTTTAGCGCTTATCTGGACCAAACCTTTAAACAAATATTTGAAATGTCGACCCGACTTAATGCAAGCACTCAGTCACTGTCGCAGCTGTCCGATGAAACTAATACCAACGTAGCGACACAATCAAGTGATACCAGCAGCGTAGCCGAAGCGATGCAAAAAATGGCCGCCTCCGTCGATGGTGTTTCACAAAGTACATTGCAGGCAAACGAAGCAGCAACTGAAGCATCCGAGGCTTCCCGGCAAGGTATACAAACTATTCAAACTGCAACGACTGCAATTAACTCACTATCCAGCGAAGTCTTATCTGCAACCGATGTTATTACTGAATTAGCTGAAGACTGTAATCATATCGGCAGTATGCTCAACATTATTCGTGACATCTCGGCACAAACTAATTTACTTGCACTCAATGCCGCCATTGAAGCGGCTCGTGCAGGTGAACAAGGTCGCGGCTTTGCAGTTGTTGCAGATGAAGTTCGCACCGCTACGAAACTGCCATTCAAATTTACAGCCAAATCCTAAAACAAAAGCTAAAACCTATTATCCGTTCCATCATTTACAATCATCGGGGAATGGCCTATTTTGTCACAGGTGCGTATGAAAAAGCTTTAAACGATTTTGACCGTGCCTTAAAATTCGATTCGCAAAATGTGCGCGCACTTAACAACAGG
>CAZDEC010000113.1:0-8201 GCA_964504295.1 uncultured Thioalkalispiraceae bacterium
GAAACACTTATCAAAATATTAAGTCTTATAGAATAGGTATGACAACACAAGAATTCATACAAAAAATACCAGAAGAATTAAGACTACACCAACTTGGACACTGTAAGTCTTTAAGTGAATTAGTTTTAGACCCAGAGGTTTGGAAGGTGGTGTTTCCAAGTGATGTGTGTGGTGAAATGTGTGCAATACGCGGTTGGCAAGCACATATGCACTATATGATAGACACCCTAATAGACGGCAAAAGTTTAGAAGAATACTTAAGTACACTATAAATATGAAATTAGAAAAACAAGTAACATCACTGGAACTATCAAAGAAACTCAAAGAGCTTGGAGTGAAGCAGGAGAGTTTATTTTATTGGGTATCTCATTTTAATGGCGATGAATTAGTATTTGAAAATGATGAACATAATTTTTATAAAAGTGTTTGGAAAGAGCGTTCTTCTGCCTACACAGTCGCAGAGCTTGGGGAGATGTTGCCAAGAGGATTGTGTACTCAAAAAGCACCAGAAACTTATCATATGCAATTTGATAGTGATGCATGGAAAGATGCTTGGAATATAAAAGGCTTAGAGTTAGGATTTAGGGAATTATGGGAAGAAACAAAAGCCGACACCGAAGCAGACGCACGAGCAAAGTGCTTGATATATCTTATCGAAAATGATTTAACCACACTATAATACTATGAGAGAAGTAGAAAAAATAAGAAAAGAACATCCATATTGGTTTTGGTTTGTAGTTATGTTAAATATATTTAATGGAACTGGTCTTGTACTTTTATTATTATCTAATTACTTTTGGGAAGATTAACCAACAACTATGAAAACAAACACACCACAACAGTTAAAAGATTTATTTGAACTAATGCAGGAAGATGTTGCTCTAAGTCGTCATCTATCAGACACATACCTTGAAAACCTTGTTGAAGTAATTTGCTGGATAACAGAAAGCTGTGAGATTAAGCATGAAGATGAATGGGTGGCAATGAAATGCATCCGCAACGGACTCAGGGACTTAATAAATAAATAATACTATGAAAGATAAAAAAGAAAAAACCTGTCAATGTGACCCGCACGAGATAAGCTACAAATGCTGTGCTTGTCATTTTAAAGAACCACAAGTAATGAACACAGAAGAAAAAAAAGTATTCAAAAAAGTATTTGGGGCAATAGAAGCTTCAAAGGAAGAAGTAATTTTACAAAGAATTGAGCAAGCCCTCACACAACAGAGAGAGGATATGATTGAGATGGTGGAGGGGTTAAAAGTAAAAATACCTCCATACAAAAAAGATAATCACATATCTCGTGATTATTTAATAATTAGGTCTGCTCACAACGAAACCATTATAGACATTATTAACAAACTAAAAAAATATGAATAAAAAGGTATGGAAAAAAGTAAAGCAGATAAGACTAGAGATTGTTGAGGGCGAGGTTAGGTGGAGCTTCCCTATAAACTGCCCTCGTTGGTTGTTTAATATTTTGAGTAAGTTAGAGAAGTAGTTTATCCACAACTAAGGGTATGGACATTTAATAGATAAAGGTATATAATAGTAAATATGGAAATGAAAGAAAAGATAAAATTGAGCCTACAGCAAGGAGATGTTTATAGCTTCGTGTCGGACTACATCACTGACAACCGAAAAAGGTCGCCTAGCTATAAAGAGATAGGAAAGTATCTAGGAGTATCAGACCACCGAGTGCAAGAGATAGTCCACGAGATTATCAGGAAAGGTTGGTTCTACTTCGCAAAGGGAGTGTCTAAAAGAAAAATAAGAATAAAAAAAGTATGAGTAAACATAACGCAGTAAAAGCACCACAAGGCTCACCACTTTACGGGGTAGAGGTTAAAACACCTAATTTCTGCTACGGCGATGGTCACTATGTAGATATGGTAATAAATGGATTATGTGAAACCTGCCACAAGGGGATAGAAGTTAAAGGCGAGGCAATCATAGAAGACCAAATCAAGGACGGACAAGAAGAAGATAATAAAGAATAATTATGAATGTTTACAAAGAAGAAGCAATCGCAGAAGAAGAGGAGATGGAGAAATGGGAAGGAGAAAACCCAGACAAAGAAACAGTAGCTAGAGAGATGAAAAAGATGCTGAAAGGAAAACAAAGCATAGGTTCAATTTATCTACTGAGAAGCCCCGATGTCGATATTAAAATGAAGTCTATAAGATTTTATAAAATTAAAAACTGGATTACACATAAAATATGGTCGATAGAAGTAATTCGATAGAAGTAATCAAGAAATAACATGCCAACAATAGAAACAGCAACAACAAAAGAAGAATACCTAGAAGCCTTAGCACTAGAGAAAGCAGAGCAACGCCACGAAGAGCTTGAAACATTAAGAACACGAGCCTATAACCCCCAAGCTAGACGCTATGCAGAAAGGCAACTTTATATAGAGTTTGGAGAAGGTGACCTTGCAGGGAAGTTTAGTAGTTAATAAATAAGTATATGGAAATAATAACAATAGCAATAATAGGATTTATAATATTTATAATAGGTTATATGGTTGGAGGTACAAAAACAGATTACGATACATATTTTAATGATTTTGAAAAAAATAGAGCAGAAAGATACAAAGTTGAGAATGACAGACTTGTTTATGAGCTAGAAATGCAAAGGCGGAAAGATAGATATTATATTGGTTGTGATTATGGCTTTCCTCATCCAACCGTTATTTGCGAGAAAAGATTTTACGCAAGAGATATGAAAGACAAAGAAATTTCATATTTAATGAACAACACCGTAATGAGTGTTAAAGATTTAGCGGAGAAATTAGACATTGAAATTAAATAAATTAAAAGTAATTAGTAATAATAATATGAATCTTAAAGAACTTAAAAAAGAAATACCCCACAAATGGCGAGTTCAAAGTTTTTTAAAGAACAAACCTAGTGCGTCAATTATCGCCTATATAGATGCAAGAAATGTAATGGATTTACTTGATGAAGTTGTTGGAGAGGAAAACTGGCAGTCAGATTTCAAAACAATGGATGGTAAACTATTTGCTGGGATAGGGATAAATTGTGGTGGAGAATGGATATGGAAATGGGATACTGGTTCAGAGAGTAACATTGAAAAAGAAAAAGGCGAGGTATCAGATGGTTTCAAGAGAGCAGGGGTAAAGTGGGGTATTGGTCGCTTCCTTTACAATATGAAAGTTCATTATGTAAAAGCAAGTGCAGTAAAAACATCTACAACATACCCATACGTTGTAGACAGTGAAGGTAAAAGAGTTTGGGATTTAACAACACACATTAATTCATTAAAAAACTAATATGAAAAGATTTAATATATCAGTACCTAAGAAGTACACAAAAGACGGAGAAGAAAAAACAGCTTGGAATAGAGTAGGAACATTAGTAAAGTTTGAGGCTACAAGTGATAAACCAGAGGGGTATATTTTAGAATTGGGAATATTCCCAGATACTAAGTTTGGAGTATTTGAAGACAAACCACGAGAAGAACAACCAGCACCAAAAGAAAATACACCAACTGTAGATGTTAGTGGAGAAGTAAACCCAGAAGATATACCTTTTTAATAGTTAATAGACACAGACACAGAAGCTGATAAGGCGTGGGAAGATTAGTAACAACCCCCCCACTTACCAATCTAAGTAACATAAAGATATGAAGCAGTCCCGCAAAAAATCAAAAGCAAATTGTAAAACATGTGGAACACTATTCTTTTTTCATAGTTGGCATACAAAGGGGTGGTATTGTTCAAGATTATGTAGTAACAAAAAACCAAAATCATTGAAATGGAAAGAAACTATGTCAAACTTGTCTGGCGAGAATAATTATTTTTTCGGTAAAAAACATTCAGAAGCTACGAGAGAAAAAATAAGGAGAACAAAAATAAATAGTAAATTAACATTGAGAGGAAAATTATCGCCACTATGGAGAGGTGGAATTACACCAATAAATAAAGCAGTAAGAAGTTCTTGGCAGTATAAAGAATGGAGAAGAAAAGTTTTTGAAAGAGATGATTATACTTGTCAGGATTGTGGAATAAGAAGCGGTAAGGGAGTAAAAGTAACATTGAATGCCGACCACATTAAACCATTTTCATTATTCCCAGAACTTAGGCTTGAGTTATCAAATGGTCGTACACTTTGCTTTGAATGTCATAAAGAAACACCAACGTATCTAGGTAAAATAAGAAATTATGAAAAGAACAGGATTTAAGCAAAAAGCCAGAACCCCACTAAAAAGAGGAACTAGCCAAATGAAACGCACACCATTACGCAGAGTGTCGCCTAATAAGGTTAAGAAGCAGACACAAGTGGGCTTATGGCGTGGATATGGACTAGAGAAGCCATCTAAACCACGATATAAGGGCTTAAAAGGTATTTACTGGTACTTACTATCAAAGTACACAAGACAGCGTGATTTTAAGAAATACAAAGGAGAGTGTATTGATATGTGTGGGAAATTCGCAACAGACTGGCATGACTTTGACGCAGGACACTACATATCAGCAGGGCAGGGAGGTTTCGCACTATTATTTGATGATAGAAATGTAAACGGGCAATTAAAAGCATGTAACAATCCAACATTTTCTCCAAACTCACAGATAGGATATAGGGAGGGAATAATAAAACGCTACGGAGTACATATCTTGCATGAATTAGAAGAAATGTACAAAGACTCACACTTTAGAGGAAAATCAACAAAAGAGTGGACAAAAATTGAATACGACTTGAAAATCAAAGAATTGTTAAAGAGATTATAAGCATTATGGTAGATAAACAAAACATAGACGCTGAAATATTTAACAGGCTTAAAACAATAGCCTCACTGAAAGACTACAACGTGCAACAGAAGCTCTTAGAATACCTAGACATAGTAAAGCCTAAGAGTTCTCGCACAAATCAGCAAAACAAAGCCCTTCATAAGTTCTTTAGTCTTGTGTCAGAAGAAATGACAAATGCAGGACTAACAGTTCCATTAATTCTTAAATACTTTCCAGAACTACAAGTAACTCCATCATTTGTAAAGAGAATATGGCAAGAGATACAAAAGGGTGTTCTAGGAAAAAGCCAAACACGAAGCCTAGATAAGCAGGGAGAGATTGACAAAGTATATGAAGAGTTTAATTTATTTCTAGCTGAAAAACTTTTAATAGAAAACATACCATTTCCACACGACCCTAAAAAGCAAGAACAGGAACAAGGGCAAGTAATGCCACCAGAGCCACAAGTAGAATACCCAGAATCAACAGGAGATGTTAAATTTTAAATAATATGTTTACAAAACCACACACACAACAAAAATACTTCACAAATCAAAATGACTTACAAAAAATGCTTTACTATGCAGATAAAGGTATGGGACAAAAAGCACTAGGAATAATGTTTAATTGTAAGCCATCTACAATAAGTCAAACATGTAGAAAGCATGGAATATACAAATCTATAAAGGAAAGAGAAACGATTTTATTAGATAAGGAGCCAGTAGAAGTAGTTGAAGAAGTAAAAATGTATAAAGATTATCTTAAAATAGATAAAGAGAAAGCTGGAAAAAACTCTATTAAAATGTTATAATATAAACAGACATTTGCACTTTATAAACTAAAAAGGAGAACAGTTATGAATATCACAAGCAGAAGATATAAGGGCAGTAAAATTATTACTGCAATAGTGTTACCAGACATGCAAGTTCCTTACGAAGATAAACGAACCATGAAAGCAGTGGAGAAGTTTATGAAGACTCGTAAATGGGATTATTACATTAATCTAGGTGACTTTATGGATTTAGATGTAGTTTCATCACATTCAGCAGGTAAATTAAGACAAGTAGAAGGTAAACGCCTTAAAATTGATTATGATAAAGGTAACAAGGTGCTTGATAGACACCAGAAGATAGTTAAAGCAAACAACAAGCGAGCTAAGTTTGTATTATTAGAAGGCAACCACGAGTTTCGCATAGAAAGGTACTTAGACATCAACCCAGCAGGACAAGGCTACTTAGAAGTGGAGAACGCATTAAAGCTTAAAGAACGGGGCTTCAAATACGTTAGGTGTTACAAGACAGGAGAAACATTCAAACTTGGACACGCTTACTTCCACCATGGGCTATACTGCAACGATGCACACGCAAAGAAACACGTCATGCACTTTGGTAAAAATATCTTTTATGGTCATTTACACGACATACAGTCATACACAATCGTTCAACATGGAGATGGCAATTCATTAGTAGGACAATCACTAGGGTGTTTATGTGAATATGAGCAATCGTACATAAAAGGTAATCCGAAGAAATGGCAACAAGCATTTGCAATTTTTCAGTTCTTCCCAGACGGAACATTTACTTACAATGTAATAAGGATATTCAACCATCGCTTCGTAGCACCAGATGGTAGGGTTTACGAGGGATAATTAGAGGGTCTATATTATGACCCTCTTTACTTTAAATAATATGATAAATTTAATACAAGGCGATTGCCTAGAAAAAATGAAAGACATACCAGATAATAGTATTGATATGATACTCACAGACCCACCGTATGGAATGAGCTTTCAGTCTAACCACCGTATTGAAAAATATGACTCAATTAAAAACGACAACTCTCTTGATTGGTTAGACTGTTTTGTAGACGAAGCGTGGCGTGTTTCAAAGGAAAATACAGCACATTATGTGTTCTGTAGTTTTCACAACATAGATGTGTTTAAACAATCCTTTCAGAAGAAATTTAAGATAAAAAATATACTTGTGTGGGAGAAGAATAACACAAGTATGGGGGATTTAAAGGCAGATTTTGCACCAAAGATAGAGTTTATTCTTTTCTTGCAAAAGGGGCGTAGATTCATTGAAGGGAAACGTGACCCTAATATATTCAAATTTGCTCGGACTGGGAACAAAAATCACCCAACGGAGAAGCCAGTAGACTTAAATGAATATTTGCTTTCAAAATTTAGTTCAGAAAACGACACAATCCTAGACCCATTTATGGGCTCAGGAACAACAGGAGTAGCCTGTAAAAACCTCAACAGAAACTTCATAGGAATAGAACTTGACGAAACCTACTTTAATATCGCTAAAGAAAGAATATATGACAAAAGTAACTAAAGAAGCACAAGCACGCAAAGATACACCAATATTTTCAGGCGTTTTAATGTATTTCCCAAAAGCAATAGCAGAGGTAGCAAGACTTTCTAAAATAGCAAACGAACAACACAACCCTGGAACACCAATGCACTGGGATAGAACAAAATCAGGGGACGAACTAGACGCCCTCACAAGACACCTAATGGAAGCAGGAACGATTGATACTGATGGCGTAAGACATTCAACAAAGGTTTGTTGGAGGGCATTAGCAAATTTAGAAAAAGAACTAGAAAACCATGCAATCTAAAAAACATTCATTATTAGAGAGCCTAACAAACATAGTCATAGGCTACATAGTCGCCATAGCAAGCCAGATAGTCATATTCCCAATGTTTGACATATACATACCCACGTCAGAGCATTTACTAATCGGGCTATACTTCACACTTATATCATTGATAAGAAGTTACATATTAAGGAGATGGTTTACTAAAAGAACAGAGAAATAATTTGTTTTTAATCTCATTATATGCTATAATACACTCATAGTTACCCTAGATGATGTCAGGACAGCACATACAACAGTTCTTGCACACTCTCTCACAACAACAGCAAAATCTTTCATAAATACTTTTTTATTCTCTCGCCTGACATCATCTAAGGTCGTTATAATAAATAAGATTAGCTTTAAGTTACTAGAAAAACAATATAGCATGCAATTTGATAAAAAAACACAAACAATAAACTTCGCATCAGCCAAAAATCGTGTAAAAAATAAGATACAAGATAGAGATGATTTACTAAATAGAATGGGTGCTGGTGAAAAGAAAATTGAAAATATACCTTTAATGATTTCAAATAGTGTTGAGAATGTAATAAATCCACTATATGTAGCAAAATTCCATAGTCAATATGGATTCCCTAAAGAAATATTACTTGAAGAAATTGAAAATAAGTACAACATAAAGTGTTCTGACTACTGGAGTGAATGGTGTGATTTCTGGTTTGATAGTATAATAAAGATTCCACACAATATATTATTCGATAGTAAGGCTTATTATAAAGCGATAGAGTAACATGGATAACAACAATCAAGAACAATTAGACAGTTTCACAAAATACTGCAACAA
>CAZDEC010000114.1:0-8017 GCA_964504295.1 uncultured Thioalkalispiraceae bacterium
AATAGCTAGATCTTACCACTGAAACGTATAATTATTCACCTTGAAAGGGCTGATCGATGATACCTATCAGCCATTGAGCGTGAGAAGACAATGCGAATTGCTGGGATTGAATCGATCAAGTCTATATTATCAACCGATCGGCGAGAGTGAATTGAACCTATTGCTCATGAGAGAACTCGACGAACAATACACTCGTACTCCCTTTTATGGTGTTAACAAAATGACCGAATATTTGTGTCAATTAGGCTATGAAGTCAACGAAAAAAGAGTCAGGCGATTGCTGAGAAAGATGGGGTTGGAAGCGGTTTATCCCATCTTAGCCAGTCACATCCGGATCACCAGGTATTTCCCTATCGACTAAGAGGGGTAGATATCAATCGATGCGACCAGGTTTGGAGCACAGATATCACCTATATAAGGCTTAAAGGTGGTTTTGTCTACCTCATGGCCATTATTGTTTGGTACAGCCGTTACGTACTTAACTGGTCATTAAGTACGACATTGGAAGCCGATTTTTGTATTGATGCACTGACCGAGACTTTGATGACATCACGCAGTGAGATTTTCAATACCGATCAAGGTAGCCAGTTTACCACAGCACGCTTTACGAGTGTGTTGCTGGAAAAGGGTATTCGAGTAAGCATGGATGGACGAGGACGTGCTCTGGATAACATTTTTGTTGAGCGGCTATGGCGATCAGTCAAGTGCGAAAAGGTTTATTTGTGTGATTTTCAAAGCGTGAAAGAAGCCCATGACGGACTGGCTGAGTACTTTGAGTTTGGCTCAATATGTATTCCAGGGTCGTGGTATAATCGCAGTCAACTTCCCATAAGCTGACGATTATTTAATCAAATCCCAAGGATTCCAAGTGGTCAGCAACTTAACGATACGAAACTTGATCAGCGATGAACAATGTTATGAGCAGGTGCGCCAATTACGTTGGCCTGAGAAAATCTGTTGCCCCGATTGTGAATCAGAACAGGTCATCAAACGAGGCAAAGATGATACCGAAGTCTATCGTCAGCGCTACGAATGTTAAACGCTTTGATGATTTAACGGATACGGTCTTTGCAGGCCACCATCAACCCTTGAAAGTGTGGATGCTGTGTTTGTATTTTATGGGCTTGAATCTCTCGAACGCCCAAATTGCCAAAGAGCTAGATCTCAACAAAGATGATATGCAAAAGATGGTGTCTCAACTTCGTCTTGATGTTTTTAAAAAAAGCCCTGTATTTTGGCTAAAAGACGAGGAGTTCTGCCAAAAGTATAAACGGACAATGTGGCTTAGCAGCTGACGGTCTTTTGTCGAGAGAGCATTATCATTGTAAGCGCTTGATCAGTGCTTCGGTTTCGGTGAGATCAACTTTCTCTGGGGCTTTGCTGCGTTTTTTCATGACCGAACCCTACATCAGAGCCGAGCATTTTTCAAGCAATTTGTGGCGCTGAGGTGATTGCAGTCGTGTTTAGTCAGATTTATTGGGTGTCAAGTGCGGGAACCGGAGAGGTACCGTGGGGTTGAAAATTTAAGACGAGAGGAGCGATTATCCATCTCATTCTTCATAGAATATCAGGGGATGATGCACGAATAATATTACTTAATGCGCGTTCAATACACCACCGATGAGTCTCAATCCGGAGATGATGGAACATCAGTACTTCATTTCGCAATCTGAATCGAGATGGAGCTATGATGTTTGCAAGATAACGAACTCCATCTCTGAAGCTAGGGTGGGGTGGAAGATTACCAGAAGATATTGCATGTAAGCGACGATAGCTACGTTCCCAAAGCTCAAGTGCTTGCTTGTTAGCAAGTTTGTCATAGTCTGGGCTTGCTAACATATTATTTAGTGTTTTTAAGCGACTATCTAATTCTGAATTTTCTACAATATCTATTGAATTTCCATCGAAACAAGTCCAGTGACACTGCGTAGCTATAATGCCTGTTTTTGAAATATCGAGAGACACAGCTAAACCAAGACTTTCTTTTGCCCCTACCTTAGATTGAAAATCAATGTAAAAGTTGCCCAAGCTATAGAAAATAGGAGCTCCTCGATAGACCTCCCAGCCCTGGGCTACATGAGGATGATGTGCAATAACAGCATGTGCGCCGGCATTGATCAAATCACGATAGCGATGACGCCACTCTGGAATCGGAAGACAGACTCCTTCTGCACCTGCATGAACTTGGACAATAACAATGTCAGCTATGTTTCTAGCAGCGCTTATATCTGCTTCAACATTCTGCGCATTAACCCATGCGTATCCAGCCCCTAGAAATTCAGGATTAACAAGAGCCCCAAATTGGGCTTCAGAATAACTTAGCAACCCTACGTTTATCGAATTCAGATTAATACATTTTAACGCGTATGCTTCATCTCGCGCCATTCCAGCACCTATTGCATAGGCACCATCTAGTTGGGACAAGGTTTTTTCCAGGCCAGCTGGTCCAAAATCAAAAATATGGTTATTTGCAAGATTAAATACTGAAATTCCTGTCTCTCGTAGTATTGGGATAACAAAGGGATCGTTTGCGATATGTGGCCCGGCTTTGATAATAGGTGCGCCACTCCCGGATGTTGGTGCTTCAAGATTGCACCCTACCAAATCATGATCTGCTATGAAGTTTTGTAACTTTGGTGAAAATAGATCATTATGTGGCCTAGATCCTATGACAACGTCACCAAAAAATAGAATCTTAGATATATTCAATATTACAGTTCCTTTAATGTTTTATCTGTCATGTTTCTTGTATGAAAATGGATTGAGCTGTAGATATTTTTCAAAAATTGTCTGAAATCGCTCTACACCAAGAACATCTGGGAGCTGTCGTACAGGAAGTGGTACTTGATGTAGCCTATTAATGATTTCTTTAATAGCAATAGAATCGCGATGAATATTGCTACAACTAAGCGTTAATGCGTTGCCATCATAGAAATGGAATTGGTTCTGTAATTTTTGAAGATAAGAGTCTGTACGCACAATCATTGGTTTGCCTGTTTGTACTGCTCTTCCGAAGATTCCTGATGATTGGTTATAATTGAGACTATAACAGGTCCATATTACATCGACGATACGATAGGTTGCTAACAATTCTTCATCAGAAACAAAACGATTAATAACTACGCCACCTGCTTTACAAAAAGCTTTAACTGTGACTGTATCCAAACAACTACAGTCACCAACCATAATGAAAAGGGCATCTCGTGCTAACTCTGGGTTAGCTATATAAATCTGGCAAAAATAGTCACTTCCTTTTAGAGTATCTTGCTTACCTAGGCTTGCGATAATCAATCGTCCTGCTGCTTTCTGTTTTAAATTAAGCAATTCAGGTGGAGGATCAACGATGCGAGGATCCAAGCCTAGATAACTCAAGTCCCAAAACTGAGGGTCAAATATCCAGTCATCTACAAGAGTTGATAATTTTGGTTCAACATTAAAGGGCAAAATACTGATAGTCTTAGTGTGCGGAATTCTCAAAGTAATATGGAGCAAAACAAATGTTGCTAAGTATCGCCAGTCGTTTTGATTTACGTATTTTTCAGGCCGGATCATGATTCCAATAGTATGACGTTTTACTGCAGCCCGTAAAATTGAGAGTGTAATAAATTTCAAAAAATAGCTGTCACAACTTGAGCAGATTAGTTTTTTTGCTTTAAATAATTTAAAAAAATGACTGCGCATGGATCCAAATAGAGGATCTGCTCCAAGTAAATTTTGGCAAATATCTGCATAAGTTTGTCGGTGCCCTCGATTATTTTTTTCATAAAGAATGACGTTTCCCATTATTCACCTACTTGCCATTCTACGTTGTTCCAAGAGTAATTGGATAGGTCGTAGAGTATAATAAGCACTAATTGCTTTTAGTTGTTTATCTGATGCACGCGTTATATTACGCAGTAAAGCTAGCATTGATGGTGTATGTATGAAAACAGATTTTACCACTTGTTTAAACCGGTTTGGCGCCAATGTATTAAAAGCTAATGCAGTGGGTTGTCCAATATTGTTATTAATCCAACCAACATAAGTTTTATTTACTACCTCTGCCAATATATCTGCATTGAGAGGAGGTAATGGGACTCGTTTAATGCCAGTTTTAATCAAGGTATTATGATGATCAGCCACAAGTTTTTTTGTTTCTAAATCCAAACCTACATCCGATAAAAAATCAGTCTGCCATCGTCGATTTAATCGACGTTTAGGTGGCAGGCACACCATAGACATTGCGACCTCAAAATCAAGAAATGGGGTTTTGGTTGTGCAGCCCATTTCTTGAGGTACTCGAAGTAAGTAAGAAAGTAATAACATTTTCTGACGAATAACTAATACGATTTGCAAAGCTTTTTCATTAAGAAGTTCAGCATTAGTTAACATAAATTCTTCTCTATCGTTTGCTTTATAACTAACAGTCAACTGGTTTGGATCTGCACCCACTCCATGAGAGTAACCGAGCTTAGTAATATCGGATGATTTTTTAATTGACACAAATGGCACATTGCCTGCCCAAGCATCACCAACGATTCCACTTAATACTATTCGGGCAGGAATTTCAGTTAACAGTTTGTTATAAAACTCCATTTGGTACATGCCGTGTGCATGTGTTGATATACCATAGAGCGCATCCCAATCATCCAAGTAGTGATGGAAATCGCCTAATTTTATCTGTTTCCAATGTGTTCCCAGAACTTGTGCTAACTGATGAGCGTAAATTACTTCATATGAGTTTTCTTGGGCATTTGAAATTCCATATGTAAACGATTGAATAGCTGATCGGCGTGGCCAGAAGTAATTAAGCAGTCGTGAATCATAACCACCGCTTGTAGGTATAATAATATCACTCTGGCCATCGTCGAGTTCGGCAATCTTCGACCTTAATAATTCCCAAGTATCGGCTTCTTTTGTCTCTTTGCCAACCCAATCCAGTGTTGGATCATGGCGACGTCGGATGCTTATATGTCCGGTCTCATTATTGCGTAATAGATCGCAGTTAGCCTCTAGAAAACGTATATAGCGAACTGGGGTACGACCAAACACAGAAAAGCTAAAATCTAGATAGTTGTATAAGCCTTCAGGGTCGAACTCAAAATTTACAGGATCAATGAGGTCATTTATGTTGTGGCTCGTTCGTCCATCTCGTTCATCATAAAAAATCGGCTCACTTCCAAGCCAATCGGAACTAGCGACTACGGAAAACTTGTCATTTATTACTTTTAACATATATATTATTCAGTGATGTCAGATGTTGAATCTTAACTGGAAGTTTATTAACTTGTATTCCTAGTGATTTATAGCTTCATTGTAAATCCCCATAACTTTCTTATAGTACGAATCAGTAGTGAACCTATCTTTGATCATCGCCTGTGCATTTGTACCGAGCAAAGAACAAAGAGTAGGTTTTGAGTAGAGTTCTTCTAATTTAGTGGTAAGGTCGGCTACCTCACCTGGTGCGAAAAGACGTCCTGAAACCATATCCTCTATAAGACTGGAATTTCCACCGATATCAGAAGCAAGTGTCGCTTTTCCGAATGAGAGACTTTCAAGTGTTGAGTATTCCATGGGTGTTGGCCATTTAGATGGTGATACTACAATTTGTGCAGAAGCAATCAATTGCTCAAGTCCTTTGCCCCATCGGCTATGTGTATCGATTTGAATATTTTTAAGGTTATGCTTTTCTATTTCTATATTGATAACAGATAAAGCTGGACCCGTACCACAAAACAAAAATGGAATGTTTGGTAATAGCTTGGCGGCTTCTAACAGTGTCAAGACACCTTTAGGCTCGTTTAGTTGGCCGAAATACAGTACAAAATTACCGACAGGCATCGTTGGTGGTTTTTCAGCTAAATGGAATGGATTTTCTAAAATTCGAATTTTTTTTTCAGGAATTCCAAATTTTATGATATTTTTTTTCATTTCTTCGTGTGGTACGGTAAATAGCTTGACCTTTGAGTATATGCGTTTTGTTATGTTAACATAGTTGTTAAGAGTACCCATTAGACTTGCTGTCATGCTATTTCGGTAGCAACGATGTATGACTGCCTTGTAATAACGTCCTCTTGTACATTGTATGCACTGCTTACCTTCTCGGTATAGATAGGCACCGACGCACCCAACCCGGTAATCATGAAGTGAAAAAACGATTGGAATATTCGCTTTATCGAGTGTATCAATGACAGATGTTGACATAGTGTAATGTAAAATGTGAAGGTGTGCGATATCAACCTTGATATCGCGTAACATTAATGTTAGAGATTTTTTCACATCCAGTGAGTAAATACCATTTCTGAACATTTTAATTTTATTTGCAACTGTTTCAGCGTTAATTGTCTTTCCTGTGATTCCAGATGCAAAGAATCTCTTGTAAGGTGTATCTAGATTGTTTGGGTAATCGAGACAATAAGGGATGACTTGGTGATCATGCTTTTCAAGGGTATATATTGTGTCAAAGAAGAATCGATCTCCTCCACCTGTGAGTTGATAATATTTATTGACTTGTAATATTCTCATAGATTACCGATGTTTGTGTATTGATTGAGACGCTATGTATTCGAAGGCATTCTGAAAACCTTTAATTTGCTGGTTCATCGACAGTTTATTCTGCGCATCATGCAACGCAGCTTGCCCTAATTTCTGTCTCATATTAGGGGCTAGCACCAAGGTCTTAATTGCCTGAAAAAATTCTTTCTGTGATGGGCCAGCAATAATACCGTTTATGTTATGTTGCATATAGGCAATTTCTGGTCCGTGATGAGGCGACTCAATAGTGACGTATGGTTTACCTGCCGCAAAGGCATGTACCACGGCCAAGCCAGTTACCCCAGGCAAAACACAGATATCTGAGCATGCTAGATATCTGTCGACTTCATCAATTGGCAAATTCCCGACGAACGTGACTGCGTTCGCTAATAATGATGGAGACTGAGTTACTTTTTTTTGCAATGTTGGTAACAGGGATCCTGAGCCAATGAATATAGCATGCACATGAAACCCTTCGGACAAGAGTCTTTGTACTACATAAAGAATCCAGTCGGGATTTTTAATCGGCTCTATTCTGCCAGTATACGCTAAGAGTATTCCATCGTTGGGAAGTCCTAATGACTGTCGGTATTTTAAAATTTCGTTTTGTTTGATTTGAGAAATTCGATTGGTGATATCACTAGTGTTTAAAGTATTAAGCGCAATAAATACTTTTTGTGGAGAAACATGCTTGTTTTTAATTAGATGTTTGGCGCCTTCATCCGAATATACTACAATTACCGACGCCAATCGGTGAACGGCCTTCCTTAATATCTCTAAAGGTCGACTTAGCCAGGTTTTACGCCGCTGGTGATTGTATCCATGACTGTAGAAGCCAAAGGGTGTGTGCTTGAGAAGGCAACGAATTATCAAGGCGTAATTTGATATATATAGCACTCCTTCTGGGAGTATGACCAGGTCGTATTGGGCTGGGTTAAGTAATTTATTTAATTTACGTTGCCATATAATACAAAATGATGCAATTTTAAAAAGTGTATTCTGTAGTGGTACGTGCTTAATACCCCAAACAGGTTTGCCTTTAGGAAGACTGGTGGGGCCGCGATCGCCAGTGAACAAGGTCAATTTAATGCCTGGTAAATTGGAAATACCATGGAACATTGGAAGCTTGTATGATGGTACTAAAATTTGTACAAAGGCAATGTGGAAATGCTTGTCTTTTTGGTTTTTCACTAAATTATTCGATTTAAATAAAAAGATATGACTCTGGAAATCGACATTGGGTAGCCTAAAAATTTTGATTTATTAATGAGCACCATAGTTTTTGAAATATACATTGTTAATCCAACCGGTATGTTTTTAAATATTACGAAAACAAGAACCCCAATAGAAACAGTTGCCATTAGTGATTTAGTAATTTGAGCACATTTAAAAATCATTATTACAGCATTGTAATCAGCAAATAAATTGAGTTTTTTTGATTACATCGAGCATTATTACGCTTCTCACTCGGTTATGACACAGTATATCCACCGTGTTCAAACCA
>CAZDEC010000115.1:0-8012 GCA_964504295.1 uncultured Thioalkalispiraceae bacterium
GTGAAATTTCCTCAGGTTTAAGTATTGTTTTATACCTCCCTATTCTTGAGCTTGACAGTTGTTTCCCCCATAGTTCTGATAACCAGGCATTGTTACTTTTCTTTAGTTCGTCATAATCAATATTGTCACTTTTCCAATCTTCTGTTTCATTGAACTCTTCAAGCGCCAGTCCACTGGCCTGACGAATATTCTGAATAACAACTTGCGGCTTACTGACGAGTTCTTCATATTTAATAATTGTTATTCGTTTCTGATAGTCCTGATTTTGGTAAGACAGGGCAGGCATGTATGTCTGCATATAGTAGTTACCCAATACGTTCATGTCCCGAGGCAGCGTATTACCCTCGGATTCGCCTTTTTTTCTAAGACGTTCCCCCACCTGTACCAATGAGGCGGCAACATCCCGTGGATCACGAACAATGACAAAGAAGTGTGGATCTTCCCCGATGGATGCAAGCAGATCATAAATAACAGGAAAGCGTGCGGTAAGAGGAGGATGTTTGAGAACAAGGTGTTTTGCATCTGGATAACGGGCGCGAGTTTTATCAAGAAATGCTTTCGCCCATTCGGCAGTGAAATCCCGCATATCTTCGACAGATGAAAAATAATATTTATTATGCTCATCAAATTTCTGCTGGCCTGATACATAGGCATCAACGATGCTACGTAAATAACTCGCCTCATGAATAAGCGGGTTTGTTTCTTTATCTGAGCACAGAATACTTTGCAATAAAGTCGTCCCTGAACGATTTATTCCTCCAACAAGAAAAACGCTCATTATATTGTCTCCATATATGTATTTTTTTATTTTTCTGTAGGGTCGGTTTCAACCGAAATAAACAACCCCGCAGTAAGCTGACGGGGTATTGAATCGTAGGAGCGAGCTTGCTCACGAACCTATATTCATCGAATCCCATAATGTTCGCGAGCAAGCTCGCTCCTACATGTTTCGCTGCAAGCAGCGGGGAATTCAACCCAAAGAGATTAAACAGCGCCTATCCGTTTGGCCAAAACTTCTGTTGTTGTATTATCAATATTTTTCAGAGGTAGGTGTGGTGCTTTCATATTTAGAATACTGAAACCATTTTCAGTTAAAAAACCACAAACTTCAACTGGATTAACCCCCATGTGTGGGTGCAGATCAAGCAACACAATTAGCTCAGAATTATTATCAAACATTGTAGAGGCACCTTGAAGAACTTCCATTTCTGCACCTTCAACATCTATTTTTATCATATCTACCCCGATATTTCCTGCTTCATCGAGAATTGAGTCCAGAGTCCGCTTTTTGACTTCGATAGTTGATTTTTGAGTATTATCTGAATTAGACACAAGACTATGCCAACCACTTTTTTCACCTAAATACAGTTGAGCATCTTCATTTGAATCTGCCAGAGCCAGTTGAAATAACTTAATATTTTCATAATTATTCAATTTGATACTTTTTTCTATCCAGTAACAATTATCTGGCTCTGGTTCAAATGCCAGAACTGAACCATCCTTGCCAATAATTTTCGCCGCTAACAGAGAAAAGTCACCCTTATTGCAGCCAACATCTATAAATGTTTGACCGGGTTTAAGCAGGGAGCAAATGGTTTGTGTTTTATCCGATTCATAAATACCCAGGGCACGCGCAAGCATCATGCGGGATTCTTTTACATTGAGATAGATATTTCCGCCAACGAAGGGGAAATCAAAATAATCATCAGGAATAAATGGCTGCAAGCCGGGATAATTACGAATAACTCCAAGCTTTAGATCCATTGGAGCTGATTGTATCTCACCACTAATGGCCAATCGTAATATTTTCCATGTCTGAATAGCAGGTGGCGGGATATTTCCACTTGTATGTAAGGAATAACAATCATTGCACAGTGCCAGCAAATTTTCTTTTTGCTGAACCCCCGGTTTAAAGACAAAGGCAAATTGGGCCTCGGATACTGATATTTTATTTTGACAATCCGGGTTAGTACAAATGTACCCGGCTTCATCTAATAAAGCACTTTGAATAGCTGGGGTAATTGTGGCTTGTTGGTTGTTCATAATTGTTTTTCGTATTATGGGATGTGAATTTTATCACATAAATAAATGCTATACATATTTACATAATAAGTATCAATGCGCTCAATATTTCTGTAGGGTCGGTTTCAACCGACCGCTGCGGTAGGATGAATACCCAAAGGGCACTATATCCCGCCCTATAAAAGACTTCCATCCAGTTCTTCTATTAACAATCCAATATGTTGCTCATAATTTTTCCATCTTGCAACTGATTTTTTATATATTGGCTTACGTACCTGATCATAACTGGCGGTGGCCACAAAACGTTTTGTTTTGTGAAATTGTAAACAGTCATCCGTCCAGTCAAGGCCACAAAACTCAATCAGTTTTCGACTGATATTTTCCTGATCTCCAACAAGTCCCTCATAACTGACATCCATGATTGGAATATTCAGTGCCTGTTTCCAGTGGTTCATTAATTTCTCATAGCCACGATAATAAGCGGCCATATTTTTCTGGTCATAGCACCAGTCCATGCTCTGGAAAAAATCCTGAAAATAACAGGACAGGCAGTTATCCAGAGGGTTACGCATACAATGAATGACACGTGCGTTAGGAAACATTAATTCAATGAGTCCAAGATAAAAAAAGTTACCAGGCATTTTATCAATTACCCGTAGCGAGTCGGTATCCATATTATTCAGATGTTGCAGATATTGACTGGCGCATTGGTTCAGAGCTTTCTGGGTAATAGACTCAAGTAGTTCAGGATAGGGTTTGTTAATGTTTAATGATGCTGGCAGATTGTGAGCCAGCTTGCTTATTTCAGCCAATTCACCCGCGCCATAAACCTGGGGGTGGCTGGCCAGAATCTGCTCCACAAGGCTGGTGCCGGAACGAGGCATACCGACAATAAAAACTGGTCTGTCGGATTTGTTTGATGATTTTGGTGCATTATCGAAATAATTAGCCGTCTGTATGCGAATACTGGTATCTATTCCCGCCGTGTGTTTATGTGGATTAAATTGTGTTGGTCGTAGCATATTACCCTTTCGGTAATGTGCAAAAGCACGGTCATATTGCTGTGTACCATCACATAACTTGCCCAGTGTAAAATACAGATTACGACGGCCCGTATTAGTCAGGCTATGTGCATGCTCCAGTAGATCCTCCATCATGGCAATGGCCTGATCCTGAAAGCCAAGTTCTTTGCTGATGGCGGCAAAAGCCAGTGCCAGATTAAGGTGTTGCCTTCCCGCTTTAATATGTTGTTGCAGATATTCATAAGCTTTTTGTGCTTCTCCTGACTGCTCATAAATATTAGCCGCCATGCAGGCTGTATTAATATCATCTGGCTTGATGCTGAGTGCGCGCTCGCAGCATTCCAGGGCTTCGTTTGTCTGGCCCTGTGTGGTTAGAATCATACTTAAACTATTTAGAGCCGATATATGCTCAGGCTGTATTTTAAGTGCTTTGCGGCAACTTGCTTCAGCCTGAGCGGTTTTTCCCATGCTGGATAAAGAGACAGCAAGACGGTAATGTGCTTCAGCATGATCTGGGTAGCTCAGTATCAGTGTTTTATATTGCTGGCTTGCATCCTGAAAGCGCCCCATAAACTGCAACACATTGCCCAGCAATAAATGTGCATCCTGCCAGTCCGGCTTGAGTTCAATCGCCTTGCGAAAAGCAATTTCAGCTTTACTCCATCGGCCAAGTTGCTGCTGAGCTTTACCCAGCATGAACCAGGCGGGTGCAAGATCGGCTTGAAGTTGAGTGGCTTTTGCAAATGATACCGTCGCTTCTTCAAACCTGTTTTGTGACATCAACGCATTACCCAGATTGGCGTGTGCATTGACCAGCTTTGGGTTTAGCTCAATGGCCTTTCTACAACATTTCTCAGCATCTGCAATATTCCCCAGAGCACCATTCAGGTTGCCCAGCATCATCCATACCATGTCATTATTTGGATCCTGTGCGCAAATTTTTTGATAAATCTCCATGGCTTCAGCCAGTCGATTTTGTCCGAGCAGAGCCTGGGCCTGATTCAGCATGGTTTGTGTGGATTGATCATTCATTAGTGTCATTGGTGTTTTTGTTAGTTGATGTTTAGGGTTAGGAACGAATCCAAACCTAAATCCATATTCAAGTCAAACTGTTCGTTGGGACTCGTGGCCTCAACTCAACTTAGGGAACTATAATTTCCCTGGTATCCAAATAAATGTTTCGAATTTCTGTCCACTCAATGACCGTTCGTCCTGGGTCTGTCGATGGGAGAACAAACTTGAATACATCTAATCTGTCTTCACATTTATGGTTTGATAAAACTCTCTTAAGCTTAACATAAGGCTCACCACGAACGTAAAGTAGGAATTCGGAACATTTGTTTAACTGCCACAGCAGCGCTTGTATTTTTTTCCGCTCCCACAGATGCAGGGAGCATTACGACCAATCTTTGATGTTGAATTCATTTCACTATTCTCTACAGGCTGAAATGGGGATGCTCGTTTCACGTCTTGAATGGGGTGCAGGGGCTGGTCGGAGATTTTTAGATAGCTTAAATCCCCTATGGTTGCCGCATATTTTAGCCAGGCAAGCATGATCCGTGCATCTCGTGAAGTGTAACCGGGCTGGTTGTAGGTATCACTCGCAGGAAGGGGTGTATTAATGTCCAATTTTTTATCGGCAAGCTCCTCGGTTTCATGCCATTCTTCCTTGTACGTCATAACAGCAGTATCTTGGCTTGTTTTTGCATATTCTGGATAGGTGAGTGCGAACTCGGAACAGCCTCTTTTTAAAGTGATTGAAATGTTTTTTGAAATATTTTCCGTTACTGCTTTTTGAACTAGTTTGATTATTTCTTTCCCCTCTTCGACACTTCTGCAATAAATAAATCCCTTATATGCTCCGGATACTTGCTCTCTACATTCAACCATGCATTTTCTGGAATTATCATCGGGTAGCTCAAGTTTCTCAAAAACCACCATAAGTTTGAAAAGCTCTACTACAGTGCGAGGAACAATTAAAATTTTATAGCAACTAAAACAATATTTTGGAATGATATTGAAATTATTGAATATTGCCATATGTCGGCGGCAACCACCTGGGTGCTGATTTTTCCATATGTGTGGCCCTATCCCTCTATAAAACTGAGTTTGGAGTGGTTCGTTAGGATTCCAGTGTTTAGCCAGAATACTCCGGCCATTCCAGAACAACCTCTTTACATCGTCGTCGGATATCATAGGTATGCCTTTGTTTTGATTACTTGATATTTTTGCCATTGCTAAATCCGGGTATATATTTCTTTTTGTTTAGCCGAATTTTCGTGTGATATCAAATATGTTACGCCATTTTTGTTTTATTAATTAAGAATGAATCAGTTCCAGTTTCGTAGGTTGGGGTGAGTTCCCCCCAACATAAACCTGTTAATCAATTTAAATTGCTAGCTTTATAACCAAAAGCGTCTATGTAGGATTGTAACTTGTCCATTACTGGTTGCAACTGCTTCTGATAATTTTTCCACCGACCAGAAGCGCGAGTATAAATCGGTTTGGACACATCCTGATAGCTTGGCGTAGATATAGTGCGGCTCTTTTTTTTGTGATATTCGAGGATATTCTCATTCCATTCAAGGCCAAGGAAATCAAATATTTTCTTTGATTCTGCCTCAAGGTTTGCAACAAGGTCTTCATAATAAAACTTATAAATATTTATATTAAGTACAGCTTCATAAAGCTGGAACAGTCCCATTGTTGCAGCATAAAATCGGGCGGTACTTTCTAAATCCAGAAAATTATTCATTGCATCATTGGTTTTGAATAGTTGCATAAAGCAGCTTAGACAGGCGTCTCTCGGGTCACGTATTAACACTAGTATTTTTGACTCTGGAAATATTCTATTGATTAGACCGAGCTCTATGATGTTTAAGGGCATTTTATCCAGGAATAAAAACTTGTCTGGTTTCGCATTACATTTCTTCCTGGCGATGTCCCAGTATGCTCTACGCAAATCTTTTATATCATTCTGCGTTAATTCATTCAGGTTATCCGGATAATCAGAACCTATATGTGTCAATGACATCATTTTCATAAATACATCATGGATAAGTGAATACTCATCGCTTGAGATTATTTTTTGATGGGAGGAAATGATCTTTTCCGCCAGAGTTGTTCCTGAACGAGGAAAACCAACCAGAAAGGCTGGTGCAGGTAGATTATCATCGTATTTATGTTGCCATTGTTTGATATTCTCTGCTTTTGTAAATTTTTTATTGCTTTTAATTCGCTTATACCAGAAGTTGTTATTATCTTGTGATGCTATGGTCTTTTTTATAGCGTCCTGGCTTTTTGTGAAGGAGTCGTATGCCTTATCGTATTCCCCAAGTCTGTCCAGAACAAGACCCAGGTTATTCTCAATACGCGCTATATCAGGCAATGAATTTAGATTGGAATCACGCAGTAATTCCAGGCGTTTTCGTGCCACATCCAGTTTGTTTCCCCGTCTTTCCTGAGCTGCCATGAGAACCCCTGCCTGTGGATCGAGAGGGTTCTCTTTTATCAGGATTTCTATTATTTGGATGGATTTCTTATTATTTCCCAGTTGCACATACAATTGTGCCAGATCCAGAAGCAGGTCTCTGGGCGGTGCGGAGATAATTTTTAATGCTTTCTCAAAACATGGTTGTGCTTTATGCAATTGACCGGTCTGAAGGAAAAAACATTTACCCTTTAGATAGTGAGCAATTCCATGATCAGGTTTGGACTGTATTACGATACTAAATTCATCTATTGCTTCTTCCATACGCTTTAGATTCAGCAAGGCGACCCCGAGATTGAAATGAGCCTGAATATAACCGGGTGAAATAGAAATAGCTTTGCTGGCACATTGTTCCGATTCACCATACAAGTTAAGCGAGCCATTAATAGCACTTAATAAACACCACGCTTCAGGGTCATCCGGTTTGTAAGTGCAGTAATTCTGGCAATGTGTTTTTGCCTGAGTCAGGTGGCCGGAATTAAAAAGACTAAAAGCTTGTTGTTTTAGAATTATTATTTGTTGATTGCTTATCATAAAATTAGTATCTATTATAATTAAAGTGTTAATCTTTTGAAATATAGTTAAGGAACCTATAATTAATTCCGTTCGTCCTGAAGTCCTGAGCCTGTCGAAGGACTCACCATGAACGAAGGAATTAACCAGCAGCTCCTAACATGACGTGCATCGAAAATTTTCCTGGGTGAATAACTCAGTACCCCATTCTTCGCATCATTTCCCCATTGTGTTGTTCAAATAATTCAACTGCGTGTTTGTCCATATAATCACGCCAATCTGATTGTTTTCTGATCCATCGGCCTTCAATGGAAGCCATATCGTTTCGACCTGGTATTTTGTTAGCAATTATATTCCTGTCTAAGAACTGAGTTAGTTGATCCAGCACCAGGGGTAGATTACTGATTATATTTTCATATTTAAGGAGAAGAAGATTACTCCGTTCCCAGGGCTTCCATGCATCAAGATGATTTGCCCATGTTCCAAATCGATGATTGCCAGAAATAATATCATTTAAATCTGATTTCTTATTATAAAAATCCCATAAACTGACACAGGCGGCATGCCCTTCACGAACTATATAAATAGTTGCATTATTATCGGGTGGATACTCATGAGTTTTAAATAGTGGTAGATTGCCTTTGGGAAAAAATACACCGCCTTTTTTATCGCGTTCAATATGACCAACCTGTTTTTCCAGTTGGGTATTTCCTCCCAGGTCGTTTGGATAGAAGCTTGCAGATTTAAGGCCAAAGCAATGCCATAAAACTGTTCTCAGTAGAGTGTTGCCACTTCGTGGCCAGGAGGCAATCCAGATAATAGATTGTTGATTCATAAATATGGCCTTATTTAAACAAATATTATTTGGGAAGCTCTGATTAATTCCGTTCGCCCTGAGCTTGTCGAAGGGCAAAGTACATAATATTATGATTTTTCAATGGTTGCCGCTCATGGTTCGACAGGCT
>CAZDEC010000116.1:0-7756 GCA_964504295.1 uncultured Thioalkalispiraceae bacterium
CGAAGTTGGACGAAGTTAATATTTTTTTGGTGTGCCTCTTCCTGGCTTTACTATTTTTGAATTTTCAACGTTATATTTCACAAAAAATTATCTAGTTCCATATCAAGAGTCAGGATTGTTAAGGAATATTGCTTCTAGTGGTATTGCCCCCATTGTTATCGGCCTATGGGGGTTGCGGAATTTGTATGATGAGGTAGGAAAATTCCCATTTATTTCATTGGCCGATGACGCCGATGACGCTGATGATAAAGAGAATCATCATGAGGTATCTTTTACAGGTGATGTGAGCGATTTAGATAAGGCCACAAGTACTTTATCAAAGTTATGACGGCGATAGAGATGCGTGTATGGAAAAGTATGGTTGGCGTTTGGACAGTCGTCAATGGGTAAGGCAATAGGTGAAAGACCAACAGTGCCTAATGCTCGGCCTGAATACCCAATTGCTTAAGCCGTTGAGTCGAGTAATTAGAAACCCGGGTATTTAGCGTTCCTGTCTGGCGTGCTTTTTCATAAGCATCGAGCGCTTGCTTGTTTTTACCTAATGCTTCCAGAGAAATAGCCATTCCAACCCACCAGATCCCTTCACGGGGTTTTAATTTAAGTAACTCAACATAGGTTTTTGCAGCTGCAGCATGGTTATTATTGCGTTGGTAACTTGCTGCTAGCAATGCGTAGTAGTTTAAGTCACCTGTTATGGCTGGCTTATGTTGTAAAAGCACGCGGACGGCTTTTGATATTTGCTTATTGTCGATTAACAATCTTGCATATAACTTTGTAAAATTGCTATAGCGCGGCAAATATAAGATACCTTGTTTTAACGTTTCCCTGGCTTCGATTTTGCGGCCGGTTTTGAGATATAAACTAACCAATACTTCACGCGCTTTTATATGTTTTTTATTGTATTCAAGTGCAAGAAGTAATTTGTCTTCAGCTGAGTAAATTTTGTTTTGTTGTAAAAACTGATAGCCCTTTTGATAGGCAAGTTCGGATTTTTGTTCAGGCTTAAGTTGTAGTGACTGTTTTTGAATTCGATTAGTATCATGATCGTGAACTATTTTGACTGCCTGAACAGGCTTTTTAATAGTATTATTTATAGTCGGTTGGTTAGTCGCCTTATATAAACCAGGCTCATGATTGTTAGTAACCTTGGTTACAGTCGCTTCGTTTGCAGCCACCTTGTTTGCAGCCACTACAGGATCTGTATTAATGGCAGTATTTAAACTAGTCTTTTGGATGATTTCTTGCTGGCTAGTTTTTTTGGTTGATTTGTTAACAAGTGAAGTAGTATTTGTTTTTATAGCTGCAACATTATTTGAAATAATATTATTTTCACCCATTAAGTTAGCGTTGTTATTCGCCTGTTGCAGTGTGCTTTTGTAATTGTAACTAAGGTAACTAAAATAACTTGCAATGCCAAGCAGTATAATTGTAATAAAATAAAAAGCGATTTTTAGAAGTGGAGCCTTAGCTTGAGGGCGTGGCGGTATGAATGGTATTGTTAGAGATGGTTGGTTTTTGTGTGCATTATGAGTTGCACCGGTTGCCTGGCGTTGATCTAGGTCACGTAGCATTTGGTTAATTAAACTCATATTTTAATGTGTCGCAAAGTAAGTAGCAAAAGAAGCCAGGGTTGCAAACAGAGCCGAGCTGGCACTAAGCCAGAGTAGATTTTTCCTTTTTGATGCCACCGAATAATGTATCATTTGAGTATCGTCAGTATCTCGAACAGCGAGATCGGTTTGTAGTTTGGAGATAATTCGTTGACCCTGACCGTATCCAGCCATTAATGACTTATGACATAAAATATTGATAAGTCTGGGAATGCCCCGGCTTGATCGATGTATAATATTTAAAGCTTCTTCATCAAATAAATATGCGCCAACATAGTTAGCAATGCGTAATCGATGCATAATATAGGCATCCATACCTCTTTTATCCAGCGGTTCTAGCTGATAAGAGAAAGTAATGCGTTGTTTTAATTGCCGCACAGCGGGATCATTAATACTAACATCCAGTTCAGGCTGGCCAAATAAAACAACCTGAATCAATTTTTTTTTCTCAGTTTCAAGATTGGTGATTAAACGTAAGGCCTCAAGCGTTTCCTTGGGCATTGCCTGTGCCTCGTCTATACAAAGAACAACATGTTTACCATTGTTTGCGTATTCAACCAGCCGCGCGGTTATCAAGTTGAGTAAGCGGTGAGTGTAGCGGCTAATCGGTATTGCAAGTTCTTCTGCAAGTGCTACTTGCAAGCCATGTGGAGAAAGTTGCGGGTTAGGAATATAAATGGGCTTAAAATTTTTACCAATTGACTTAAGTAATTTTCGGCATAATAAAGTTTTACCTGTGCCAACCTCACCGGTTACCTTGATAAAGCCTTCGCCAGTACGCAGTGCTACTATCAGGGTGTTTAAGGCGTTGGCATAGTGTCCATAGGCAAAGAAATACTCTGTATCGGGTGATAAAGAAAAAGGCGGTTCTTTTAGCCCAAAAAAACGATGATACATTTTATCTTCCTATATTAATTTTCTGTGCCGTAAAGATTGCCGACACGTGATTTAATTTGTTTTAATCTGGTTGACCATTGTTTATCGTCTTTTACAATAATTGGCCTAAGTAAAATAACGAGTTCACTTTTTTTGTATGCTTTACGTTTATGTTTAAATAAATTGCCGATAACTGGAATGTCGCCAAGTATGGGGACGCCCGCTTCTTTTGTGGTGGTTGAGTTTTGCATAAGTCCACCAATAATCACGACCTGGCCGTCTTGTGCACGAATAATCGTATCAGACTCACGAATTGAACTTAGTGCAAGTGGCACACTTAAACTTTCTGTTGAATTTAAACCGATTTGTTTTACTTTTTCGATCACGGTGCTAACTGTAGGATGAACATGCAAGGTAATACTGCCATCTCCGCTTATTTGCGGAATAACATCGAGAGCAACCCCTGAGAAGAACGGTGTGAGTTGGACATTATTTTGTGTTGATGTTGTCGCGGTGCCGGTGTTTGTATTGCTGCTAACATTGGTGATAAAAAATTCATCCTGACCAACTTTAATTACGGCCTTTTGGTTATTAATGGTTGATACCTGTGGGCTGGACAAAACATGCACGTCGCCCTGTGTTTGTAGTAGTTCCAGAAAACTGGTGAAGCTATTGCCTAAGTTCATGGCTAAAGAAAAAACTCCACCAAAGGCCGATGTTGCCGAGCCGTTGACAGCAGTGTAGGCATTGGGGTTAAGTATTCCAGTATTGCCGCTAATAATGCTGGAGGTGGTGTTGCTGCCGAGAACGGAGCCACCGCCTGTCTGGCTGAGTAAAAGTGAGGAGTTGCCGCCAACGGAACGACCAAAGGCTGACCAGTTTATACCCGATTGAAAACTATCACTGAGTTCAACTTCGATTATTTTGGCTTCAATAATAACCTGACGTTGAATAATTTCCTGTGTGATTTTAAGAAATTTATCAACGGCACGCAGTTCAGCCGGCATGGCATGTACAACCACAACGCCGGAATGTTTATTGACGACGACATTACGACCGTTTTTATTACCAACGATAGATTTAACCGAGGTAGATAATTGCTTCCAAAAGTCAGATGAGCTGGTGGTCGATACTTTGGAACCTGAGAGTGTGCGGCTTGAGCTGCTATTGTTGCTATTTGAAGAATTTCCAGAAAAGTTACTAGCAGAAGAATTACTTCGTCCACCACGTGAGCTGGTGTTTGAATCTGTTACCTGGCCGGAACTGACGCGCATTTGTGAATTGCCTTTACGTACTACGTCGAGATAATTAATTTTAAAAATACGAGTGCGTATGGAATTGGGATATATCTGGAAGCCAGATATTGTTGTTTCATAGTCATAGCCATAAACATCGCGAACTGTATTAAGCACATCAAGCACGGTCAGGTTTTTTAAATCAAGGGTGATACGGCCTTTAACTTTTGGGTGGACAACCATATTGTATGGGGTGCCTTGAACCAGCCCCATAAAAAATGTTCGCGCGGTAACGCGTTTAACTTTAAGGTCAAAGCGGGGTTCAGTGTCAATGCTGGTTGCACCGGCTGCACTAATATCAATGGGCGGCAGCAAGTCATCGTCAATATTTTTAATTTCTTTATTTTTGTCGGCTTTTGAGTCGTTAAGTGATTGCTCGATTGCTGCCAGGGTGTTTGGGTTGCGCATATCATTCGCACATGCGCTGAGGAAGATGGGTACACTTAGCACGCAAAGCTTGAGTAAGGCCGATAAAATTGAGTTAACCCTAGCCATATTGTATAAAACGCTTCACTTTAATATATAGATGTTTTATTTAGCGGCTGATTTCGAAAAATCCTTAATTCCTGGCGATAACAATTTGATACGAAACCTTTTTTGCTTGTGCAGCAGCCAGACTTCATTGGGGCGGATGGACACAACCTTGGCGTTTTTGATAGTTTGGCCTAAAGAGACTAATCGGCCATTAATGACAGCATTGCGCCGGCCACCGGAAATGAGTGTGGAGGAAAGGTACCAGTTAGGACTTGCGCCGGCCTGGCGCGATGGAGAGCCTAGTTTAGCATTTGGTGGTCGCGTTGGATCTTTTAGCGCTGTTGCGCTGTATACTGGCAAGCTAGTTGAAAGAGTCAATAGCGGTATGCTTAAAAACAAAAGTAAATACTTACACACCAAGCCAGCCCTCTTCTAAACTTAACGTGTGTACCCGAATAATAACGGATGATTTTGGGTAGTTTAGTACATCAAATAACACCGAATCCCAATAGAAATTCCAGGGTAGTTTTTCTAATTGCTGTAAATAATGCAGCGTTTCGAGGAAGGATCCTGAAAATTCCATTTCAATACCATGTTGGTAAACACCAATGTCGGTGAGTGCAGTGGTATCAATTGCCTGTGTTATCTGGGGGCTGGATTCATTTGCGTTTAGTGGAACATCATCATTAGTATTTGATTCGGGTATTTGTACCAGCAGAGGTTTTGCTGCCAAGCTTTGTATGCGCTTGAATTTGAGATGGGTTTGCTGGCTTAAGACCTGCTCAAGAATATTGGCCATTTGAGTAGGCTGTATTAGTCCTTTCATTTTAATTTGTAGCTGGGTATCAAGCTTGGTGAGATGTTGTTGCGCTAGTGATATTCGTTTATTAATTTCCCGATTAGGGTCGACGCGTTTTGTTGCCGCAAGAATATTGTATTGTTGATCAACGGTGCTAATTTTAGTTTGAAGTGTGCTGAGTTCAGCATTCAGTTTACTTTGGGATTGCGTAGCAGGGTCATAAAATAAAAATTGCCATAGGGTCAATATTAAAATGGCCGTACAGGCAGTTATTAAAATACGCTCACGATCATTTCGGGCATCGAATAATTTTGCAGCGACTTCAATTTTATTTTTAATGTTTTTCATCTGCGAGATAACTCGATATTGTCATTGCTGCTGATTTTAATAAGATTATTAAATTTAAAATCCAGGCTTGTTTGGCTGGCATTTTTCTGGATGATAAAACTGTGAAATTCAGTACCTTTAAATATTTGCTCGCTAGAGAGAGCCTTTAAGTACTGGGGCACCAATGCCGGGTTTTGTACCTTGCCTTGAAAATCGAGTATGGAGCCACCCTCTAAAAAATGTAATTTAGTGAGCCATAGACCGTTAATGGTTTGTCTGGCCAGGCCTTTGAATTGATTAGAAAAACCGGTGGTATTGCCCAGCTTTTGGCCGGATAGTACATCAAGAACCCTTTTTTTACTAATTAGTTTTTTTTCCAGTAACACCAGATTAGATTTTAGATTTAAATCTTTTTTAACTTTTGGTAGGCTATTTTTAAACGTATTTAGACGGCCGTTTTTTTCACTGAGTTGAAGCATGGTGTCTTTAAGCTGGATTTCAAGAGAAGCAAGTTCATACTGCTTATAAGATTGAAACAGAATTAGCAGAAAACTTAAGGCAACTATGCCTGTTGCAGAATGCTGAAATGATATTAGCGGTTTTTGTTTGCGTAGCTGAGCCTGGTATAAATTTATTTGTTGCATTGTTGTTGTACTCTAGGCAACTTTACTGTTAGTCGGTGAGTCAACGGCTTGTCGGAGTGCCGCACCAATGGCGCTAAAGCATTTAGCTTGCAACTCGGCTTCTAGGTTTAAATCTGTTTCTACAATTTCATTAAGATCCAGGCTTCGAACGGTAATGCCGAGGTCATCCTCGAGTTGTTGGTTTAAACCGGTTACATCTGTTTCAAGTGGAGCGACAACGAGGTTACTAATCGTGGCTTTGCCGTAGTGGCTTTCGTAATAATCGAGTGAGCGTTGTATTTCTAAAACAATTTTACCGATATTATCTTCTGTTTCAGAATAATCCTGTTCAATGCTTAAACCCTTTTCGGTTTGTTCTGTCTGTTCAGCTTCTTCTAAATGCTCATAGCCTATATCAATTGCTCTACTCAGGTAGAGTTCGCCTTCGTGTGTAATGGTTAGCAAACTTTCGCTCGCCTGAATATTAAGTAATGCAACACCAACCAGGTCTTCTGGCAGAAGAGAAGAAATATTACGTTGCGCAAGTTGTGGAATATCAATAAAGTTTAAGCTAAATTTAGTTTCTTCAAGTAGCTCGATAGAGGATAGAACTATATCCTTATGTGCTGCTATTACATAAATCATTGGCAAGCGGCCGCGTTCCTGTTGGCCTGGAATGTCGAGTATCTGAATAATGGCTTCATCTGCCGGGCAGCTGAGTTGGTCCTTAATTTGCCAGCGCACGGCGTCGGCTAATTCTTCGTCACTAACAGTTGGCCGTTGCATCAACAGCAAGGTGAAATGGTTCGAGCCTAACAAAGTGGTCAGGATTGTTTTTTTTTCGTGCGAATTGAGCTGTAACTGATTAAGTGTGGTTTTAGAGTCTGAAAGTTGTGGTTGAAAAACACATTCTGTCAGACGTGGTTTAGCACCATTGTTTTTCATGATACAGGCCAAAGCCAGGCCTTCGGCATGTTGGACGATGCCGCTGAGTGTTTTTGGCTGATATTTTTGTCGCCAATTAAACAAGATAATATCCTTAACTCGGTTTATGATTCTAGTGTGCGATTGATTCAGCACAAAATTATTTAACGGTGAGCATGCTTAATTAACGGCCAAAGAGGCCGAAAACTTAAGGGTTTTCATAAATGTAGAACGAATAGAAGGCAGGGATTGCCGAGGTTAAAAAGAATGTGGTGAATAGATTTAACTAATCAATCAAAGACTTATGTGGTACTAGTGCAATCAGCTGATAAAATGGGGTGTGGCTCGTGACAGTGGTTAATCCAGGCAGCCAATAGGTTGAGTGGAAATGATTACATTTTATGGTTATTGAAGCTTTAAAGTTAGCATAAAAAGAAACTAAAAAAAAAGCCCCTTAGATAAATTAAGAGGCTTTTGTTCAGCTTTTAAATAAAGCTGCTAGTGCTGCATGTTTCTTACAAGCTGTAGTACATATCAAACTCAACCGGGTGAGTAGTCATGTTGACACGTTCTACTTCTTCGCTCTTCAATGTAATAAAGGCATCGATCATGTCATCAGTGAATACGTTGCCGGCGGTTAAGAAGGCACGATCTTCATTTAAGCATGACAAAGCTTGTTCAAATGAACTTGCAACCGTTGGGATTGCTGCGGCTTCTTCTGCTGGTAAGTCGTATAAATCTTTATCCATTGCTTCACCTGGGTGAATTTTGTTCTGGATACCGTCGAGGCCGGCCATCATCAATGCAGAGAAGCAAAGGTAAGGGTTA
>CAZDEC010000117.1:0-7746 GCA_964504295.1 uncultured Thioalkalispiraceae bacterium
CAATAAACAATAAACAATAAACAATAAACAATAAACAATAAACAATAAACAATAATTAAGGATGAATTATGAACAAGCATATTTTAAAAAGTGGCTTAATGGCCATCGCTATTTCCATTTCCGGTTCGAGCTTTGCTGCACCTGTACCATGGGGTTATGAAGGCGCAGAAGGCTCTGAGTTTTGGGGCGAGCTTTCACCTGCCTATGCATTATGTGGAACAGGTAAAGAACAATCACCTATCGATTTTATTGCTGGCACAGCCGTTAATGCAAAGTTAAGCGAAATTAAAACAGATTACGAAAGTAGTCCTTTGAATGTTCAAAACAATGGCCACACGATTCAAATTAATGTCGCGCCAGGTAGCATGATTAAAACACCTACAGGCGACTATCAATTACTGCAATATCATTTCCATTATAAAAGTGAGCACACGGTTAATGGCGCCCATTCCGGCCTGGAAGCGCATTTTGTTCATATGAATGGTGCAGGCCAGCTCAGTGTTTTAGGTGTCTTTGTTGAAGAAGATCCTGAAGGTAAAGCAAACGAAGCATTAAAAACAATTTTAGAAAATGCACCTGACGTTATCGCAATTAATGCGTTAACAGAAGAAATTGAAGTTGAAGCATTACTTCCAGATGAAGAAATTGAACATTTCTGGCACTACAATGGTTCATTAACAACACCACCTTGTTCTGAAGGCATTAAATGGTATATTGCACAAAAGAACATTGTTGCATCGGCTGAGCAAATTGAAGAAATGGCTGCGCTGGTACACCACAACAACTACCGCCAAACTCAACCGGTTAATGGTCGTGTTATAAAAACATCTGAAGATGACTAATTAACATTAGATATAGTCTTAGCACTACAAACAAAGGCTGCTACATTTCTGTGTAGCGGTCTTTGTTTTATCTTACCGATACCTACTCACTTTTTGTCATATTTTCTAGCCACTAACAATATTTTCATATTTGTACGCAAGTATGTATAGTTTATAAAACATTCTTATCGACTGAAAATAATCGGAGCGCCACAAATGATCACCTACCTGTACTGGATAGCAATAATCGGCTTAGTCTTTGGTATTTTTTACTTATTCGGGGTAAAACTCGGTAACTGGAAAAATGCGACAATAGCCGCAACACTTATTTTTATTGTTGGTCTAGCTGCGTACTACTTTCACTTTCAACAAATTTTTGTCAAACGTTACGGTGGTGTTATGTCGATTAGTGTGCCTGATGGGCAGCTACATCTTGCGGCAACCTGGAAAGATGATAACTTATGGATTGAAAACTACGACCCTAAAACAAACACCTGCCACTTTACTGAATACTCACGCGGAAACTTATTGCAAGGTAGAGTAACCATTAAAAACTGCAACCCCTTGTTGCGCAAACCTTAGTTAACCTGAGTTCGGAGTAAGAAAACTTGCGTCATTCCCGCGTGATTTTGGCGGGAATCTAGCTTTCAATCGACTGGATTCCCGCCAAAATCACGCGGGAATGACGCTATTTTCAGCTACGCCATGGTAAGTAACTAACCGGCATAGAATTTTTTATCCCAAACTCAGGTTAATCATGCCCCGTTGATAACTCTGTATTTCGCCTGCATAAAGTCAGAATGCGAAACATAAATTAAGTCGGCTATTCGTCTGACCATTAATTCTTCAAACTGATCCAGTTCATTATCTGCATAGGCGATTGCCCATAAATTTTCAATAACTTTTATTTTTTGCTCTTGAGTAAAATTTTTCGCCATTAACGAAGTAAATTGATGATAGTCAACGGCTTGTTTTACCGCTTCGCCCGCTAATTGAAATAACTCTTGTAAATCGTCTGCATCAAGATTAAACGTTTTCCGCAAGCGATTTTTTAACACTCTTTCTTCCGCTTCGTGTACCGTTCCATCGTCGAGCATCATTTCAATCATTAATGCCGCCGTTGCCAAACGTAAATCGTGTTCGATGTCCTGTTCTTTAACTTGTATAAACCTTGCTTCAAAATAACTTTTTATTTTTAGTAACATATTATGCCATTAAGTAAATTGATTTTATTGCCAGACTGGCTCCACTGATAACCAGTAATAAACTGACAACTTGATTAAAACGACGTTCATTTATTTTAATATGCAAGCGGTGGCCAACATACATCGCAATAAACAAAACCGGTAATAGTATTAATACCAGCAGGAGCATTTTAGCGTCAAACAAGCCCGAAGCAAAGTAGCCAAACATTCTAGCACCACCATCAAACAAAAATATCATGGTAATGCTGGCTCGAAACTGTTTTTTATTTAAACGGCGCATTTTAAGGTATAAAACATAAAAAGGGCCGCCGGTGCCAAATAATGCACCAACCAGGCCAGCAAAACCACCGGCGATTACTGCCCACCATCTGCTACCTTTATTAGCCTGAGCCAAACCACGTGGTATTAATGAGTAAATTGAATAACAAAATATAAAAAGGCCCAAAATTAGGGTGAGAATGGCCATATCGACATTAACCAGTAACCACAATGCCAGAGCAATGCCAGCTAATGAAAAAGGAATTAATGGCAACATATCACGCCAGGCCACATCTTTTCGAAACGATAAACTTTGTACCACAGTGCCGCTATAACTCAGCAAGCCTAAAACGGGCACTACAAAAGTAAGCGGTAATACAAACGCCAGTAAGGGAATAGCCACCAGGCCGCTGCCAAAACCAGACAGGCCCTTAACCATATAAGCCACAAATAAAACAACACTAAACAGCGTAAGCTCGCCCGGCGTCAGGGGTAAAAGTTCCGCTAACATAGAATTGACGGCTTAAGGTTTAGTATTAGAGGTTAAAATAATTTGTTCTAATACTTGCTGATACTCACGTATGCGCTGCACATAACGCACTGGCTCAGAACCGCGTGCATAACCATACTTTAGCTTTCGATAATATTTTTTATTCGATAGCAACGGAAACACGGTTTTTAAATCAACCCATTTACTGGCATTTAAATTTTGTTGCCGAGCAAGCTTCATGGCATCGCGGAGGTGCCCCATGCCCACGTTGTATGCCGCTAGTGCATACCAAACCCGGTCTTCGTCCACCACCTCTTTTGGTATGCGTTTTATCATTTGTCTTAAATATTTTGCACCACCACGAATACTTTGCACTGGATCGAGTCGACTTTTAACACCGACAGATTTTGCTGTGTTTAAGGTCAACATCATCATGCCTCGAACACCCGTTGGGCTTCTAGCACGAGGGTTCCAATGAGACTCCTGATAAGCCTGAGCTGCTAACAAAGGCCACGGCAAGTTATATTTTTTTGCGTATTTTTCAAAATGTTTGCGATGCTTTGGCAAACGAGACTTAATGCGGCGCGTAAAACTGCGGTTATCAACATAGTCATAAAGCTGAATATGACCATAGTATTTTTCTTCTATGGCAGCGTATTCACCGTTTGCTTTTATTTTAGTTAACCATTGCTCAATATCGGCAACCAAACTACGCCACTTTGGTGACACCACCCAGGCGAGTGATTCATTTTCGGTTACCGACAAGGCCGTTGCTAATTCCGGATAATAGCGGCGGGTTATTTTAATAATATTTGAATCGGCAATTGTGCAATCAACTTCTTTTTTCCAGGTGCGTTCCAGTAATTGCTCGGTGCTAATATCAGCAATTTCTTGCCATTGCAGCTCAGGGTAGTTCAATTTAAGCTGTTGTAATACCTCGGCATAGGAGCTGCCGGCGATGACAGTCAATTTTCTGGATAAAAGGTCTTCTATTTTTTTCGGCAATGCCTTCGCACTGCGGCGACAAACAACCTGCTGTTTTACCTGTTGGTAAGCCGGCCCAAAAATATAACCACGCTCTTCTCTGGATGCCGTTCGAGTGATGCCGGCAGCGGCAATATGCGCCTCGCCTTTTTGAATAGATGCTAACAACTCGTCAAAATTGTCATTTATAATAAAGCGAACTTTTAAATTATTATGTTTGGCATAGGACTGTACCAGATCATATTCAAAGCCGGTGTCGCCCTCACGCCCCTGATACCAGGTGGTGGGTGCATTGCGTGTTAACACCACCAGTTCACCCTGCTTTTTTAAATCGTCAATATTATTACCACTACAGGCCACTAACAACAACGACACAAAGAGCAGATAAAAATAATTATTTTTGTGTAACGAAAATATTCTAATAACAAAACCCATAGACTGCATTACCCACACTTAAAACCGATTACTAAACGACAAATAAACACCCTGACGAAAACCACCCTGCCAGCTTACTGTTACCTTACCACCCTGCCCCGCTTTAAATTCAAGCCCTGCATAATAGCCTTGTGGATTATCTTCAGAAAAAGAAACCACGGTTGATGTATCCATAACATCATGCTCCCCGTTTATAGAGGTATATCGGGCACCGAGTAAAAAGGAAACTGAATTTAAAGGTAAAAATTTAAAGTCCACACCAATCGATGATTCATACCAGGAAACCTCGATGGCCTGATTTAAATTTGTTTCACCACTTGTCGTCAGGTAATCAAAGCCGAGATTTAAAGCCGCATTAACAAAATCACTCTCAAAAATATTACCCCGAAAGCCGATGCCAAGTGCGTACCCCGTTGCATTATATGCTAACACACTGCTATTACTTTTTTGCTGTAATTCTAGTGATGCAATGCTTATTCGCGCATCGATTGATTCAGAAAAACTCTGCCACCACGAGACCTGTACCGAAGAAATGGTCGTACGATCAACTGAGCCGGGGTATTTTAAAAAAATATCGTTATTTTGAATAAGAAGTGACATCTCAGTAACATCGCCGCCTCTGCTCGCAAAAGCATTGGCCGATAAAAACATGCTGAAAAATAAAATGCTCAAGCTTGTACGATTTCGCGGAAACATTAACAGTCCTTTTGAATTCAAAAATACAATCATTGCATCATTATAACGCGAATACTGTTGTCGCGTTAGCATCCATTAAAAGTAAAATAGACCTGTCATTGCCGCGCTATCGCTCGCAATGACCGAGGCTCTGATATTTACAGTATTTTCCACAGCAACCCCATATCCTGCCCTTATTCCCGATTCAAAAGTTAACGGGGCAGCCGTTAACCCGAATGTGTCATTATTATTTCTTAAATATTATCTCTATACGAAACAATACCGAAAACTCCGATTTAAAATCATTTATTTTCTGGTATTTAATTTGCGGAATAATTTCAAAAAATAAATAATCTTTATGTATACGCTGTCGGTATGTTAAGCCTATTAAATAACGTGTTGCAGAAATAGTCGGTTCACTAATACCATAAATAGTCACATAATATGAAAGAGCTTTTCTATCACTCAAGGTATGGAACATTGAAAAAGTTTGATTTAATTCGTAGTAATCAGTTTTATTAGTCCATCGTGCAAATGAACCTGCTCTAAACAAGTCGTCATCCGTTATTTTATTATTAAATTCCAGAAGCGAATCTAATCCCGTGCCAGTTGAATTAAACCAATACGCCGTTTCAGCCCAGTGAATACTCCATTTTTCGAGCATATATCGTCTTCTTGCTCTTAACCTAAAATAAGGCTCAACCGTCGAACCCAGCCTTAAACCAATTGAAGGTTTAAACTGCCAGGCGTGCTTTTTGCCCAGGGTGGCTTGAAGACCCGCAAAATAATCATTATTTTTTGCGGCATTTGCCGGAATATTTTCAGATTGACCAGCATTATTATCCCGCCGTTCATCCGCATCGGACTCAAAAGTTAGTTTTATTTTCTTCTTTGTATTCGGTAAACGTAATTTAAAACGAATATCGCCAGTATATTGAAGCTCGCCATTTTCATCGCGGATCATATCGCCTCTTAACCTTAGGTACGTTCCACTTGATTCGTAAAAAACTTTATCGTTAGAAAAAAATTCATCCAAGGTTGATGCCAGGGCTTCTACGCCGGAAGAAATATATTTTTGCGGGGCATCTAAAAACGACAGAAAGTCTTCGTCTGCTTTGAGCTTGTCATTTAAATCGGTATTTTCCAGGAAGACATCATCGTCTTCTAAGCATTGCTCAGCATCCACACTGTCGAGGTTAATATTGGGCTTAGAAATAGCGGACACATCATCGAGTGGCTCGGCAATTGCCACAGTAGATAGCAACATGCTAGAAAGCAATAATAAAGAAAAAGATAGTTTTCTATGTTTTACAAACAACATCATAACTAAATTATATTTTAGTACATAAACTCATTACCCTGGCTCCTGCGCTGCCGTTAAAAACCAGCGATTAACGATAAGTAATTTGAAATCATGGAAATAAATCTTTAGCTTTCTGTATGTCATATTATTCGAATTTTTTATCCAGATACGCATAAATTTTGATATCGAAAAGCCAATATTGACTGGCTTTAAGCCCTCATCTTTCTTATCTAAATGATGCAATCCCTCTAACAGGCTTAGAAAATTCATCTAAAAGCGGCATGATGCATTCTTCAAATTGTGTTTTATCACTAAAGTAATGTTTCATCTTATCTCAGTAAACGAGACTTATCGAACTAAATAGAAGGAGCTAAGCTTAGTGATGCGCAATTTGTAACAGCAATCTAGTTTCAAACACTTAATGTACGTGTATATCATCATTTATTTCTACAAAATCAGTTCTAGCTCCGCATGTCGTAGTTTGAAACTTTAATTCAAAAGCTTTAACACTTCGTGTTGGGTGGGTTGATAAAAGTTTTCGATAAATTTCAGATTTATTGATAGGGTCAAGTTTTTTCTGAGTATCGAGTAATTTGAAATAGGTCGCCACAGCAACTTGTATTTCTACTTTAGTCCATCGAGTATTTCTTTTTATCAAATCATAACCATCCTTTTACTTCACCCTACGAGTCAGCAAAAATATAGATTTTTTGGCTCATTCTTTCTTACTCAATTTAGATTTACTTATTAAGTTAATATCTTGAAGCTTGCGCCCTAATTCATCGTCACTCGCCACCCTGGCAAAATCTTCGACCATACCCAATACATCCAGTACGGCCATGTAATGTCCAATCGAAACGGTTGAACCACCCTTCTGAATTTTTCGAATCGTTAGTCGGCTCAAACCCGTACGTTCAGCAATAAGTGACTGCGTATACCCACGCCTTTTACAGGCAAGCTTAATATTTTCACCAAGGAGGGATAAAGCCTTTTGATTTTTTGGGGAAACTGAGGCTTTTCGTTTTTCTTTACTAGTCACTTTAATTACCAATTATGCTTATTTTGGTAACTATAGTACTCAAAATTACACTAGTGAAGCACAATATATAATAAATTAGGCAAACGAAGAAGATATTCAGAAAGACAGAAATCTGAAATGGACAAATAATTCATAAGGTATTGATATAAAAAAATGGGGTGGCTGACGGGGCTTGAACCCGCGACGACCGGAATCACAATCTTATCAGGCACTCTTTAAGTAACACTTTAAGTAAACACATGACACTGATTATAAACACTTTTTTCGGAAATCTACATTTTTCTGGAATTATGTTCCTGCCTCAAACTACATAAAATAACGTTTGTTTTGTCACGTTATGGTCACACGACTATTAAGATTACTTCCAGGATTTAGATGATTGCCAGAGCACGGGAGGCTCTGTATTTGAAGTGAGCGCTGAAACCATCGGCATAAGAAAGGCTTCAACTGTCATTACTATTTCTTCGAAATTAGCCGGTACATGTGTAATCCCCCCGAAAAATAACAGGCGTTTTAAGTAGAAAATTCTCGTAAAC
>CAZDEC010000118.1:0-7709 GCA_964504295.1 uncultured Thioalkalispiraceae bacterium
TCAATGCCCGGCAATGTGAATAATAATATTTCAGGCGCTCATAAGACTGGCGGCCTACAAATACGATATTGCTGTTAGCCATCAAACGCAGCTTTTTTTTCATATCACCCTCACCGATAACAACCAGCTTTCGACCTGACTGGTTAAACGCCTCAACCGCTAGCTGTGGATTTTTATACTGCGTTAACTCCCCAGCATAAAGGTAAAAATCATCAATTTCATCAGAAATATAGAAATCATCTATTGCCACGGGCGGGTATATAATCTGTGACTCACGACCATAGATTCGCTTAATGCGCTGCTGAACAAAACCCGAGTTCGCAATAAATATATCAACACTTTTTGCTGTTTTCAGATCCCACTTTCGTAGCCATGGCACAAATAAAAACATCGCCATGCGCTTAAAGTAACCTGCTGCATTTCTGTAGTCTTCATACATATCCCATATATAACGCATAGGCGTATGACAATAACAAACATGCCTGGCAACAGAAGGCACAATAACGCCTTTTGCCGGACCGGATTCACAGCTTATTACAAGGTCGTAAGCACTTAAATCAAGATTTTTTAAGGCGAGAGGCATCAAAGGTAAATAAGACTGGTAAAGCTTTGTCGCGAAAGGTAGCTTATTAATAAATGTTGTTTTTACAGAGTGTTTACGGATGATTGGTGAAATAGCCTCAGGATTATACACATGCGTATAAATATCAGCATCAGGAAACATTTCACAAAGCGCTTCAAGAACTTTTTCACCACCGCGCATTTTAACCAGCCAGTAGTGAACAATTGCAACCCGCATCAGCCGTCAGACTCACTTTGATTAATTATAGCCAGCATTTTCTTCGTGCGGGACTCATAAGTATTTTGTTTCGCCAGAGTCAGCCGCTTTTCAATATCCATATCTTTGCTACTCAAAACCATCTCAATTTTCCTGATGAAGTCATCATGGCTATGCGCTATTTCACAATAATCAGCATAGCTTTTCAAAGAATCAATCGCTGTAGAAACGATTCGCTTGCCAGCTGCCAAATATTCAAAAAACTTCATCGGAAACATAGCATGCGTATATTCATTTAACGCAGCAGGGATTATGGCCACGTCAAACGACTTAATGTAGGCAGGCAATTGCGAATATGGCCGCGGACCAAGAAATAATACATTATCAAGATTTTTCAGGGGTTTTACATTGGTGTCAGGATCACCCTCACCAACTTTCCCGATCAAAATAATTTGCCACTCAGGTTTGTTGATAGCGATATATTCTAGCAATTTAAAATCCTGCTTATAACCACTTATTGCCCCAATAAAACCGATTACCGAGCCGTCAACCATCCCCGTGTCACCAGGCAATTCAATGCTATCAGATAACGCCTTGCTAAAATGATTATAATCAGCAACATTACTAAACATGTATATATGATCCGTCAAGGCACAGTTTTTTTCATAGAGCTTATTTGACGTAACAAAGACATAGTCAGCACGTTTTACAAGCCTTGCCTCAGCAGCTTTAATTTCATTATAAGGCATTCCCGGCTGCGCCTTAATGTCATCAACACAATGGTAAACAACTATTGAATCTTTATTTATGTGAAAAACATCCAGCGTTATTGGATTATATGTCCAGACCAGAGGCTTCTTGAAGCCCAGAAAAAACATGAAAAGATGAGAAAAGAATGTCAGTAAAATTTTATTAAAAGACCGGACAGGGCGATATTTCTGAAACGGAATAACAATAGGCGACCATACCCACAAATTATCACGTTTTTTTACGGGAGGAAGCAGTCCTTTTAGCAGACGACGAAAGATACGGGAAAGATCCGACTTGTTCAAGGATGGTGCGCGCAATCCCAGAGAGTCAACATACAACACCTTGTAACCAAGCTTTGCCAACTCGACAGCGACATGCTGCTTGTTAGTCCAGAAAGGATTGCCCCAGTCGGCCGTAGAAAGCAATAATATTGCTTTGCCCTTATCAGATGTCATTTAATTTATACACTTTTCAACAGCTATCCGCTAACCGTTCTTTATAAGAACTAAGCACCGCCACCAACACCTGTTATATAAAAAAGGTACGCGAAAAAAAATAACCATCAAACTTTTCTGACATGCTCGAACCCACAAGTTAGCCAAAGAGCGAAAGAAGCTTCTCTGCACTATATTTTATATGATGATTATCGACTATATCTTGAAAAGCATTTTTTCGTATTTTATGTCGCATAGCCTCATCACCAGCCATAAGTTCTAACGAGTCCAGCCAACTTTCTTTAGAATTTTCAACCAATAGACCTGTTTCAAAATTTTTCACATTATTTTCATATATTGGAGAAAGTGAATATATGCCAGGCACACACGCGGCACCGTAATTTAAATATTTAAATGGATTTTTACAACTATTAAAAAACCAACTATCAGCGTCTTCCAGCCCACCTAATGGGGTTACAGAAAAATGGTACTTACCATTTATAAGTGAGACCATATAGTCCTGATAACTCATGCGGTTAGAAAAATGTAAAAAGGACATCGAAAACATTTCAGGAAATGGATCACCATAAAAATCCATTACATAATCAGGATGTTTATGAAAAAACTCGTGTAACACATTAACAAATGTCTCTTTACTATTTTCCAACTTAAGCAAATCAGCATTAGTAAAAACTACTCTTGGCGGAAAATACTCTTCAGAACCGATAAAGGAGTTAGTCTTAACATATTTTTCAACGTACATACCATTGGGAATTAAAACAGCATCATCACGCTGCTTTAATATTTCTGAATAAATAGTTTCATTTGCAACAGTAACATAGTCAGCCAACTCAATCATACGACGCATATTTTCTCTATTACCTGATTGCCCATCACCAGCACTATATTTAGGAAACGAGAATATCCAGTCATCAATATCATAAATGATCAAGACCCCCATCATTTTAGCTTTTAACATCAACTCTAAGGAGCAAGTTGAACTATGTTTACTTAAAATTAAAATATCACCCCAGTTTATTGCATTCACCGCAAAAACATCGTTCTCTGATACAACTATATACTCTACCTGATGAGTATCTCGAAGATAATCCAGCACTTCCGTTATACGTGCTGAAACAGACAAAGAAAAAACACCCACTGCTACATGTGACTCTCGCTGTAAAACGACTACCTTGTTCAATACTTACTCACCAATGTGCTAGCTACCATTTCATCTGATCCCAGGGAGATGCCTTTAACTAATGCCGTTTCAACAGAATTATGAGGAAAATCAATCATTGACATACTTGCATTCGCGGGTATAAATGCAGGAAAACGATCCATAGAAACGTCTACAACACATTGCAACAAACATGAAATAGGGCCAGAATGTGCTACTAAAACAACATCTTCACATCTTTTACTGGTCTTAAGCAAATTAGTTAACCAGCAAATGCTTCGAGCATTTAGTTGGTCATGTGACTCACCACCAGGATAACAGGCATCTGAAGATTGGTAAAATTCTGGATATTTGAGTAAAAAATCCTTTAACCGCCATTCACTCACATTTCCTGCGTCAGTTTCACCAATTTCAGAGTTAATTTCCCACTCCTCAGAAGGCCATAAGATATCAGCTGTTTGTTGAGCACGTCTCCACTGACTCGTTATATAACGATCTGCCACAACACCAACAGACCTAAGCCATATTTTAAGATCTGCTACCTGTCTCAATCCTTCAGGCGAAAGCTCATCTAGAGTCGTACCTGTAACCAATTTTTCCTCATTAGCTATCGACCGACCATGCCTAATTAAAAATAACTTCATTATGCTCGCTTAAAGCTCAATCTATAGTTGCTGATGCTTCTACTAAAATATCAAAAAGCACATTTATATTCTGCTCAGACAAGTGGTGCTTAAGTCTTTTTTGCAGTTGCATGCCGGGTTTCTCTTTCTCCAGCGCCACAGTGATTCCATTTTTAACACTGCCAATGGATTCAGGGGTCACGTAATTTGCAAGTTCACCAAAATGCTCAATCGACCACTCTGAGTCAGCCAACACTAGAGCACACCCAGACAAACCCGCCTCAAGCGCAGAAAAGCCAGCAGGCTCTGGTGTAACTTCAATAAACAATGAACTATCCTGCAACGCTGATCTCATAATATCAGAATGGTACGGCAGGCTCTCAATAAATAGCGTGTTCGATATACCTTCCCTTTTACAGACATCATAATATTCAGTATCCCTATAGTTACCTACCAACACTAATGGTATATCCAACTCTTTTGTTGCTCGAATTGCCATTAGCTGATTTTTTCCAGGCTCAATAATACCAATACCAATCGCATAATCCTCAATACCATACAGCTCTGAGAACAATCCTTTAGGAGCCGACCGGATGATGCCACTATCAACAAATTGATGCACCACTTTGACTTTACTCAATGGCATTTCAAAAAAACGATTAAAGTCGCACTTTTCTGACTCTGACTTGAAAACAATAATGTCAGCCAGATCAATGTGATCAGACACTAATGCTGCAATCGATGAGTTTTTTTCTTTTAGGAACAAATTTGGGGATAACACTATAGGCTTGCCAGCATCACTAATCTGACGCAATAAATCTAGCCCGCCCTTTTCTACCGAAAAATGCAAAATGACATCATAATTAGCAATGTCTTGGGTATACGGGCCATAAATATCCGCAACCACACCATGCTTCTTCAAAGCATTTGAAATCATTGCAATTTCAAATTCTCCACCACCTCGATGTAAAAAGGCCTCATGGTACGTTGTAATAAGAACTCTTGGGAGTCGCATAGCGTATATGGAAGTTTGCAACGAATTAAAATAAATGCGGAGTATATCAATTCACAAGCAAACAGGATAGAGACTACCACTGTCATGCCATAACTTATGATGCCCCCCCATAAGTCTCCATCTCTGATGATAGATCTGCACCTCAAAAATTCACAGCACAGGTCATCGTGAGCCTCCCTTAATTTGCTAGATTACCAGCTTACCGGTGTGCGGATGCTTATGCCACCTATAGTAATCCAAAAAATGCTGTTGGTGCATACAAGTAAGCACATCCATTCTGGTTAGCAGTTCTGGTGAGTATCTTTTTTCAAGATCAGCATTAGTAATCTCTTCTTCCATTCGGCAAACCAACAATTTTTCATATTCATTTAAACAATATTTTTTAATAATATCTTCCATATCAATAGGATAAGAAATGAAAGACACGTCTTGATTCAATGACAAAAAGGTACTAAAAAGACGCTCAATGATAAATGGCAAATATGGTGCTGGGTCTGTATGCGAGGTTGGTTTCAATACCTGCCTGCAAGCAAAGTTACTGGGCTCGGTCTTTAAAAATAGTGCAATTGGCTTTAATACGCTACCCACATATATGTCCCAAAATTGGGACGACCCCACCCAGAAATTTGAATAAGACAAATTATCATAACCGTGCCGCGGCACATTTTTTATATCCCATGGAATCCCAACAGCATTCAATAAATTTTGGGCGCTTGTCATTAAACCAGGGTGCGCATACTCTCCCTGCATCCACACATTAAACGACCAATATGAAATTTGCGGGAACGGATTAAGAAAGCAAACATCTGACCCCATATTGCCTTTTACAAACTTTAAAAATTCAGAAAACTGGACTTTAGCTTTAAGACTAAACTTTGGGGAAAAAACACCTGTAAACGATGCGCTTTCATATAAACCACGGTTATAAACATCTAAATACGCCTGTAATTCTCGCCATTCTGGATTTGAATTATCAATTGAAAAAGGCTGTACATCCGCACAAGTAGGCGACTGGCCCGCGCCGTACAAGACCTCATAGATTTTAATGGATTCTTCATTGTTCATTTATCACACTGTCGGTGGTAGCATTATTTGATATTTGTCAGCATTAGTTTTCCTACTTAAATGTGCAAATTGACTAAACAGTTAAATATGAGGCAGATACACCTCAACGATTATTACCGCACAGTAATCAGCACAAACAAATAATACAACTTAGTTGTTGTCCAACTTTAGTAATATGAATGAGTTGAATATAGACAATTTCATATAAATATTTAGAGCTGTCCCAGATAACTAGCCCATGATTTCTTTAACCTATTGTTTCAATTGCTTTAATTGTGCTTGTGGCTTTGGGTTATTAAAACGCCATTCGCACTCCTTCAAATAATTTTATGCTGTTTCTTTGTCCTTAATCGACTCTTTTTCATACTGCCTCTGATAGTACATTTAATGTATTATCTGGGACAGCCCCAAATATTTTTACACGCAATTCTTTTCTAATTTTTTTCCTAATCTACTTTGTATTTGATAAATTCTTTTTTTCATCAGCGCGCCAACTGCTTCAGGGGATAAGTTCTCATTAATATATCGTTTAGCTGCAAGACCCAGTTCTTTAGAATACCTAGGTCTTGCAACTAATTCCGCCATAAATTTTGACGTTTGCTCAATATCAGGATTCGCCCAATATTGGTCTGCTTTGTATGGTCCGAAGTCACTACCGAGAGCATTTAATTTATAATCTACACAAATAGAATTATCGGAGTTCATAAAATCAACATTCCCTGACCAATTAGTCGCAATCACCGTTTTTCCCAAAGCCATCGATTCAGCTAACACTAAGCCAAAACCTTCCGATCTATGTAAAGAGACAAAACTATTACAACAGTGGATCAAAGAATCCACCTCATAACGACTCATTCTCTTTGTAATAAGATAAATATTTTCGTACTCACCAAGTTCTTTTTTGAGCTCATCAAGCTCAGCTTCACTTGCATTATTTACCTTTATTACTAAACCAACATTAATATTATTATGATCGAAAGCATTTCTAAAAGCCTGGATAACCCCCTTAGGATTCTTTCTTTCCTGAATACTATGAACATCGTACATGACTAAAAACAAAAACACTTCTGATGGAAGGTTGAAAAACTCACAATTCAAGTATGGTAAATTTCTTTTCTCTATAGGGTGAGGAACCACCGTTACTGGAACTGGTGATTTTTTCTCAAGCGCCTCTTTAACGAAAACAGAAGGAACCCACACTTCATCCACGTATGAAAAAGAATCCAACCATTCATCAGGAAAATCCGGCAATTCCCAGGCCCAATACCCAATTGTATACTTATCTACAAAAAAATCGCGGGGTAGATTTTTGACAGCATCCGGGGTCAAATCGGCATTTATATGCAAAATATTAATTTCGTATTTTGGTTTATCGACAATCTTTTGATCCCATGTACTATCTCCCATACAGGACGGGTTCCCTGTTTCATAATTGATAATACAAAATGGTATTCCAGCTACATTTAAAGCGCGCGCGTTACCTCTTGTAGCCTCTCCCACACCCATTTCTGCTTTAATATACCCTATGATATTCACCCCTACATGATCATTCGCCACGCTCTCCGCTACAATACTGATTTTTTTAGTAGGTGCCAACTCACAGTCGGAACTGGCGAGACTCAAGTTAGGATTGTAATAGGGATCGCCAGATAGATATACATCTCCCCATCGATCCCACATCTTCCTTTCATCATCTGTAAAGGAAATTTCTTTTCGCGAAATACTTTCATGATGAATTAACCTACATTCAGGAGTCCACAGGTTTTGATATCCTTTTTTTGAAATCCGCAAACAAAAATCTATGTCATTACCTACCACTGCCAACTCTTCATCAAAGCCATTTATTTCTTCGAAAATATCACGA
>CAZDEC010000119.1:0-7482 GCA_964504295.1 uncultured Thioalkalispiraceae bacterium
TTTTCCTTTTCCTTTTCCTTTTCCTTTTCCTTTTCCTTTTCCTTTTCCTTTTCCTTTGTGGCATTTCCGCCAGCAATTACCGGGTTTCCGTCGGAATAAACTACGTTTTTATTGGAATCTACTGAAATCAACAAGAAATCGTGGTTAGCGTGAACCACTTTCTTTTTCCTCGCGGCCTCAAAAAAGCGCACCTGTATTGCTTTTGAGGTCAAAATTCCGTGTTCGTCATGCTTCTCGCTGTTAAATATATTCCGCCGTAAACATGCGTTTATGCAGTCGGAAACCTCGTTAATATCGGAATCTATTTTGCGCTTTATCAGCAGGTGAAGATCATCATTGTTCACAATAAAGTACCCTTCATTTGAGTAGATCATCTGCCAGGTAGCCACCAGAACGGCTAATCCTGCTGCCCCTTTCTCTATCAAATACATTTCGGTCTTGTCGTCAAATCGACAATCAAGGGGGAAATAGTCGATACCTTGTTTCGTCGGCCTAGCCATCCTGAGAAAGTGGCTCCTTCCCCTTCACGCTCGCCAGCACATCATCTGGGCTCACATCCAGCCCAACCATTCCGCGCATATACCCAGATACCAGGCGCGCCAGTTCGGCGCTGCACGGATGCTGACGCTGACCCTGCAGCAGCAGGGTCAGGTAGCCCCTAGAGCATCTAACTCCACGCTCCTGGCAGATAACCAGCACTTCTTCGCGCACCTGTGTTTTCGCCGTTGGCGTTAAATTTTTGTAAGCTTCGCTTAAAATCATTGCTGTTTTTCTTGTCCAGTATTAATATCGGTAGCTTTTAACTACCAGCATAGGAAAAACCATGCCCATAGCCGAAAAGGAATATAGACTCGCCACTAAACGGCTGAAAGCCATGATCGTGGACAGTGAGTATAGTTTGCGTGGTCTCTGCGAAAAAACTCAAAAGCTTGGCCCTCACGAACGGATTTACCATTCAAACATGAGTGAAATATTTCGCCATACCGGCAAATACAATCTATCCCTGCAGCAGTTCATTATGATTCTGAAACTGCTGGGCACGACGCCCGAGGCCTTCTTTGCAGGCTCAAGAGAGGCCAGCACGATAGCTGATGCCTTTGAGAAACTGGACGCGAAGGGTAAACGGGCTATCGCCAAATCAATGGCCACGAAACTGGCTAACGTGGACGGCACCAAAACCATTACCCAGCGGCTTTTGCGGTTGTCCAGGGACTGAACGGCCAGCCGAGGTCGTCTGGCGTTTCGCGTTCCATAATTTTTTTGCTGGGGGTAAATTGAACTGCGCCATCAACTGCTTTGAAAGTGCCGAATCCGTGCAGGCTGACGGTATTGCCTCGACTCAGGTGCTCGCTGATGTGCTCCAGCATCACCTGACAGGCTGAATTGGTCACCGGTCTCGGTTGTTGGCAGGCCAGCGCCGTGTAATCAATTATTTCGGTTAGATTGACTCTTTTTGTCATAGCGGTTCTTCCGTCTATTTTGTTTTGCTCAGCGCTTTGCGCGCCAATATTTCGATCGCCTGATATTCGTCGGTGGGAACGACGGTGTATTCGTCATCAAACACGATTCTGGCGCCCACCTCATCCAACGCATCCGCCATTTGATCCAGCTTGATGCCAGTTTCACTCTTTAATTTCCGCGACACCTCAGATGAGCTGATACCCCATATTTGAGCCAGTTTGGCTTGTCCTTGGCGCAAAAGCGCGTTGCTTAACACCAGTTCAGTTTCCGACGGCATGCTGGTCCTCGTAGTATTTGTAGTATTTGTAGCTCTCATATAACCACTCCCGTCCGTTTCCCTTTAATTCCCGAAATCCGATCAATTTGTCCCGTGCATTCCCGCGCCGTAATTGCTTTAATTAAAACCACGAAAACATACATAATTAAGCAACTTTATTGAGGTGCGGAGGGACGCATCCTAACAACATGAATATTGTCACCTTATTACCGGTTAGCTCTTGTATTTTTTTTGAGTGCATAGTTCGCCCTGAAAATTCGGAATCAGGCATCCTGTTCAACTTTTGCCATTTCCGGATTGCCTGGTATGAACAACCGAGGCCGTTTGCTAATTGCTGCAGGCCGATAAGCCGTACTGCTGTCTCAAGAGAATCTTTAGTTTCCATAGCGCTCATAGTAGAACTTCCGGTTCTTTGTGTCAAGAACTGATAGTAGTTGAATATACGGGGATAATAGAACGAATGGTTGATCACGAAAACAAAGAAAAACTCGAATTCTCTGCGCGCCTAAAAATGCTGATGGAGAACGAAAAAAAATCTGGTCGTGAAATAAAAACCCAGGGGGATCTGGGGAAATTATTTAACGTCTCTCAAAAAGCTGCTGGGAAGTGGGCGGAAGGGAAATCGATACCTAGATACGAACGAATTATTAACATGGCTAAATATTTCAAGTGCAATCCGGCGTGGCTCGCATATGGAACACCACCAATGAGGAGTCTAGAGGAAAAAGATCAAGTTAATTTACACAACGCCGATAAAATAGAGTCCAAATTAAGACGGGTTTGGTTAATTTCATGGGTGCAAGCTGGCGACTGGGGTAGGTATCAAGATGTTCACCAGCCCACAGATGGAGAAAACCCTGTGTTGACAACCAAACGAGTTAGTGATCGCGCATACGCGTTAAGAGTGAAAGGTAAATCGATGGAAAATCCGAACGGAATTCCTACCTACCCAGAGGGATCAATTATAATTGTTGACCCTGCCATACAAGCGAAAAATGGTTCAAGGGTTATTGTCAAACTAGATGGCTCTGAGGAAACTACATTCAAACAATTGACAATAGATGGAAATAAAAAATATTTAGAGCCACTAAACCCACGTTATCCAATAATCGAGGTCGATGAGGACGCTACAATTTGCGGCGTGGTAGTGCAAACTATTATTGATGAATAACAACCGATCCCTCGTTAGACGTACATTATTTGCACCGATGCTCATCGGCCTTATCTTGATTACATTAAGATCTCTAGATCGATACCCGGTAGTATTATTTTAACCAGCGGCAATAGGCTGCTGTACTCTTTAATCAACCCCCCCCCGAGACATCCTCCTAGAGCTTCCTGCTCAGCATGCATCTCAATGGTTGCGCGCAGCAACCTCCCCTGACGCGCGCAATTCAAAAATAGTACTTTTAGTTCTTGACGCTATAGAACCGATAGTTCTATACTGATCGCAAATAGAAGCTAATCAACTCTAACCATGCCATGGGAGACAACACCGATGAGAAACGTGATCCCGTTTAGCGAATCACAGCCCACCACCAAACGGGCAACCAATCGAGCCAGATCATGGAGTCACTTCTGTCCTGCTGTACGAGGAATGATGGTGACAATGAGGCAGGGTACTTGTTCTGGCTGTGACGCAAAATCCAAGCCCGAACCCCCTGCGGCAGCATAACTCCAAACAAACCAAACAGGAGAAGGAAAATGGGAATAGAAGAAACGGTTTCAACCGCGCCGTTCTGGCTCCTTTTAGGAGGGTTTATTGCCGGCATCTTCGGATTTTTGCTGTTAGCGGCTTTTGTGCGGAGCGGAGACATCAGGCAGTGTAATGAAAACAACCGGCTGATGACCGAAAACCAAAAGCTGCATAAACAACTTGAGTATGCGCGACTTAAGCTCACTCAAACGCAAAACGAACTGCAAGATCTTCATGAGTCGTTTGATTCGCTATTTAGCGCCGAGAATGCGGCATGAGCGCGGCAATGGCAGCTCGGTACGCAGCACCTGAACCGGCACCGCAAAAACCGGAGCTCGAACCGAACTATCTACTGGATGATTCGTTTGCGGCGGCCATTGAGATAAACAATTTAATCCAGCAGCACCAGGATGATCCTTGCGCTCTCGGCCTGGCGGTGCTGGCATTACGCAATAAACATAAAAACACGAGGAGTTTATTATGACCTCATTGGTGCAAACCACATCGACTAGCATCCAGACCATGGGTAATGGCCCGAGCGTATTGGGTGAACGCGAAGTACGCATACCGGTGGGCGGAAAGATCCGCGCCGGCATCAAGCGGCTGACCAAGAAAGCAGCCCAGAATCAGCAGGCCTCTGAGATCTACAATAAGGGTATAGCCGCTGGCGCAAGCTATGGCGCAATCGAAAAGCGCATCGCCGAGCAGTGCAACATCGAATACCCGTTGACCCCTCAGAACGTGCCCTATTTCAGCGCCAAGCGCGCCGACTTCTCTATGCGCGAGATTGCCGATCGCATCATGGAGTTATACGGCGAAGATCAGGGTGAGGGCCGGCATCTTTACCGTATCCCGGTAATCTTCGCGGCCGACACATGGCTGACTAATATGCCCCATGGCCTGAAATGCTATACCCGCTCCCAGCTTCAATACTGGAGTGAATACGGGCAGGATGGCGCTCGCTACTGCAAGATGCGCGCACCGGTTGAAGTGGATCCACAAAACAAACGCGCCCGCCGCACCTTTGGTGGGCGCCCCATTGTTCTGCGCCCCGACAATGGCGGCGCATGCAATCCAAACAATTGCCCCGAATACCAAGCCGGTAAATGCAAAGTATCCGGCGGTCTAATTTTCTATATCCCGAGCATTCCCGGTGCGTCCGCCATTGAAATGCCGACCACCAGCCTGTACGGCATGCAGCAGCTGCGCCAGCAAATGGAAATGGTCGCCTTCCTGCGTGGCGGCAAGGTTAGTGGAACCGTTGACGGTAAACCGATTTTCTGGCTCACCAAAAAACACGAAGAAGTCAGCCGGATTGGCGATGACGGCAGGCCGATGAAGGTTAAGCAGTGGCTGCCGCACCTTGAGGCCGACCTGCCTATGGAGAAGGTATTCCAGCAGGCCGAGCAACAGGCTGTACTCAGTGCCGGTAATCAGGCGGCTGCCGCATTGGGTGGGCCTTCGCAGGACACGATCAGCGCCACGCCAGATCGGGCAACAGAAGATGACGGCTCATTGGAATTTGTTGCGCAGGAAGCCATTTTTACTGCCGTTGAATCCATGCAACTGAATCAGAAAATATTCGCTGCTTACGCAGGCGACCGCTGGGGCGAGAACTGGAGCGACGATCTGGACGTTCTGGCGGAGATACAGAACGAAATTAATGTTAACCAGGATGCACTAATCGAAGCTGTTAACAGCTTTGATGTGCCGTTTTGATTGCAGGGGGAAGTAAATTGAGAATTTTTCACTCGGGCGACCTACATTACTGCCCAAAACATCTTGATGAAGTTGATCGCTGCTTCACCTATGCAGTTGATCGGGCTATCGAGAAGGAATGCGAGATAGCGGTACTGGCCGGCGATACCTTTGATAGCCGCATGGACTTGCATCACCCGGCAGTGGCCGCTGTGCTGAAGCAGGTGCGCAGGTTGACCGATGTAATGCCGGTTTTGATCCTGCAAGGTACGTTTTCACATGACACATTGGGTTCACTGGAAGTCTTCAAGACCATTGGCGGCAAGTATCCTGTCTATGTAGCCGATCGTATTTGTCAGGTCGCATACAGCAAGTTTAACGGCTGGGTAGCGTCGGATGGTTGGACGTTCGACGGCCCCTCCAGCGTCCCTGAAATAGACGCACTGTTCTCGTGTCTGCCATCCGTAAACAAGGGCGCAGTCGCGGCCGTGGATGGTACCGAGAACGCCGGTGAAGCCGTTGGTGATCGTGTGTTCGCTCTACTCAAAGGCTGGGCTCCCTCCAATCTGGCCGCTCGAACGGCGGGCATTCCGACTGTTGTGGTTACCCATGGCACCGTATCCGAATCCGTGTCCGAACATGGTGTGGCCATGGCCGGAATGGATAACGAATACAGCACCGGCGCCCTGTTTGCTGCCGAGTCCTCGGCCTGTTTCGCCGCGCACATCCACAAAGCCCAACAGTGGGAACGTGATGGCCGCATGCTTGGGTATTGCGGTTCACCCGGCAGGCTCCATTACGGCGAACTTGACGACAAAGGCATTCTTGTCTGGGACGTGTCCGCTACCGGCGCCACCAATGACTTCATCAAGACGCCGGCCAAAACCCTGCTGCAGATTGAATTCGACGGCCCGCCGAATATGGATGAACTGCGCACCCTGGCCAAACAGGCGGAAGGTGCCTATGTGCGAATTCGGTATTCGGTGGACGAAGATCACAAGGCCAGCGTAGACCGCAATGCGATCACGGAACTGTTTGAATCAGCCGCCCACCTGAAACTGGAAGGCCGGATAAACCCAGTTGTCAGAAGTCGCGCTGAGGGCATGAATAAGGCTCAGACGCTGCATGAAAAGCTGGGTAAATGGGCTGAGGTCACGGAGACAGAAAGCGGCCCGCTAACTGAGCGGTTGGCCATGCTGGAGAATATGGAGCCGGACGAGATTGTGGCGGAGTTGCTGGAGCCAAAGACTGAAGAGGTCGCCGCATAATGAGAGGCTTTATCGCCCTATACCTTCTTCTCGGCCTGTTTTGGCTCCAGCTTTGGGTTGATACCTACCGGGAAACGGTGAACCCGACACCCAGTCAGGTGCTAATGTTTTGTGCGCTTATCGTGTTTGCGTGGCCGTGGATTCTTTATGAGGTATGGGTTAGGCCGTAGGCAGTGAATTAAATGAACCGCTCAACATAATTGGAGGAACCAATGAGTAATTTAAAAACAATCGTGCGTGGCGCGTATGACGTGCAAAAACTGCGCATCCAGATGGGTAACCGTATTGTCGGGAATTTTAAGGCCAAGCTGGGTCAGGAGTCCGGCGAGCGTGAGGACACCCTTGACGCTGAAGGCAAAATGATCCTGAATAATCTTCGTGTTCATTACAAAAAAATCACGGATGGCGTGGCCACGTTTCCCCGGCAGTCCAAGTTTAAGGGTGGCGAGGTTATCAGCACGTACACGGAACTGTGTCTGCTGGCTCAGTACGTTGATCTGGAGCAGCATGAAAGCCAGCACTTCCGGCGGCTGGGCACTATCCTGAAAGAGTATCCCGTTTATTCCCAGTTCCTGCTTGGCGTAAAGGGTGTTGGCCCGGCTATGGCCGGGATCATCATCAGTGAAATCGACATCACCAAGGCGCGCTACCCGTCGAGTCTATGGAAATATGCCGGACTGGACGTTGCCGACAATGGGCAAGGGCTGTCACGCAAGCAGGAACACCTTGTTGAACGTGATTACACCGACAAAGACGGCAACCCAGCAAAACGCCGGGGCATCACCTTCAATCCATTTTTAAAAACCAAACTGATCGGTGTGCTGGCCGGTAGTTTCATCAAGGCCGGGGATAACGAATATTCCCTCATTTACCGGAACTACAAGAACCGGCTGGAAAATCACGATGCGCATAAGGAAAAGACCAAAGGCCATCGCCACAACATGGCACTGCGGTATATTGTTAAGCGGTTCCTTGCCGACCTGCACCGTGAATGGCGGACAATCGAAGGCCTGCCAGTCTCACAGGAATATCATGAAGCGAAGCTGGGACACAAGCACGGAGCCTGAGCGGTCGAGTAACCC
>CAZDEC010000120.1:0-2515 GCA_964504295.1 uncultured Thioalkalispiraceae bacterium
GACCAGGCTTTCTATATTCAAAGCAGGGGCTTAAAGTTAACGGGACAGCAGTGACCTTGTTTATAAATTGTCTGCAATGAAGCAATATTATCCTTGCGGTTTTTTCTATCAATAGACTTTATTGCTTGCGCCAATTCTTTCTCAACAATTTTTCGCTCTGCAAACGAAAGTTTTTTTAATGCTTTTTTGTCCATAATAAAAACACCAAAAATATAGGATACAGGCAAGTCAACAATATGATTATACCATTGCAACATTAGCGCACCAACAGGTGAAGCTGCGACAGTATCCAGTAAGCCTGTTTGTAAACCAACCAGGACGTTACGAATAGGCAAAGGAACCGCATTTACCTTAAATGCATCCATTGCAATTTCCGCAACAGGATTGCCTTCCGGGATCCAGACTTCTTGCATCCTTAAATCAGCAACACTTTGAATTCTGTCTTTCGACATAAGATAGGCAAAATCCATTTCAGCAAAGCCCATCTGAACAAAATTAGACCGGCCTAAACCACGCATTAATTTTGCCTCCATCTTTTCCCTGACGAAATCAACTTCGACTAAAGACGAAAAAACTATTACCAGATTGTATAACTGAATAACAGGATAAAAATTATTCAAGCTACCATTAGTCACAGCTGCACCTTGCAACTGACCCAGCCTTATCTTGCGCAACACGGTCTTATCACCGCCCATCACACCACCTGGATAAAACTTAAACTTCACCTGATTGTCAGTTTGTTTTTTTATCCTGGCCGCAGCAGCACGTAATTGCTCCATCCAGTAAGAGTTTTCAGGCACTAACGTGGCTATTTTAAACGTTTGAGCCGTAACGGAATGCCAGGGCCAGCAAGATGAAATTACTTACATACAATAGAACACGAATATGTTTAAACATAATTCAACCTCTTACAGAGCTCATAAAAAAGCGTACCTCACCGTTCGATGTGAAGTACGCTAATAGTTACGCTATATGAGGAGTGTCACATATTTATATTACATTTCTATGCTCATTTAGATTTATTCCAGATTTTAGAAGCTACTACTTAAACCAATAGAAACAACACTTCGATCATAGTCAAAAACATTTGTGTTTGAATTATTGGTTGTATATGCAATTTTAGTACGCAATTTTGTTTGCTTGTTAAAGCGATAATCTAGATAGGCGCTGCCTTTAACTCGGGTATCCGCTCTATTTTGTGTACCCTGAGCAGGATAGCGACTAACGCGATAAGAAAAATCACCCGTAGCTCGCCATTTCGGACTAAAAATATGCGTATATTTAGCACGCAAGGTGTGTCGGGTAGGCGAGTAATTTGAAGACGCCAGGTTTTCTCGATTGTTTACCTCAAGCTCATAATAAAGTTTTCGAATATTACTTATATTATACTGGCGATATTCCAGGCGTGCTTTCTGGCGTGTACCGGCAAGATAATTATAAGTAACATTATCACTGCTAATATCTTCGTAGCGGTACTTTAACAATAGCTGTTCAGTTTTAGATAACTTTTTCTGCGCCACTGCACCTAGTTTTAAAATTGTTTGGTAGTCGTTGCCGCCATAAGTGAGTTTATAATAATTAAACGTATAGTCTGATTTCCATTGGTCGTTTATTTTATAAAACTTTTTAAGGCCAAAACCAATTTCATCTTCATCAGATTTATTTACTTTCCCATAATCAACTTTATAGTAAGACATTTCAGCCATCCAGCCATTACGTCGGTTACCAGCAAACAGATAATCTACAACACCATTAAATTCAATAAAAGTATCGGACTTATTAGCGGATATACCTGATGGCGAAAAGTTAACATTATCATCGCTTCCATAACCGATACTTGCATACGCTCGCCACCTCTTTATATCTGGCCGCAGTTTAAGAATTCGTTTCCCTGACATCTTAACTAATTTTTTATCCCTGCTTTTTTTATAAACGGAAACGAACAGCTTTCTCGCTTGTTTCTTTTTATTTTGTTTAAGTGCAATTAAGCCCAAGTTGTACTCAGCCAGGTAACGTAATTTTTTGTACTGGCGAACTTTATTATAATATATTTTGGCTTTACTATATTGTGATGTCTTATAATAACTACTCGCTAAATTATAATACAAGGCAGAAGATCGCATGCCTTGAACTTCAGCTCGCTTAAACTTCCCTAATGCTGCACTGTATTTATTGGCTTTAAAAAGCCGCGCTCCCTGATTGAAATCACTTGTTGCTTTCGCTGCAACCAAACCACTGTTAAAAAATAATGTGAACACAATAAAAAGCTGTGGGACTTTTTTAAATAAATCTGAGAAATTCATACATACACCTTCATGAACTATTTTATCTTAATACGTAAAAACCTCTCCACTAAACAATAGTGGAGAGGCAACAACTAGCATATATACTATCATGCTATCGAGCTTTGCGGCGGGGGGGATTTAATTCTGGTCGCTTGCATCAGCACGGTCTGTTTCACGGTCAACTGAACGTTCAATATCACGTTCTACTTCACGTTCTACTTCACGTTCTA
>CAZDEC010000120.1:2615-7468 GCA_964504295.1 uncultured Thioalkalispiraceae bacterium
CTTCACGCTCGACTTCACGCTCGACTTCACGCTCGACTTCACGCTCGACTTCACGCTCGACTTCACGTTCGACTTCACGTTCGACTTCACGTTCGACTTCACGTTCTACTTCACGATCATCAGAAGAGTGATTTTCACGTTCACTATGACCTTTGCTATTAGCTGCATTTAAACCATGCTCGGCAGCTTCTTTTGCAGCGTTGTCTGCCATATCCGGCAAATCAATATGGCTAGTCACATCTGCTGAAGAATGCTCATCCATTTCCATTACGCGAATAGTCACATCATCATCGGGGGATGCTACCGCAACAAATGGCATACCCAAACCCAGTGCTAATATAATACTCATATTTAATTTTTTCATTTTTCTATCTCCTGTTAAATTTATTAAACGAAATTTGGTCTTTTCGCCTGATTATTGAATACATCGCCGTGGTTTACATCTTTTAATGTTTTAACCAATATACGGAAACGTTTTGTTTTATTGCCATATTGAACCTGTGCTATCAAATTGCCCTGGCCGTTAGCAATGGCTTTGACTGGCAAGCTAAGAATATTCTCACCTTTTGTTAATCTTGTTTTCCAGACCAGTTTTTTTCTGGACTCATAGCCTTTAAGTCGAATGTTATCGGGTAAACCCAAGCTTAACGTCACTTGTTCAACATTATTTTGTGAGCCCAACATAAGACGAATCGTCTGCACCTGGTTCATTGCCACAGTAATAACCTGAGTATCGATAGTCTTATCGGCTGTTGTATTGTTAGCTGTCATATTGCCCGACGTTGAATTATCAGGAGCTATAAAAATTATATTCGCCACCCATATCACCAGTCCGGCTGCTACTGCGGTTGAGAAACCAGCCATAAATTTGTTATCACGTTTTACAGCAGCCTCTTTCTGAGCATAATGTTTGTATACCTTGCGTAAAACTCTTTCTTCAAAATCATCTGCTGGCAATTCAACTGGTAAATCAGACAACATTCTGCGTGTTACTTTCGCATCATCCAGCTCTTGCTGGCAGGCCGTACATTGTTGCAGATGTGCTTCAATAGCCTGTTTATCTTTTGTGATTAAGTCACCATCAAGATAGTTGTCTAATACTTTTTGAGTGTCTGTACAATTCATAATTATCGTCCTGTTACTCGTTAACACGCTTGTCGGTGTCAAAAGGTTCCATGTTTTTTAATAAATCTCTTAATCGGCTGCGTGCGCGGTTTAAGCGTGATTTTAATGTCCCTATCGATACATCATGCAGTGAATGAATTTCCTGTAAGGTATAGCCTTCGACATCATGCAAAATAACCAGCAATCGCTGGTCGTCATTTAATTTGCCTAAACATGACTCAAGCCGATTCTGCAACTGGGAAGTACCCATGTCCTGTGCTGGCCCTTGACTCTCATCAGCAAAAGAATCAAAAATGCTGGCGTCATCAACTAGCTGTAGTATCGAGCGCTGCTGACCGCGGTATTTATCAATAAAATGCCGATATAGAACACGGGCTAGCCAGGAGCCAGGCTTTTCAATCGAGACCATTTCATCTAATCGCGGAAACACTTTAATCAGCACATCCTGTACCAGATCCTCGGCATCGGCACGCTGACCGGTAAATCGGTAGGCAAGTTGATAGAGTTTTTTCAGATGCGGCTGAACAATTTGCTCAAACTGCTGATGTTTTGAAGGCTTAAGAGGCCATATGTTGTTGACTGTCATAATCATTAAACGTCTGCCAGCGGCAAAAGGTTCCATAAATTTGTAGGCTTTGTATATTCTAGCACTCTACCCTATGCCTTAAAGACGCTATAAAAACTTACTGGCTCCCTTCTGCCCTTACCCGTATAATCTAGCCTGATTTTACAACCAATATTAACGCTGCCCGTAACTTAGTGACGCCACAAGGTTAACGGAATAGCAACAAAACATACCTAACATATAAGGAATAACTATGCGCCCAAGTGGTCGAGCGGCGGACGAATTACGTCCCATATCAATTACCCGCAATTACACTAAGCATGCCGAAGGTTCGGTATTAATCTGTTGCGGCGACACAAAAGTTATCTGCACCGCCTCGGTTGAAGCAAGAGTACCCGGCTTTTTACGCGGTAAAGGTCAGGGCTGGATAACTGCCGAGTACGGCATGCTGCCACGCTCCACCGGCAACCGCATGCGCCGTGAAGCTTCTGGCGGCAAACAGGGTGGCCGTACCATGGAAATTCAACGACTTATCGGCCGCGCCTTACGCGCTGCGATTGATTTAAAAAAATTAGGTGAACATACTATTTCTTTAGATTGCGATGTTATTCAAGCTGATGGGGGCACCCGAACCGCGTCCATTACCGGTGCGATGGTGGCACTCACCGATGCTGTTAATCACATGATTGAAAATAAAATGATTAGCGAAAGCCCCATCGTCAATCAAATTGCGGCTATCTCCGTTGGTGTATATAAAGGTACACCGGTGATGGATCTGGATTATATCGAAGATTCAGATTGCGATACCGATATGAATATTATTATGAACGACAAAGGCGGCTTTATCGAAGTACAGGGCACCGCCGAAGGTGATGCCTTTAGTCACGATGATTTAATTGCCATGACCGGGCTGGCTAAACAGGCGATTGAGCAATTGTTTGAGCATCAAAAAAAGGCTTAGCTTAATATAAAGTGAATAGATTCCCGCCCCCTGCCTTCGCTAGGGGCAGGCTCTGCACGGGAATGACGATCTTGTTAGCCTGACTTATAAGCAACAAGATTGCCGCACTCACTTTGTTCACTCGCAATGACCGGTATAACTATCAGGAATCTAAAATGAATAAGTTTGTATTAGCAAGCAACAATGCCGGCAAGGCTCGTGAAATTACGGAAATACTTTCAGCTTATAATATTACCGTGGTATCGCAATCTGATTATGGTGTGCCTGAAATTCCTGAAACCGGTTTAACCTTTGTTGAAAATGCTTTACTCAAAGCACGCAATGCCTGCCACCATACCGGCCTGCCTTCTATTGCAGATGACTCCGGTATCGAAATTGATGCACTTAAAGGCGCACCCGGCATTTACTCCGCACGTTATGCTGGCGAAGGCGCAACAGATGAAGCGAATCTGCAAAAAGCCCTAACAGCATTAAAAGATGTAGCCGATAAAGAACGCGGTGCACGTTTTCAGTGCTTGATGGTTTTACTGCAACATGAACTCGACCCTACACCAGTAATGTTTCAGGGGACCTGGGAAGGTAAAATTTTAAAAGAACCACAAGGCGATAATGGTTTTGGTTATGACCCTATTTTTTATGTAGCAGAGCATAACTGTTCGTCAGCACAACTTACGGCAGAACAAAAAAATACGCTGAGCCATCGCGGCAAAGCTTTGAAACTATTAGCTGAGCATATAAAACAATCCTGTGGTTAGCATTATTACTTTGCCCGATTGCCAAAATCAGATTGCCGCGCTATCGCTCGCAATGACCTCGTCTATGTCATTGCGAGCGATAGCGCGGCAATCTGGTTAATTAAACCCGAGGTGATTGTTGCAACCACCTGCTTTTAATATCTTACCGCCACTCGGTTTATATATTCACTTCCCATGGTGTATAGAAAAATGTCCTTACTGTGACTTTAATTCACATGCAGTTAAAACAGCGACGCCTTTCGATGAATATATTGACTGCTTAATTCTCGATCTTGAAAATGAATTACCCAATGTCTGGGGGCGTTCGATCACCTCGATTTTTATGGGCGGTGGCACTCCAAGCTTGTTTCCTGCAGAAGCCATCGAGTGCTTAATACAAGCACTACGCGCACGCCTTAATATTTCACCGAACATTGAAATAACCCTTGAAGCCAATCCGGGAACCGTTGATCAAAAACAATTCTCTGGCTACCGGCATGCAGGCATTAATCGCTTATCGATGGGAATACAATCTTTTAACGATGATATGCTAAAAAAACTTGGCCGCATCCATAACAGTGCACAAGCTATTAATGCAATTGAAGCTGCACAAAAAGCAGGCTTTGATAACTTTAATCTAGACTTAATGTTTGGCTTACCAGATCAATCAATAGAACAAATGCAGTATGACTTACAAACCGCTATCGATTTTCAACCAACACATTTATCACATTATCAACTCACCATTGAACCCAATACCCTGTTCGCTACCAAGCCACCACGCTTGCCGCAGGATGATGCTCTATGGGAAATGACCCAATGTGCACACAACATGCTTGACGATAATCAGTATGCGCAATATGAAGTTTCTGCCTTTGCAAAACAAAACAGCATAATAGACCGCCGCTGCCAACATAACTTAAACTATTGGCAATTTGGAGACTACCTTGGCATTGGTGCCGGTGCGCATCAAAAGATCAGTTTTACCAATGAGCAAAAAATAAAACGCTGTTTTAAGCAAAAACAACCTAAAAACTATATGCAACAGGTTAAAAATAATAGCCATGTCTTCGACCACAAAACATTATCGGATAATGATATTGTTTTCGAATTTATGTTAAATGCACTTAGGTTAAGCCAGGGCTTTAATATAGATACCTTTATAGAATCAACCGGCCTGGACGTTTCGATTATTCAACCACAACTAGTCATCGCAAAAGAAAAGAACTGGCTGATTCAGAATGGCAATACCATCAAGCCAACAGACTCAGGAATGCAATACTTAAACGATGTTATATCGCTGTTTCTTGACTAAATCACAAACAGGACTTTTCGTTGCGAATGGCGGTGACGTGGGGTTGGGGATTTATTGTAAAATCACCTCAAATTAGCGAAACAATAATAATGTTACAGATCACTGCTGTCCCGTTAACTTATGAATAAGATGTTTTTATGAGGCCTATTTAAG
>CAZDEC010000121.1:0-7336 GCA_964504295.1 uncultured Thioalkalispiraceae bacterium
AAAACCGTCACGATCAGCCATCGACATGGCACATTTCTCCTTACACCTTCTATATATACAGCTCGCTATTATAACGCGATTATTCAGGGAAATGAGAGCGTAAAGCACTGAAAATATCCAGTATTCTTCAGATTTTGAGTCAAATGGGCTTTCGTGTCGAATAACACAAAGCAATTACCACTAAAAGACGGTGATACTATACCAATGATTGAAATCAGCACCATCCAGTTTTGCTTCAAAGATCTGGCATAACATATTAAAGACTAAATAAGCCAACCAGCAAAAAAATAATACTAGCAACAATAATATCTTTCCGTTTATGTTCGTTTTTAATAACTTCGATCACTGCTATCTCGTTAACTTTTGAAACGAGCATACAAGTAGGATATGGGATGGGTGAGGCTGACTAACGGACCGTCTGCCGCACGGACGCGGCAGTCGAGCGGCCATGGATGGCAAATAGCGAGTCCGTTAGTCAGCCTCACCCATTCCATGTCCGGCGGCGTTAGTATTAGTATAAACGTAGGCATTACTTACATTTCGGCAGCATTAAGTTTAAGTTAACGGGACAGCAGTGAACTTCGATAGTTAATCTCTAGCGACTTATTTCCTTTTCAAAATATTCAATCACCTGATCTTTCTTACTCGCAGAATCAATTGATTCAACCAGTGTATATTTTTTACCTTTTACCAAAGCGAAAATCTTATAAGCAATTCGGTGTTTACCACCAATATTACCTGTACCACCTTGACTGCTGCCAATACCTGCTATGCCTGTGTATGCAATCACTTTATCCACTAAGGTAAAAAAAAGAAACCGACGACGATAATGCAAGCTTATGCCATCAAATTTTATTTGCAGAGAATTAAATGCTGAATAAATTCCCGATAGTACGACGCCAAAACCAATCAAACTAAAGACGCTGGCCATAAAGTAAAGCATTCCCCCTTCAGTTTGTGCCTGCTGCCATAAAAATACGCCTACCGCCGCAAAGATACCACCAAAAATAACGCCCGCAAGACTGTTCGATGGCTTCCGTAGCATAGGATAGTATAGGGTTTTGCTCGAACCTGTATGGCTTAATGGCAACAACGATTCTGTGGTCACCTTCTCAACCCCGGCAGGTAATAATTCTGGTGATTTAAAATTAATATGAGCCGATTGTTGCCCGGTTTTATAAACCGGTATTTCAAAGTTTCGGTTTAAATCCGTGCCGTCCATTTCAGATTCAAGTGTTAAACGCCATAAGTGGTAAGACTCACTGGTTTTGTCGTCACTAGCGGGCAAATTATCGGGTACATCAAAACAAAAATAAATATTAACAGCTCTGGCTCCAGGATTAACCTGCGCATAGCCTTCGTCCAACCACTTTGTATTTTCCTTGCGGCTTCGGCTTTTACTTGAGCCCGACATATAACTGTAAATACAACTAAGCGTGACTTTAAAAATTTGCTGCGGTTGATAGGTGCAGTTAATACGGATATGGCCACCGACCTGTCCCGCAATACTGCCCGGATAGGGATCCATTGTGAGAGGCGTGTACCCAAAGCGTCGCCACTGCAAAGATGTTTTAACCGCCCAATACAGTAGGCCTAAACCAATAAGTGGAAAAATAAAAACGGCTAGCGACTTGAGTTCCTGTTTTTCTATAATCTCCGGCAAAACTGCGATGCTAGCGGGAAAACTAATGGCATTCCAGAAAAGAGTAATACCCCATGCCGCGACCATGCTGGATTTTGCGTTAGACTTAATTGCGCCATTTTTCCATTCAGGCCGTACAAGCCAAGGTTGCTCGCGTTCAACTTGTGAGCGAGACATTTTATCTTCCGATTTAAAACCATAATACAACATCGCAAAACCAATACCGCCAAACACGATAACAAAAATCATTTTAAAAGCGATTAGCCCCCAACGAATATCTCGATTAATAACCGAACTTGTCGGGCTTTGCGGGTCATACCAGATTGTGATTGGTTGGCGATTACGAAATGCGTTGCGTAATTGCTGCGCCAATGTTTTTTGAAAATTGCCGATATTATCAGCCATGTCGGCTATTGCAACGCGCGTACTGATATAACGCTGCCCACCAAGGGTATATTCGTAACGCGCTGAAGCATTAAAAGTATCGGCATTATTCGAATAATTACGATTAAGGTTGGTGGCAAGTAATTTTGCCTGAGTCGATTGCCATGACTGCATTCGCCAACCATCATAGACATCCGCTACCACGGTAAAAAATAAAAAACTTAAGCCGCCGGCAAAAAAAATCAGACCAAATAGAATAGCTATCCAGCTTTTTCCTGATCTTCTAAATTTTCCTGGTTTTCTGTTAAGTTGTAGATTTAATACCAAAATGTAGCTTCCATATTATTTTAGGGTGTCATTATTCAGAAAATACCCGACTCCATACCAACTTAACATCGTCACGTTGGGAAATATATTTATCAGCGCTAACAAAACCTCTTTGGTCCTGCAACGCCAAGCGATGGATGCGTTGACGGTATTTTTTATAAGCATTCGTTAAATTATCAGAATCTAGTGCCGACAATTTTCCAGCTTTAAGTAAACTTTGTAGTAAATTAATGTTATCGGTGAACTCACATAATTCCGGATATTCATTTGCCCAGGCAAGCACGCAGAACTGAACAATAAACTCAATATCGACCAAACCACCGACACCCTGTTTTATATCAAACTGCTGGAAATTATCTTTACTAAGCGACTGGCGCATTCTTTCGCGCATCGTAATCACTTCTTTTTTTAAATGTGTGATATCTCGTTGTTGGGTTAAGACACTTTTACGAATATGATTGAACTGTTGCATAATAGCCGGCTCACCACAAATTGCACGTGCACGCACTAACGCCTGATGCTCCCAGACCCAGGCTTTGTTGTTTTGATATTTATCATAAGATTTAATTGAGCTAACTAGCATCCCTGATGCACCATCCGGTCTTAAGCGAAGGTCAACCTCGTATAAACGCCCTGCTGCTGTTCGAGTACTGAGTAAATGAATAAGACGCTGCCCCAGACGCATAAAAAAAACTGAATTTACAATGGACCGCGCTTTTATTGCATTGCTATCGGATGTTGCGGTTTGTGCAACCATAGTCATGTCCTGATCACTTTTTGCCCCATGTAAAAAAACCATATCTAAATCGGAACCATACCCCAGTTCATAACCACCTAATTTTCCATAGCCGATAATAGCAAAGCCTTTATCACAAACATCACCGTTTGTAGCGCAAACAGGCCGACCATAACGTTGCACCATATACGTCCACGCCTGTTCAAGTGAAACATCTAACACTACTTCAGCTAACCAGCTTAAATAATCACTGATACGCATAAGCGTAACGGCTTTAGCCAAATCAGCCGCCGCTATACGCAAAACATTCGATTGTTTAAAATGTCGAACTGTATCTGCAATTTGTTCGTCATCAGCCTGATTTAAGTCCTGTATTTTTTTATTACATTCATCTTTTAATATTTGCTTGGTTGCAGGCACATATAAGCTGCGCGGGTCGAGTAAATCATCAAGTAATAAAGGGTGTCGACTAATATAACGCGTCACCCAGGGGCTTTGCTCACAAAGCTTTACCAGTTGAGATAAAGCAAGGGGATTCTCAATCAACAGCGACATATAGACGCTGCGTTTTGCGACCTGTTCTATTATTTCAATAACACGTTGCAAAGTTATATCTGCATTAGCAACTTGTCCGACTGCACCAATAACCATTGGCATTAACTTATTCAGTCTTTGTTGCCCTTGAGTGGTTCGCGTCTGGAATGCTTTGCTAGCGCGTAGGTCAGCCAGGGTTTTTAAAACGCTATCCGGTTCCTGATAACCAATATTTAGTAATTCATTGGCAATGGACTCTTCAGAAATTTGATCTTGCCAGATTTGTTTAAATACACTATTGCTGACTTCCGTTTCTGTGTGCGGTGCATCAAATACCTGTTCAAAAAAAGCTTGTACTTTTATGCGGTGTTTTTCCAAAACGATAATAAATTTGGACCAATGATTAAACCCCATCGCGAAAGCTAGCCGTGTTTGCTCTATTTCCAACTCAGGTAATTGATGCGTTTGTTGATCCCGCACCGCCTGCAGGCAATGTTCTGTATTTCGCAGAAAGGTATAAGCTTCACAAAGTTCGTTCACAGCATATTCAGGTAAACGCTGTTCATCTTTTATAACCGCTAAAATTTTAAGTAACTCACGCTGCTGATAGCGCGCATCACGTCCACCACGAATTAATTGAAATACCTGGCCAATAAATTCTATTTCACGAATACCTCCAGCACCTAACTTAACATTGGCTTGCATGCCTTTTTTATTAACCTGTTGAGTGATCATAGACTTAAGTTCACGCATTGATTCATAAGCACCATAGTCCATATATCGTCGATACACGAAGGGCCGTAACATTTGCATTAATTCTTTCGCCGTTTCTTCTTTGCCGGCAACAACACGTGCCTTAATCATGGCATAGCGCTCCCATTCGCGGCCATGAATTTGATAGTAATTTTCCAGTGAATTAAAACTACTGGCAAGTGCACCACCATCACCAAAAGGACGCAAGCGCATATCGACTCTAAAAACAAAACCATCTTCAGTAGTATTATTTAGGGCTGAAATTACCTTTTTACCCAGACGAATAAAATATTCGGAATTTTCAATCTCTTTCTGGCCACCCCTGGTTTTACCGTCCATGTGATATGCAAAAATTAAATCAATATCGGATGATAAATTCAGTTCGCCTGCGCCCAGCTTACCCATCGCAATAACAATTAATTCCTGTTCCTCATTATTATCGCTATATGGCTGACCAAATTCCCGGCTAAAATCAGAATCTGATTGAGTATAAAAGTCTCGCACCACGTTAATACAAACTTCAGCTAATGCAGATAATTCAGAAATGGTATTATTTAAATCACTCCAGCCACAAATATCCCGCCAGATTATGCGCAACATCTGTTGGTTGCGGAACTGTCGTAATACTTTGTACAAATCTGTTTCATCTGCAACCGAACCATTTTGTTGCTGGTATTTATCACGGTAATCATGAAAACTCATACTATTTTCAACGATATTGGCAGTGTTTAAATCCATGAGCCATCGTGGATACCGAATACACCATCGAGCAACTATTTCGCTACACGCCCAAACTTTGGCTAAAGATTCAATAATGCTGCTATCCCAGGTATTACCAAAATAAACATCTTCAATATTTTCAAGCAAAGACTGCCAATGCACTGCCGTTGGTTCAATTAATGCAGCAGGTAGTTCGGTTTGAATAATTGCTTCTATTTTTTTTTCAATTTCTGTTGGCATACAGGTATACTGTCTTCTTATTTATTTAACACGCACTTAAAAAACTAATCATATCAAGCCGAATTCATTATGACACCACAACAAAACTGGTTTGAAGCCAATCCCAAAAAAACACTTACAAGCATTATCATTATTGGCTTTCTAATTATTGATTTTAGTCTAGCAGCTGCACTAAAAATAGTCGGCCTATTTGAGCCTTCTTATGTCACCTCAAGTATTCGTGAGGCGTTTTACCGCAATCCAAACACAATTTACCACCACGATCTGGAAAAAAATATCAGCAACTATCTTGCCGAATGGGGTAAGCATGATTACCGTATCGATACTAATTCGCTCGGCTTTAAAGATAGTACTAATAGAACCGTTACACTCAAGCCAACGGCAGGAACAAAACGTATTCTTTTAATTGGTGATTCATTCACTGAAGGAGTTGGCATCGCTTTTGATAAAACCTTTGCCGGTCTTTTAAAAAATTATTACATGCAGTTTAATGTTGATATTTTAAATGCTGGTGTTTCATCTTACTCACCTATTATTTATTACCGAAAAATTAAATATCTCATTGACACGGTTGGTCTTAAATTTGACACTGTTATCGTGTTTATAGATTTATCCGATGCTGAAGATGAAGCCCTCGGCTATCGCTTTGATGAAAACGAGAACGTCATCAGCAAGGGAAATGCGGCAAACCTGGGAGCGGCAGAGTCACAAGCCAATAAAAATTTAAAACCTAAGATGAGCGTAAAAGAATTTTTTACTCAATATACTTATTTCCTTGCTCGACTACGAAATCTTTCTGCATTATTAAAAGCTAAAACACGTTCATGGGATAAAGGACTAAAACAGCGCCGTGCATTGTGGACGATGGATGATAATTTATTCAAGGAATTTGCTGCTAAAGGCCTGGAAATTTCAGCTGGCCATATGGCGCAACTAAAATCTTATCTGGACGTGCGTAAAATTCCGCTTACCATCGCTGTATATCCTTGGCCTGACCAGGTTTTGAATCAGGATCTTGATTCAAAACAGGTTATATTTTGGCAGAACTGGGCAACAAAGAATAATATCGCTTTTATCAATTTATTCCCCACTTTTATAAACAACAACCTAAAGACCTCCGCAGAGGAAACTCTTCGTTTAAAATACATTAAAGGTGATGTGCACTGGAATGAACGCGGGCATATGGCTGTCTTTCAAACAGTAAAGAACAAAATAAATATTAAAGAGCTAATTAGTAAAAGATAATCCACCAAGCAGTAAAAGCCAGGTAAATGCAACTGAGTGCGAGCAGACGTACTTTTGCTTCTTTGCGATATCGGGCACGCTTATAAGTATCCATTTTACGGTATCTGGGATCTATTTGAAATACATCCTGTCTTAAGAAGACATTTTTAGGCTGTATAAGTCTGAAAAACTGGCGGCTAAATAAACCAAAGCTAAGCATGTTGATTTCTCATATATTTAGTAGAGCATTTGATAAGGACATCCCTGTCAGTAATGCTCCGTCCCCCAATATCTAAAACAACCCGAAGGTTGTCACTAGACAAGGAGGACATCATAATCAATAACCAGCCTTCATTTCTTGGTAATATTACCATTATAAATGCTAGATATTCCCGAATGCTCATGATAGTGCTAGAAAAATCCTTCTTTAGCTCATAAACATCTCTCCTACTCTGAGTAACGACAGCGGTGTTAATCAGCCCGTCTTATTCTAGTGATTTGCTCTAAAAAGTCGCGGTACAAATCAGGTATTAAAATGTGAAAAAATACCCTGTATTTTAATCGTAATATTATTGATACAAGAGTGAAGCAAAAGCCGGGAAGACGCTGAACACGCTTTGCTTTATTCTGCTAATAAAAGGCAACAAAAAAACCCGTAAACATAGAGCTTACGAGCTTTCTTGAAACTGCATGGAACAGTTTGGAAATGAGGGATGATGCTTACATCATGCCGCCCATTCCACCCATGCCGCCCATGCCACCGCCCATATCAGGCA
>CAZDEC010000122.1:0-7263 GCA_964504295.1 uncultured Thioalkalispiraceae bacterium
AGGCGTAAAACCACTTCTTCGGTAACCGCCTGAATTGAACGAGCCATGTCCATTTCTTTCTGGCTAATGTCTGTTTCTGATTTGCGTGCTGGCCCGCCAAATAATTTGGCAAACTTATTATTGGTCATGGTCAAGCCAGTCGCATAGTTAAAATACGACATATCTAACCGAAAGGTGCCGTCTTCTTTTAAATCAATTAAATGTTCAAGAATTAAATCAACATATTTTGGCTCACCATAAGGTGCCAGCCCCATCAGCTTGTACTCACCCGAATTAACTTTAAAACCGGTATAATAAGTAAAAGCCGAATACAGTAAACCAAGCGAATGCGGAAAATCAATTTCCCAGAGAAGTTTGAGCTTATTACCATCCCCTTGCCAACAAGTAGTGGTCGCCCATTCACCCACACCATCAAGACAAAGCACACTAGCTTTTTCAAAAGGACTGGGGTAAAAAGCAGAAGCAGCATGCGATTGATGATGCCCCGCAAAGAACAGTTTAGGGAGCTCTGCTTCTTTACAGCCTGCTATTTTTGCAAATTCTTTTTTAAGCGTTGTTTTAAGAAATAATTTTTCTTTTAACCAGACCGGCATGGCCGCTAAAAAAGAACGAAAACCTTTTGGTGCATACGCAAGATAAGTTTCAAGAAGGCGCTCAAATTTAATGAGTGGCTTATCATAAAAAACAATCGAGTCAAGATCGGTTACCTTTATGTTTGCTTCACTCAAACAATAGGCAATACCGTGAGCAGGAAAACCTGCGTCATGTTTCTTGCGCGTGAATCGCTCTTCTTGTACAGCCGCAACAATGTCACCATCTTTAATTAATGCAACAGCGCTATCGTGGTAGTAAGCGGATATTCCTAAAATGTACATTGCTTATTTCGCTTAATTTGTTCTTATAATCAGGAAGGAATCTTAAACCCAGCGCATCATACCATAAAATAAATTACAAAATAGGCTAGCGCGCACCTTTGCTAAACAGTATTACTTCCACTGTCTGTAATAGAATCAGAAAATCCAGAAACAAGCTATGGTTTTTTACATAATAAAGATCGTATTGAAGCTTTTCCAGTGAGTCTTTTTCTGACGAACCATACGGATAAGACAACTGCGCCCAGCCCGTAATACCCGGCTTTATTCGGTGCCGTTCACTAAAATAAGGTATTTTATCACTTAGCTCACCCACAAATTCAGGGCGTTCAGGACGTGGTCCGACAAAACTCATATCACCTTTAAATACATTAAAAATTTGAGGCAGTTCATCAATACGAGCTTTACGAATAAACCCACCTACTTTGGTAATACGTGAGTCATTCTTTACCGCCCATTGGGCCTTACCGTCTTTTTCGGCATCCGTGCGCATACTTCTAAATTTTAAAACCTGAAATGGCTTGCCATCCTCACCCACACGTACTTGTCTATATAGTATAGGTTGGCCAAAACCACTTTCCAGCATAATAAGCAACGCCGTTATGGCCATAATGGGCCATGTCACCAATAAGAAAAGACCGCTTATAATAACATCAAATAATCTTTTAATATTTTGCCGTGCTATCCCTTGCTGAAATCCATCAGAAAATAACAGGTAACTGGGATGCAGGTGATCCAGTTTAATTTTACTCGTTTCTCTTTCGAAAAATTGTAAAATATCAACCATATCTACACCGCTCATTTTGCAATCCAGTAGTTCAGACATCGGAAACGATTTACGACGGTCATTAATTGCTAATACAATTTCATCAATATTATTATCAATACAATAATCCAGCAAAGATGAATTCAGGTGAACCACTTTTTCATCATTAACAACATTCTTTTCACCACGAACATGCACATAACCAACAATAGTGAAACCGACTTGATCACTTTTACGCCGCAACTCAGTAATGGAAGCCGCCCGTTCACCTGCCCCCATGACCAGAATACGCTTTTTAAAAATAGTCGAGCCACTAAAATAAATAATATTTCTTATTAAGGCTATACCAACAAAAGAAATAACTTCGGCAAGCAACAACACACCTCGCCCCAGAAACAGTGAAGGAAAAACATAAAATATTAATGAAAGTGCGACAGTACCTAAAAATAAAGCAGCGGACAGGCGCAATAAAAAACCGAGTATCCCTTCACGCAATCGAGCCTGGTACAAACCGATCGCTATCATCGACAGGCTCATAACAAAAGCATAAATTAAGGCGCTCAGTAACGAAGAATCAAAATAATTAGCAAGCTGATGCTTGTCCTGGTGAAAAATGAAATACGCCGAAGCCGAAATTGAGAAAAACATAACAATGAATTCACCAATACCGAGCAATATAAAAGGTATACGCACATAGTGCTTAAATATACGAATTGAATCCACTAAATCCCCTAAGATTAAAAATTACACTATAGTTCCATCCAGCAGCAATATACTTCCTGTATGCTAAAATGTGAAACACATAAAGCTTACAATATTAGCTATTTAGGTGGAATTCCTAATATAATTTATCATGAATGCCCCATTCTGATCTATAATAACATAAAGCTAACTGGTTGGATTTTAACCAGATGTTTATTTAATTATACCAACAATTCTGTGTTCAGGAGTAATACGTGCAAACGATAGAAAATACAAAAATCGCGATTATAGGCTTAGGCTATGTTGGGCTGCCACTCGCAGCAGAATTTGGTAAACATATTGATACAATTGGCTACGATGTAAACAAAGACAGGATTGCAGAGCTAATAAAAGGCAATGACTCAACACTGGAAACCACTGACAAGGAACTGGCAGCAGCCAGGGAACTGAAATTCACTACCGAAACCAGTGATCTCGGTGACTATAACGTCTATATCATCACCGTACCAACACCCATTGATGATTACAAACTCCCCGATCTTAGCCCGCTCATTAGCGCGTCCAAAGCAGTCGGGGAAGTGTTGTCAAAAGGTGACATTGTTATCTATGAATCCACTGTCTACCCCGGTGCCACTGAAGATGATTGCATTCCAGTACTGGAAAAACAGTCCGGCTTAAAATTCAACCAGGATTTTTTTGCTGGTTATAGTCCCGAACGAATTAACCCCGGAGATAAAGAGCATCGAGTCACCAATATATTGAAAGTGACATCCGGCTCAACAGAAGAAGTTGCAGATTTTGTCGATGCCCTCTATAACACAATAATTACCGCAGGCACGCACAAAGCATCAAGCATAAAAGTTGCCGAAGCATCAAAAGTCATCGAAAACACACAACGTGACCTTAATATTGCCCTGGTTAACGAACTTGCCATTATCTTTAATCGAATGGGCATTGATACCCTCGAAGTATTAGAAGCCGCCGGCACTAAATGGAACTTTCTAAACTTCAGGCCGGGGTTGGTTGGTGGCCATTGTATTGGTGTTGACCCCTACTACTTAACTCATAAAGCACAATCATTTGGTTATTACCCTGAAGTAATCCTTGCTGGGAGACGAATTAACGATGGAATGGGATCTTACATTACTGAGCAAATCATAAAATTAATGACTCGTAATCGCATACACGTTGTTGATGCAAACATTCTTATATTAGGTCTGGCTTTTAAAGAAAACTGTCCCGACATACGTAACACTCGTGTAATCGATATCGTAAATGAATTTAAATCTTATAATGCAAACGTCGATGTCTATGACCCATGGATTGAGTCAGATTTAACTCAAAAAGAGTATGATATAACCCTGACGCCTGAATTAACCTCAGGCAAGTATGACACTATTATTCTAGCCGTAGCCCATAGGGAATTTATTAATCTTGGCGTAGGTTTAAGAAAATTTGGAAAAGAAAACCACATCCTTTTTGATGTTAAAAATGTTTTACCCAAAGAAGCCTATGACGCTCGCTTATAATCTCGATTTACTCACTTCCGCGTTTGCTTGTAAACATGCCATCAATCTCTCAAATTAATTCAATAACAATCAAACAATGGAATAAGGAGCAATTCCTAACCAACAAGAAAGAATGGAATAATTTATTACAAACTTCAGATGCAGATAACTTATTCCTAAGCTGGGAATGGCAATACACCTGGTGGAATACATTTTCTGAAATTCACAAGCTAAAATTAATGCTACTTGTTGCGTTTAATACAAATGGGGATCTTGTGGGGATTGCTCCATTATATGTTATTCACTCGAAAACAAAAAAAATTATCAACACAACCCAACTTCAATTTATTGGTAACATCTGCCGAGGTAAGGCAACAATGCGTACTGAATATATTGATTTTATTGTTGACAAAAAAAACAGCCTTCCAATAAAACGTTCTTTTTTAGAATATATAAATAAAAAAATACACTGGGATGAGTTTTATTTTACTGATCTAAAAAAATGTTCAAGTACCTACTCGCTTATTAGAAAAAGAAACATCCTAACCAATGTTTACGTAAGAACAACTGAAGAATATAAAAGCTATTACATCAACACAACTCAACAATTTCAACAATATATAACAGAAAGAGGAAAAAATACTCGCTTAAGAACTTACAATCGTCGCAAAAGGTTAGAAACAAAAGGAGATCTGGAATTAATTACTATAAATGCAGATAAAATAGACTACGCCTTCTCTCTATTGCAAAAGCTGCATAAAAAGAGATGGGGAAAAGAGGCATTTAAAGATGAACGATTAATGTTTAATGTCAAACTTGCAAAATTAATGGCTAAAAGAAGTGCCCTAAAGTTTTCAATTCTTTCAATTAACAACACCGCTGTCTCTATTCAATACAACTATGTAGTAAATCAACATGAATACAATATCCAAGCCGGTTTCGATGAAAATTTTGATAAAAAGCTTGCACTTGGATATTTACACTTTGGCTATGCAATAGAAGCAGCTTTTAACAATGAAACATTAATATACGACTTTCTTGCTGGAACAGGGAAAAAAACAGATTATAAGGGACACTTAACTAATACATATTCAAACATCGTACAATTCCAAATCATAAAAAAGAAATCCCTTCAATTTTTATACTATACAAAAGATTTCATAAAAATTCGCAAGCCATCACCTTATCCATAAATTTCAGTTACTGTCACAACATTTCGAAAACCAAAACTACCAATAAAAAATAAACGTTTTACTTCTGCTAATAAACATAAACCACCAATCAATGCACCCGCTACACTGCTCAACCTGATATTAATATTAATATCACTGTAAATACATTGACTTAAGACAGATACTGACTCCAACTTAATACCTACAGAACAGCCCCAATGTACTTAACAAGTCACCTTAAAAATAAAAATGGGTTAACCCATTTTTTAGGGTTAACCCATTATCATGTTGATTTTATTAGACTTTATGTAATAATTTATGATACCTTATGTTTATAAAGCAACTTATGGGTCAATATTTTGCTTTATAGGAATACTAAAGTAATTCATCAAATGGGGTAAACTAATGAGTATGTTAAATAAAGTCGCGGCAACTTTTTTCTTTTTTGCATTCAGCATGGCAGCTAATGCATCCATCATCACAGATGTAGACATCGATTTCAGAACAGTTGAATGGTCTGGAGCATGGGGGCAAAACATATACTCATATGGTGGTGTTACCGTCTCAGCACTACCCTCTACTAAAACAATCTACCAAGACAGTGTTGATGGCCTTGGTATCTTGGGTGGAGAGCCAGATGAAATTAATCTAGGCGAAATGATGAACATTTCTTTTAACTACAAAAACTCAAATTTTCTAGCTCTTACTGGTGTGTGGATTACAGACTTATTTGATGCTCCTGATGGCGGCGATATTTATGGTGAAGAAGGTATGCTTCAATTAACATTAGCTGATGGTTCTGTTTTTGATTATAGCTTCTTAGGTAAATATTCAGATCAAGCTAATGGTGAGCAATATATCGACTTTGGTTCAAAATTAGTTGTTACCAATGCATTATTTCAAACAAATGGTGTTGCAGGGAATGAATTTTCTATTGCTGGCTTTACTGCAGTAATTGAAGGAAGCTCATTATATTTCTTTGGTATAGGCATGCTATTACTTAGTTTTTATCGCCGTAAAAGATTTTTTAAAATCTAAGTATAAAGACCTTCCCCAATAAAAAAGCTACCTAATTGGTAGCTTTTTTATTGGCTTGTAATAATACAGTATAGATAACTCAGGTATTTATATAATAACCACTCACATTAATATCAGCCCCACCAGATTGATCAGGAACGAGGGGAACCTTTACAATAACACCAGCACTTGAAGGTATATAAAGCCGCATCGACTGACTTGTCTGTAATATTCCACCAGGTTCACTACGAACAAATGATATGTAGTGATCATTACCACTATTATTCAATACATAACCGACAGCACCATAGTCATTCAGATACTCTGCGGGATAGGGAATAGTATCACCTCGAGTAACAACCGCAGACACATGTTCGAGTACAAAAATTTTATCGGCTGGAACCGTAAACACTTCATAAACAGATACCAGTTTGTCGTAGTTGATGTATCCAGACACTCCTGGTGTATCAGTACTACCACTGACATTTTTAAAAACAGGTAACCGGCCCGGCTGATCTACATTTCTAACTGAGATAAGACAGTTTCTTAAAATTCGACACAACATAAATTCCTCCTATGAACTAGATAATCCTTATATGAGATGCTACTACCTTTTAAACCTAAAATACTATGAAATTTTACACATTTAACTCTAATTTTTGAGAAGAGAAGTAAGTGGTCGGGGCGAGAGGATTTGAACCTCCGACCACCGGCACCCCATGCCGGTGCGCTACCAGGCTGCGCTACGCCCCGTTTAAGTGGGTTTTCATATCTGAAGGGGAAAGAAAAACCTGTAAAGGTGGTGAATTTTACCCTGAAAGAGTTTAAATATAAACAGAATCCGTTCGATTAATCTCTAAGAATATCCATGACTTCTTCAAGTTCCATTCTTAAGTGCTTGATCACTTGAGGGTCAAAGGATTTACCATCTTTTGAATGTTCTTCGGACAACTGCAAACGTGCGCCGCCAATGGTGTAACCTTGCTCATAAAGCAGGCTACGAATTTCACGAATCATCAGCACGTCCTGACGCTGATAATAACGTCGATTACCACGCCGTTTAACGGGTTTTAACTGAGGAAATTCCTGTTCCCAATAACGCAATACGTGCGGCTTTACATTGCAAAGTTCGCTGACTTCGCCAATGGTAAAATAACGCTTGCCCGGTATAACCGGTAGTTCATTGTTGTGACTGGGTTCCAGCATATGCTTCTACGCGTGCCTTT
>CAZDEC010000123.1:0-7208 GCA_964504295.1 uncultured Thioalkalispiraceae bacterium
TTTAATCAGTTTTTGTATCTTAGCAGGTTGTCTGATTTATGGGGTCCACTATAAAACCTAACAATGAAATCAAGTATATTATAAGTTTCTGTAGCTTTTTTTATGATTAAGGGTTTCGTCGCAGATAATCACGCCGCTATCTAGGCCGGGATTAGAGATCGGGCGAATTGAAAAATTTGGCCAATGTGGTGACGATCGAATGATGATTTGACGCTCATACTTTGGGAATGTGCCCCAAGGGTGGGCGGATGAAAATTCGCTAAAATGGCTAGACATTAAGAGAGTCGAGACAACTATGCTTGCTTTTTTAAATCGAAGCCGGCGTACCGATGTATGATACGGATTTCACTGACGAACAATGGCCATTCATCGAGCTTTATTTTTGCACAAGAAGTCAGCGAGGAGCTAAACCTGATCACAGTAAACGGGGTACACTTCAAAAGTGGACGGTACATTCAGTTTGGTAAGGTGAAAGATATTTCTTTCGGATTTTCGAATAAGCATGGTTTATTTTTAATCATACTATATTAGTCGGTATTTGACGGCATAAGAAAGGAGATGTTGTCCAGAAGTAAAAACTTGATCATCGAGTTATATGTTTTCGAGCGAAGACTAATTAACAAAAATAATTCGTTTCAGTTACCATTCAAACCACAAACTCGACACTTATCGATGACATTGGCTTTGATTATTGGGTTTGAGCAAGCCCCATTTGGCTAAGTATCCCCTCAAGAATTTCAAGATTGTCAAAATAGTTAATAATTAACTTGCCATCCACTAACGTTACAGGACAGCCCAAATGTTCGGCCATTTGATTTTGTAACTTTACGATATTAGCGTCAGTTTGCTCTGTGGGTTTATGTGTCTCTTGTTGACGAAACTCCCGTGCCTTTTGTTCAATAATACGCGCACTCCAATGATTGAGTAAAGCTTGTTGAGCCAATTGGCGTTGCTCAGTAGAGGCTAAAGTAATCAGAGGTTTTGCCTGCCCCATGGTAAGTTTTTTATCTTTGATAAGTTGCTGGCAATAAGTATCTAAGGTAAGCAGGCGTAATTGATTTGAAACATCCGCCCGTTTTCTGCCCAATTTACGCGCAACGGCGGCGATGGATTGTGGATGGCGTTCCAAAAGCCTTTTAATTTTCTCGGCTTCATCAATCGGATTATCTGGTGTAATTTCCATCAACCCCATTATTTGCTCTTCGCTGATTTTTATTTTTGTGACAGGGACTTCAGGAATATTCAGCTTTTGTGCGATGTACCAAATTTTCTCGTTCGCCAAAATTTCATAATGCATTCGACCATGAATGTACTGTTGTTGAGCGCGAATCACTACGGGGAGGATTAATCCATGCTTTGCGGCAAGATTGAGTTCATGTGGCGAAGGCTTGGGTAACGCCCTGCCCTTTCGCTGTGGTGATAATGTCAGTAATTCCGTCGCCATCTGATCCATTGAATACGCCTCAAAATCGTTACACGTGCAACGCTATTTCAGTTTAGTGAGATTATATCAGACCGTAAAATGTTAATTGAATGGAATATTCCTTGTCATTATTCCAGCCTAATACTGGAGTGGATAATGAAACTGAACAGTAACCAAAAAGGATTATGATTTATCCCTCTCTAGATCGATTGAATATGTCTTAAATCGTTGCACGTGCAACGATTTCCCGAATTAAGTAAAATTAATCTCAAATTCAACATTGGACAGATTAGCGTTTGACAATTTCAAATACAATTGATTTAAAAGACATTTTTATAAAATAGATCATACGTTGTTGTATTGCTAACTGAAGAAAAAGGCCTGTTAACAGATATTGGGCAGCCTGTTTTCTGAAAAACTGTTTTATTGAGACTCTGATTTCGTACTGTTGAAAAATTCCCTGACTGGTCTAACAACGATCAGTAAAATTATATATTTATTCAGCATAAAGTTCATTAATAAATCAGAAATCACACATTTTAGGCTGCCCAATGTCTGTGTTAAACCAAGGATCAAGCGAAATCAAATGATAAACTATTCAATGTCGGTTAAATATAACCTGTTTCTCATTGTTTTAACGAAATGAAATAGCAACCATAAAGTGACGTTATAAAAAAACGATGGCTCTATATGGATTCCAGGGTCTTACATTTGACCATTGAAGTCTGCGAGTAAATTTGGACAATAATTAGCAGTTTTAGCATGCAGTGCGATTATTTACTGTTCACATTTTGATTAATTAAGCTGCTTAAATCTGCTATTTCTCTACGACCCTGGAATCCATATAGAGCCAAAACGATTATGATTCATCCCTCTTTTCAACTTGTATTGCTATCCTATTTTATCTCAATCGAGATTCTGCCGATTTAGGTAAAGACTTTAAAATATTATTTATAATCAATATCTTGAATGAAACCTGTAGATCTACAGGTTTGCCCAGTGTTTAGCCAACAACGTACTAAACATCGTTTTGACCTCTTCAATGTTTTTAGCATTGTTTAGATTGATATTGAGTTCCAATTGCCCTGCCCGTCTAGGTTTCACGATAAACAAGGTTTTACCAGAGAGCCCTCTAATTTCCTGGGCACTCACTTTGGTTTTCTTATGTTTCGCCGCCTCTTTAAGGCATTTAAAAACGGTCGCTGCAGACAAATATAGCTGACCAGTTTCAGCTCTATGCGTTTGTTCTTTGGCTAAGGCTTTAGCCTTAGTTTCTATTTGCTGGCATTGTTTCGCAACTTTGAGCATTGGTGCCAATAAGCGTGCGTGATCCACCTTCATGACTTTTACATCCCCGAAGGCTTCAGTAATCACCATGGGCATCTCGGCTAAACGAATAAACCGACGCAGTTTATCTTCCGACAACCCAATGCGTGCCGCCATCTCTGCCTGAGTTTTGTAATATTTAAATTCATTGATCGCTTTCCAGTACTTCACTGCCCTTTCATAATCGCTGATGTCCTGTTTATCACGGTTCTCGATATCAGATAAACGAAACGCCTCTTCATCGGTTAAGGTACGTGGTTCGATAAGAAATTCATAATTTGGATAATTATTGGAGCGCAACCAAGTGATGGACCAATGGCGTCGTGCGCCACAAATCACTTCGTAATCGAAATTCGGAACATCTTTCACAGGCCGAACAATAGCCGGAAATTGCTGGCGCCCTTCGGTTTTGATACCGACAATCAGATCCGCACAGTTTTCTTCATTCAAAAGCCTATAAAACCGATCATGTCCCGCCCAGATACGACAACGTTTCGGATCGACTTTCAGTAATTTCTTGTGCTCGGCCTGCCCTATATTAGCCAATGAGATATTGCGCTCGTTTAAGTAGCCGGTTGTACGTTTACGTTCGGTGGGCCGGTTTACGCTGGATTGGCTGGCCGCTGATTTGAGATCATCTAAATCAAGTTTCTTCGCCATAACATTTTCCCTTAAATTAATCCTTCATTCTGCAAGACCTTGACATGGCTTGGCCAGGTCTTACGAATTTCCAATTCCACTTCATTACCCACAGCATGAATAAATGCTTTAGCCCGTTTATAGGTTTCTCGGGAAGCCGACGGACCGGTTTGTTCTAACACTGTCATAAAATTGGTGGAGGCATTATCGATTTCGGCAGAGTCCTTCATTTGTGCATTTAACATATCTGCGCCATAAACAATACGCATCATCTCTGATATCTGATGATGCATATGTTTACGTTCATCTTTGCGGCTAACTAACACCTTTACAAACTTAAAATGGGAGGAAATACCACGCTCTTCCATTAAACTAATGGTGTCATTTAACATGGTAAAAAAATGTGCCGTTGATGAAAAATCTACATTTGATGGGGGCACTGGAATTAATAGCGCATTCGCCGCTTGAAACACCGATAACGAGATCATGCCCAACGCTGGCGGTGGATCAATTAAAATCACATCAAACTGATCCTTAATACTATCGATGCCTTCTTTTAAACGCAGTAAATGCTGTGAATCTTCACGCGCCTGGGCCGCCAATTCATATTCTGTGTTGTATAAAAATAAATTCGCTGGAATCAAATGAATATTGGGCCAATAGGTGGGACGTAACGCATAGTGTAGTGTCGTAAAGCGATGCGGATCTTCATCATCCACTTCACCTGAAAAGTAAGGATAAAGCGTATCCCATTGGTCAAGATCATAATCGGGATTGAGACCAAACATGAGAGTGGAAGAGCCTTGAGGATCACAATCAACAACCCCAACCCGATAGCCCTTGAGCGCCAGATCCTGGGCAAGATGTACCGTAATGGTAGATTTACCAACTCCTCCCTTAAAGGATTGTACCGCCATTATCACCGGCTCATCGTCATCACCACGATAGGGTAGAGTACTAAATACTTCGCGCATGTGGTTAATATCACCTAGCGTATAACTGCGCCGTCCATTCTTATCAAGCGTGGGTTCGGGCAACTTACCTTGCTTTTCAGTCAAGCGAATATGTTGTGGCGTACGACCAACCAACTTACCTGCATCTGCCGCACTGAATCGAACATCAAGTTTTTTGGTAGAATCCGGCGCAAAAACCTGGGAACGTAATCGTTCTATAATGGCATAACTGCGTTCTTCAATTTGTTTGATCGCCAATAAACTAGCATTGTCGGTTTCGGTGATTTCTTCCATCGTTGTCTCTGGTGCTTTTATCATGTTGGCCTCTTGATATGCGATTATTCTGTATTTAACGTTTAAATATTTGCTTTTTTGTAATTTTATATCAATTATTGCAATATTAGCATCTTTTATTTAATATTAGTAAGACTTAAATCCATGGAATTTAGTATCAAAACCGGTTGGGGACAACATGGCTTGGACAAGCCATCGAATCAACCTCAAAGGAACACATCGTTAATTAAAAAGGACTCGTCCACAATGGCTGGCAGTTTGTCAAAAAATAGTCAAACTGGATTGAATTTTTCTTCGTCAAAGAAAAAAGATTTCACATCTAAACGTAATCACCTTATTCAACTGTTGAATCAAGCTGAACAGCTCAATCTCATCACCGCACAAGAATCATTTCGTGCTCGCAATGACATTGATAGCAATGGAACTGATGCCCTAACACGTTGGGAAAATTTAATCAAAACACGTTTGAATGATGTTGATTCACAAGAAAAACCCAAACAAGAAATAACCATCATTGAAGAAATCAATGAACAAGAATGCGATATTGATCCGCCGATAATAGGTTATGCACCGCGTATCATTATCCTCGCCACATTACCACGATCAAAACCCAAGTCCTTGGAGTTCAAACGCAGCTCTGGACATTTCACCTTGTTACTGCATGTACCCAATGAATTACACAAAGCAACAGGGATCTCCTTACCTTACGGTCCACTACCACGATTGATTTTTTTGTGGTTGGCCACAGAAATCAAAAAAGCAGGGGAATCGGTCATTCATCTTGGTGGCACTCGCAGTGAATTCATGCGCAAAGTGGGCATCACCCCGCGTACGGGAAAACGCGGCAACATGAAATCCTTTGAGCAACAATTTAAAAATTTGTTAGGCAGCACCTTTACTGCCTGGCGCACCGATAAGGAAGGGCAATCGAGTCATCTGAATTTACATCATCGTTTTATTGCCTCCGATATCGAGTTATGGTGGGATCATAATGAACAAACTACATTTAACGCGACATTGAACCTGGATGAAAAGTTTTATCAGGAAATGAAAATCGGTGGTATTCCTATTGATTTAAATACGATAACCGCGTTAAAAGATAACTCCCTCGCCCTCGACATTTATGTGTGGTTAACCTATCGTTTTGCCACCTTATCTCAAACACGAAAACTTCCTTGGGAATGGATTTTCAATCAATTTGCTTTAGGGGAATACGCTGATACCCCACTTGGCCGTAAAAACTTTAGAGCATTTTTTTTAAAAAATATGAAAGTGGTTTTAACCCATTACACCGAAGCCAATGTCCGATCTGTACGAGGGGGTTTAATGTTACACCCCAGCCCAACTCATATTCCATTGATTTCTTAATCTGCGTGAATCGATCAAACCTGTAGATCTACAGTATTACTTTAACCATTTGCTTTTACAATGAATAATAAAGATATTTTTGGGATTTATTCATTAGTTCGAATTGGGAGCGTCACTTTTGGGCAAAAGGCTATTTCTGCGCTACCTCGGGTGAATTGATAGAGGAGGTGATCAAAGACTATTTGGATCACCACTTTGGCCCAAGGGTGGACTGGTGAAAACGAAAGAAGAAAATTAATCCTATTTTTGTTCCTAGTGTTTTTAATATAAATCAATAAGTTATATTAAAAACCATTAAAAATAATGCATTACTCAATGACTGTAAAATCAGTCAATTATTATGGTCGATTTTTTAACCAACTATTTTAAATTAATTGAAATCAACATGTTGGAGTAATCTACTTCTAATATGGTGTTTGTCAATACCTTGCAACATTTTGATTTATCAGTATTTTATATTTTCACCCGCCCAGCCCAAGGGTGACAACAACTTTCGAACAGAGGATTGAGACCAAACACAACGGGTCTTCCGACCCGTATCCGGACTTTAGTCCTTATCACTGAACCCACCAGCTAAAGCAGGTGGTTATTTAGTCATTTCTATCGATCAATCATCTCAACAAAAAAACTAAACAACTCACCTTTTATCTCACCCACTCGCAGTAATCCATCTACCGATTTTTCAAACGACTCAACCATACAGTGGCTAATTATGTTTTATACATAACAAATAATCGAAGTTTTTCTAAACAAGGGGAGTAGGGGAGAGCAACTCTCATTTATAACGCAAAGGGATAAATTTCCATTTAATTTATACGGATAAATATTCACAGGTGCCTATGGATAAGTAACAGGGATTATGATTCATCCCTAGGGATGAATCATAATCCTAGGGATGAATCATAATCCTAAACAGGGATGAATCATAATCCTAACAGGGATGAATCATAATCCTAACAGGGATGAATCATAATCCTAAACATATGGTAAGTATATGATAATAATAAAATTAATCGGATCCCCTATATTGCTATATTTCTAATATATACAATATATACAATATACATTCAACAAGTTAAAAGTAAACAAACCACCCCCTGAGGAGGGTGGTATTGGAATAACCCCTAGAAGGGGATGAATATGCTTTGCCCCCCCTATGTGTCAACCTGCTCCCATACAGTCATTGTATGAGTTAACATAGATTT
>CAZDEC010000124.1:0-7206 GCA_964504295.1 uncultured Thioalkalispiraceae bacterium
CCGCGAAGGCATGGTAGCGATGCTGGGGCCGTTTATCGATACCATTATTATATGTTCAATGACCGCACTGGTTATTGTTATTTCCGGAAACTGGGGCGATGCCCGCCCACAGGATGTCACCGGTGCCAACCTTACAGTGCTTTCGTTTGGTCAGTCACTGTCCTTTTTAGGCAGCTGGGGGGTAACCCTTGGGCATAGCATTGTCGGTTTTGGTTTAGCCTTTTTTGCCTATTCCACCATGATTGCCTGGTCATACTATGGCGACCGTAGTGCAGAATTTTTGTTTGGCAAAAAAGCGATCCTGCCTTATCGTATTATCTTTATAATACTGATTGTTGTTGGTGCAAGCGTTCCACTGCAACTTGTCTGGAACTTTGCCGATATTGCTAACATGCTTATGGCGATACCTAATTTAATTAGTTTAATTTTGCTTGCCGGGGTTGTTAAAAAACTAACGGATGATTATTATCAGCGCCAGGCTGATATTTAATAACCTTAAGTATTATGGATCCCCATCAGCACAGGGAATGACAAGTCTTAATTTTTTTACCAAAAGATAATCATATGCTTCGACAAACACTAATAAGTGACCAACAGCTTTCCGAACAGGTTAAGCTTGCTCTGCAAGAAGATATTCAAACGGGCGATGTTACCGCCTCCCTTATTCCTGCCGACAAACAAATAACGGCTGATCTATTTTCAAGAGAGCAGGCTGTTTTATGTGGCCAGGACTGGGTTAAACAAACCTTTGCGCAACTTAATCCAGATGTAAAAATACTCTGGCAGGCAAATGATGCCGACAAAATAACCCCCGACCAGATAATTTGCAGCTTCACAGGTTCAGCACGTTCAATATTAACCGCTGAGCGTACAGCGATTAATTTTTTACAAACGCTATCAGGAACAGCAACTGAAACTAAAAAATATGTCGAAGCTATAAAAGATACCGATACAAAAATACTCGACACACGAAAAACGATTCCCGGTTTACGCCTGGCGCAAAAATATGCCGTAAGCTGTGGCGGCGGAATCAATCACCGAATTGGTTTATATGACATGATTTTAATAAAAGAAAATCATATTGAGGCAGCCGGGTCTATTGAACAAGCCCTTAATTTAGCACAGCAAAAAATACGCAACAATCTTACTGGTGACTCTTTTCCTATTGAAATAGAAGTTGAAACACTCAAAGAATTGCACGCAGCACTCGACGCTGGAGCAAAAAGAATTTTACTCGACAATATGAGTAACGATACCCTGATAGAAGCGGTTAAAATCAACAAGTTATTTAGTGACGATAACAAAACCGCTGCGGCCACACTCGAAGCGTCGGGTAATGTGTCACTTGATACCATAAACGGCATAGCGCAAACCGGTGTTGATTTTATTTCGATAGGAGGTATAACCAAACATTTAACCGCAGTGGATTTTTCTTTGCGCTTTAGGGCATGAGAAAAAATTAATGAAATATCACCTTAAATAGACAGGTACTTCCAGAGTTTCGGTTGTTTTTTGATTGATAACATACGCTATGATTTTATTCTTTGTTTGCGGCGCACGTTGGCATTGCACTTCATAAGTCATGCCTGCTTTTACCTCTACTTTAATTGATGGATTAACACTTATATTACTCACCCGTCGGTGCAAGCATTCAAGTTTGATTAGATAGGTTCCAGGAAGCATATGAACAACCAGCGGTTGCTTGGTCAAACCACTAACATAGTCTTGCACTTGCCCGTCAGCCGTGTTGGTATACTCAAGAAAGCTAACAAAAAATTCTGTGTTCTCATCGCCCATTAACACCCCTATTTTATCTTTGCTTAAAGGGCTACCTTTATAAGCGCGTACAAGGGGTTGATAAAGACTGCAACTAAAAATTAAAAAACTTAATCCTGCCACTAATAATTTTTTCATATCACGTTCCAGAAATATTAATAAGACAGCAGAAAAGCTAATATCTACTTGGCAGAACTTAAATCAGGAGAGCTGGCAGTAAAAACACTGAACTCCGATTTAATCAACCACAAATCACCCAACCGAAGTCGAATGTCATCACCATTTGCCCGTTGTAAACGACAAGGGAAACCAGACACCAGTTCTATATCGGAAGGCACGATCACTTTCCATTTACTATCAAAATCCTGATGTAGAACAACTTTTACATCTTCGTATAACTCTTTGTTATCGGCTTTTATAATGGCATGCTCAACATAATTAGTCAGCCGAACCACAGCAACTTCTATAAGCTTCTCACTTTGATGTCCTAACCGACAAACATATCCCACAATAGGTAGCCGAGTTTCTTTTTTAGTTTCAATACGACGCGCACGGCGACGTTTATTAACGGCCACGTCTTCTGGCTGCGCAACAATCGCAACCAACTGGCCAACCTGTATAGGCTGAGTGAATTTAGTCGATGCTGTTGTTAACAACATACCACCAGAACTAAAATTTTCGGTGTTCCATGATGATGTGTGTGTTGCACCAATGTCACCGCTGAGTGGTGCCGAAGAACTGGCTAAATTATCTTTAAACTGACTGCGTGAGGTTTTATTTTTTGCATTCGAATTTGCATACCAGGTTTCACGTAGCAAGCGCTGTATATTTGGAATACCGAAGTAAACACGAATTTTCTCATGTTCAAAGACAGCATGGCGCTTATCTCTTCGTTCACGTTTTTGCAAAGCAAGTAGCATAAGCTCAATAAACGGTTGCCTGTCGGCATCATCAATTCTGGCTAAAGGCCGGCTTAGCTTACTATCATCCAGGCTGTCCAGAAAACGCATCTTAGCCAGTTCTTCATGGTCATGCATTAAACGTTCAAACAATTTCACATAGTTAATACGTATTGCCGGTGATGGCATTTTGTCATAGCGCTGAAACAGCGGTGCTGTTGAATTGCCTAAAAAGGTAATCAGCCAACCGGGGTTTAAAGGTACGTTGTTATCCGCTTCAATTGTTACATCGTCTGGATAAGACTCTAAATAAGCATTCGACATATTAAAAAGCCGCAGTGGCCAGGCCGTTAAATCCAACGTGCCATTCAACTGGATGGACAAATACAACTGTTGTACGGTACTTTCGCGTGTTTGCCCTGAATCAACTCCAGCTCGAATATAGGCACCAATATTACCCAGTAATTGTTTTTTTTCACTTACGTCATTATGTAAAACCAGTGAAAAAAAGATTTGATTACAATCCTGCCATTCACTATGTGGTAACTTCTGATAACGCCAGGCTCGAAAACGCTGGCCGATGCGAGTTAATTCCAGAACACGAAAACCGCAATTATACAGCCGCTCTTTATTTTTTTTATACACGCCTGTCTTTACCGAGAACTCCTGCTTAAAAACATGCTTGTAACACATGGACAGTTGTTCCAGCACGTCGATACAGGCAATGAGTTCGGTCGCACGTTCTTTCGATTCAGGCAGGCTGCTATCACTTTTATCCAGCTCGCGGACATATAAAATAAATACCGGGTACAGTTGCCCAAGCACCTTATCAGCCAGTTCAAGCCGAAGTTCTGGTTTTAAAAGAATACTATTATGTGAAAGCAGTATTTGAGCCGTTTCCTGTAACATGCGCACCGGAGAACGGCGCAAGCTCGCAATACGTGAAACGTATTCGTCTATTTTGGGACGGTTTCTGTCTGCCTGCTTATAGGGGGTTGGTAAATTAGCGAATTCAGCAAAAACAACATTACTTTTTTTGCTGGAAACAATGGCAGGAGGAGCCTTTTTAAAGCTGAATAACTTCATTTTTTTCGCTACAGAAAACCAGTTCTAATGAGATAAGCAATAGTTTATCGATTTCACTTAAAAAATCAATGGTTTAGGCTTAAATTATAAAGTAACTCATTAGAAGCCAGGCTCGAAATGAATTACTCACTCAATCTTTTAGGCTAGCTTATCATCTGCAACATGATATTGGGGATCTTCCATCAAATTAACTTCAACCAAATCACCTGCTTTATCGAGTAAAAGCTGACATTCGGGGGTTAAATGACGTAAATGCAGGGTTTTACCCGCTTTAATATAGCGTTCGGCCAAATTATCGATGGCTTCTATCGCCGAGTGATCGGCCACGCGTGAGTTCTGGAACTCAATAATCACTTCCTGCGGATCATTTTCCGGGTCAAACATTTCGGAAAAATTTCGCACCGAACCAAAGAATAAAGGCCCATTCAGCTCGTAAACCCGAATGCCGTGTTTGTCGTCATAGCCTTTAATATTAATGTGTTTAGCATGCTCCCAGGCAAATACCAGCGCCGCCACAATAACCCCCACCACCACGGCAACGGCTAAGTCGGTCATCACGGTGATGCCCGAAACCAGTATGAGCACAAAGGCATCTGAACGTGGAATTTTGGAAATAATACGCAGGCTTGACCATTCAAACGTGCCTAACACCACCATAAACATCACCCCAACCAGCGCAGCCATTGGAATAGCTTCAATTAATTTCGAAGCAAATAAAATAAAGATTAGCAGAAAAGTCGCCGCCGCAATCCCCGATAAACGTTTGCGACCACCGGAATTCACGTTAATCATACTCTGACCGATCATCGCGCAACCGCCCATTCCACCAAAGAAACCCGTTACCGTATTGGCAATACCCTGACCAACACACTCACGGTTACCTCGACCACGGGTATTGGTGACATCATCGATTAAACTTAAGGTGAGTAAAGACTCAATCAAACCCACTGCCGCCAATATAATCGAATAAGGAAAAATGATAGTAAGTGTTTCCCAACTCAATGGAACAGATGGGAAGTGGAATTGCGGAAAACCACCTTCAATCGAGGCTAAATCGCCAACCGTTTTGGTGTCCAGACTCAACCCAATGCTAACAAAAGACACCACCAATATAGCCGCCAAAGAGGCTGGAAAAGCCCTTGTTAATTTTGGTAAGAAATAAATAATACCCATGGTGAGCGCAATAAGTCCGATAAAAATCCACAACATCGAGCCTTGCATTAATTCATTCACACCCTCAGGCGAGGTCACGTAAAAGCTTTGTAATTGCGCTAAAAAGATAACAATCGCCAGGCCATTTACAAAACCCAGCATCACCGGATAAGGCACCATGCGAATATATTTACCCAACCGCAACACACCCGCGCCCATTTGCAATAAGCCGGTGAGTACCACCGCAGCAAATAAATATTCAACTCCATGGTCGGCCACCAGGCTTACCATTACCACCGCCATCGCACCGGTTGCACCGGAAATCATTCCCGGCCGGCCACCAAAAATAGCCGCGAGCAATCCCACCATAAAGGCGGCATACAAACCAACCAATGGCTCCACCCCTGCAACAAAAGCAAACGCAACCGCCTCGGGAACTAACGCCAAAGCAACCGTTAAACCAGACAATATCTCGCTTTGATAACACGCGCGATTAGCACAACCTAACTGAAACATAAGAACCCTCGGAAATATTGACGAATAAAACTAAATGGACTGAGTAAATAACCTGAGTTTGGGATAAGAAATTCTATACTACTCAGTTACCAGAGTGACTAAGAAATAGCGTCTTTGCCGCGTGATTTTGGCGGGAATGACGTAATCTTTGTTATCCCGAATTCAGGTTAAATAGATAAATAATGAAAGGCGCGAATTCTACTAAAAATAGGGACTAAACGCGAATGCGTTAAGCTAGTGGGCTATTTTTGTTAACCCGAATGACAATATCAACTCGTTCCTGATAGGTTCCCGATGGCAACTCAGGTAAATGGTCAAGGGTAACCGCCGATGCAGGAATATCTTCCAGCTTACCCGTATCAGCGTGATAAAAATGGTAATGCGGATAGGTATTGGAGTCGTAAAAGATTTTACTGGGGTCCACAATCACTGACATAATCAGGCCTTTGCGTGCAAACAAGCCCAGCGTATTGTAAACCGTCGCTTTGGATACCGTTGCCGTACCATCATTAACTAACTCAAGCACCTGCTCAGCAGACAAATGTTGCGGTTTAGCGAATAAAATCGCCGCAATATCCAGCCGTTGTTGGGTTAAAGTAATACCACAACGCTTCAATCGTTCTGATATTTGTGGGTTACTGACTTCGGTTGTTATGTCATCCATAAGCGTCAGTATAGAGTAATGGCTTAGCAGACGTCTAGACTGAGAACTAAACATATCGACCAGAAATTGATCTAGATTAATTCGCTGACTGTGATGACATCACTTTTAAGCTTTATCCGGGTCTTTAGTTTCAGGCTTATATAAATCAGTATCAATAATAGCCTCACGTTTAAGAATTATATCGGTGATAAGCCGTGTCGAAGCGGGGGCGAGTACCACACCATTTCTAAAGTGGCCACTGTTCACATATAAACCTTCGACATTCTCGTCAGCATATATATAAGGAATACCTTCGGCGGTACCTGGGCGCAAACCAGCCCAGTGCCGCTCTATCGGGTAGTCGGCCAGTGCCGGAATAATTTGTTGTGCGGCTTGTTGTAAATCTTCATTTGCTGTCTGGCTAGTTGCTTTATCAAAACCAGTATATTCGAGGGTACTGCCAATTAAAATTCGGCCATCTCGGCGCGGTATAACATAGCGATCCTGGTGCAGAATAACCTGGGAAAGTAACGTGGGGCTGGCCTTATACATTAGCATTTGTCCTTTAACCGGCTGAACATTTACCATAAAATCAGTGGCTTGCAACAATTCCCGAGTCCAGGCTCCACTGCAGGCAAGCACCCTTTCGGCTTCAATTTTACCATTTGGGGTTTGCACGCCTTTTATCTGGTTCTTATATATAAGGAGTGATTCAACCTGAGTCTGTTCTCGAATTTCCACACCGCGCCGTAATACATCCTGAGTAAGCGACTTTAGCAAACAAGGATTACGCACCTGGGCAATATCGGCAAACCACATCGATTGCTCGACACTCTCAACCAGGCTATCGGCCAGGGTCGGCGCTAAAGAACGAAGCTGTGGCTTGTCCAGAGTGGTGAGTGCCATCGGGTATTTCTTCGCCCATGTTTGAGCTGCGGCCAACTCGTTAATACCAATAACAAGCAGACCAGATTCACGCCGCTCGGGGTCAATGCCAGTATCATCGTATAAGGTTTGAACCAGCTCGGGGTAAACCTGTTGGCTCCAATGCGCCAAACGCTGCACCGGTTCGTGATATCGCCAGGGGTATAACGGCGATAAAATCCCCCCCCCTGCCCACGAAGATTCACGCCC
>CAZDEC010000125.1:0-7197 GCA_964504295.1 uncultured Thioalkalispiraceae bacterium
TGTCGTTGCGAGCGCTATCGCTCGCAATGACCAGGCTTTCTATATTCAAAGCAGGAGCTTAAAGTTAACGGGACAGCAGTGAGCTTATAGATATTTTAATTCTAGAGAGAGTGATGTAATTAAATTTTCCAGGGAGACATTTTAATGTCTAATTTTAAATCGCAAACGATTGGAAATAATATCAGGATATCTTTCTTACTGATAACCATATTCAGTTTGTGGGGGCTGCCTAACGCATCTCATGCAAAAAAAATCAATGGTCAGGAAATTATTCAACATATAGAGAAACTGCTATGGGGTGAAACCAGTCAGGGTCGCTATACGATGACTATCAAAACGCCTTACTGGCAACGCACGCTGGTGATGCAAATGTGGATGGAAAGGCCGCAACGCAGTTTTGTCCGTATTCTTTCACCGCGTAAGGAAAAAGGTATTGGTTCTTTACGTATTAAAGATGAAATGTGGAATTATCTTCCCAAAGTTGAACGAACCGTTAAAGTTCCCCCATCGATGATGCTACAACCCTGGATGGGCTCAGATTTTACTAATGACGATCTGGTAAAAGAAAGCAACGTGCTTCAAGATTACACACATAAAATTCTTGAGGTGAAATATGTAAAAGGTGTGGAAACTTATATTGTTGAAGCCATACCGACAGCGGAGGCCAGTGTGGTATGGGGAAAACTTATCTACTATGTGCGCAAACAGGACTTAATGCCATTACGAGAAGAATTTTACAGTGAGCGTAATGAACTTATTAAGGCACTTGAATTTAGCGTAGTCAAAAAAATGGCTGGCCGAGTGTTGCCAACACAATGGAAAATGCAAACCCTAAGAAAACCCGGTAACGAAACACTGGTTGAACTTAAGGACGTTAGGTTTAATATTCCAATTGATAATAAAATATTTAGTTTACGAAATTTACGTGGTCGTTAAAGATCTGGAGTCATTAACTTGAACTCAAGAAAAGAGAAATGAGTCATTCAAATTTACCAAACCTCGGTCTACTGTCCGGTGTTTAAGCCTTGTAATTTTTATCTTGAGTTCAGACTATATAGGCAAATAAACGTATGTCGATTGTCCGCATTGAACAGGTAATAAAAGAATATCATCAGGCCAGTATTATTGTGCAGGCTTTGCGTGGTATCGATATGACGATAGACAAGGGCGAGTTTATGGCGTTGATTGGTCCGTCTGGCTCGGGTAAAACAACCTTATTAAATCTTATTGGCGGTTTGGATATCCCGTCGTCAGGAAAAATCTGGATTGCCGAGCAGCAAATAGGCAACCTGAGTAAACGCGAACTGTCTGTGCTGCGCTTATGGAAGGTGGGCTTTGTTTTTCAGGAATATAATCTTATTCCGGTACTCAGTGCTTTGGAAAACGTGGAATACGTTATGCTGCTGCAAAAAATCCCAGATGACGAACGCCGTCAACGTTCCATGGCGGTACTCGCCGAGGTTGGGCTTACGGGGTTGGAACACCGCCGTCCACAGGAACTTTCTGGTGGGCAACAGCAACGTGTTGCTGTGGCACGAGCTATCGTATCCGAACCGGCGATTGTATTAGCAGATGAACCCACCGCCAACCTGGATTCAAACACCGGAGCGGCGTTACTGGATTTAATGCGTGACCTAAACGAACGACACCAAATTACCTTTATATTTTCAACCCACGACCCAATGGTAATGGAGCGCGCCAAAAGGCTGGTGCAGTTAAAAGATGGACAAATTGTAAGTGATAATAAAAAATCAGGTTAATGATGAAATTGCTTAAACTGGCTTATCGAAATCTCTGGCGTAATAAACGTCGTTCCTTAATTATGTTAACCACAATAAGCGTTGGGCTGGCCGCCTTGATTTATATCTGGGGCTTTATCGATGGTATGAATGAGCAAACCATCGAAAACAGCACTACTTATTTAACCGGTCATATAAAAATTCATAAAAAAGGTTTTCATCAGGACAAGGCACTGTATTCAACAATTTCTTACGATAAGGCCTTACAACAACGTTTAGCTAATACACCACATGTGCTGGCAATAACGCCGCGCATAGAAGATCAGGCAATGTTAAGCGGTGCCGATGAGGCACGTGGTGTTAAAGTCATTGGCATTGATCCGCAGCAGGAAGCAAAAGTAACCACAATTGCAAAAGCTATCAGCGAGGGTCGCTATTTGCAAACGGGTGATGCTAATACCATGGTGCTCGGTGATAATCTTGCCAAAAGAGCTGGCCTGAAGGTAGGCGATGATGCGGTGCTAGTAACACAGGCACGCGATGGTTCGTTAGCTGCCGACCGTTATAAAGTGGTGGGGTTATTTGACAGTGGTATTGATATTATCGATGCCTCACATGTTTTTATTCCTTTAGCTGCCGCGCAGGAGCTGTATTCATTATGGGGGCAGGTGACCACCTGGGCCTTGCGTGTTGATAATCGGCAGAACGCCGCTAAAATTTCTCGTCAGTTAAAAGCCGAGGTGGGGGATGGTTTTGAAGTTCTCGACTGGCAACAGCTTTTACCTGAAATGGTGCAGATGATTCGTTTTCATGAAGTGATCAGTTATATCGTTGTATTTATCGTTATTGTTATTGTTGCGGTGGGCGTGACCAATACGATTCTTATGGCGGTAAAAGAACGCACTCATGAGTTTGGCATTATGCTGGCATTGGGTACCAGTCAGTTTCAGATAATTCAACTTATTTTACTCGAGTCTTTTATATTAGGTGTTCTTGGTTTATTGCTAGGTAATGTTATCGGCCTGTCGATCACACATTATTTTTCTATTACCGGTATTGATTTAACCGAATATACACAGGCCATGGAAACCATGCCTGGTTTAACCGGTAATGTTTTTCCACTGATTCGGCTGGATCATACTTTGTTTGTTTCTATCATTACCTTTACCATTAGCGTTGTTCCCGCACTTTATCCTGCCTGGCAGGTGTCGCGGTTACAACCTGTTGAAGCCATTCAGGGCGTGGTAAAAAATAAATTTCATAAGGCATGGCGATGGACAACAAGGTCGGGCTCATCAACGCAATTACTTTTCTGGCGGATTGCTTTTCGAAATATCTGGCGTAACCCATGGCGTTCGGCATTAACGTCTGGCGCAACGGCTTTTGGTCTAGCGGCATTTTTATTTTTATATGCTTTTACAGACGGTTTTTTTGAGCAGATGATTAATAATTCTACTGATTTTTTAACCGCACACGTACAAATAGAACCGCAAGGTTATCGTGATGAGCTCTCTCCCAGTTTATATATTTCACAGCCTGAAAATATATTAAGGAAAGTGCAAGAGCTACCAGCAGTGATTGCCGCCGCCCCGCGTATTCAGGTGGAGTCCATGATAAGCAGCCCCACAAAAACACAGCCACTTATCCTGACGGGAATCAATGCCCGTTTAGAACCGCAGGTTACCCAACTCTATAGCGTGATTGTTAAAGGTGAATACCTTAAGACAAATAATAAAATGGATATTGTGCTGGGGCAAAAGCTGGTCGAAAAACTTGACCTGCGTTTGGGTGAAAAAGTGGTTGTTACCACACAACTGGCTGATGGCAGTCTAGGCTCGGCGGCTTATCGTCTGACAGGCATTTATCAAACTGATAATGAAATTTTTGATCGTGCTTATGGCTTTATTAGCCTGCAACAGGCGCAGTCATTATTGGCGATGCCTGAACGGGTTTCGACTATTGCTATACGGCTTCAAAATCGTGAGCTGTCAGAGTCTACCGCGCGGGCACTTAATAAAATATTAATAGCGTCAAAGTATAAGGCAAAGTCATGGCAAAAAATTATGCCGGTACTGGTGCAAATGATTGATGTTACCCGGCTGATGTTTTTTGTAGTATTAGTAATTGTTTTTATTGTTGTGGCGATGGGCGTCACCAATACTTTATTTATGTCGGTAATGGAACGCAGTCGAGAATTTGGTGTGATGCTAGCGATGGGCACCGAGCCACGTCTTATTGTACGCATGGTGGTGTATGAGTCTATCGTCCTGGGGCTTGTTGGAATAGTGTTTGGAATTATTATGGGTGTATTACTGGTGCTTTATTATAGTGATGGCATGGACCTTTCGGGCTTTGCCGGTGCAACCAGTACCATTCCTGGTCTGACGGATATGATTTATCCTCAGCTTATTTTCGCTCACATCTGGTTGCCGATTGTTATCTTATTTATTACCGGTATCGCGGCAGCATTTTATCCAGCATTACGTGGAGCTTGGTTATCACCCGTTGCCGCTATTCGTCATGTGTAATAGGTTGCGTCTTCATTTATTGATATTAATGGCTTTTGCTTTTAGCGCCGTTGCTATTAGTGCATCTGTCAATGCGGCGACCGATATAGAGTTAAGCGGTTATTATAAAAATATCCTTATTAATTCCAGAACGCTTGCGCTATTTCTCCCAGCCGAATCGTATTCGCTGGACTTGAATCGCCTGCGCTTAAAACTCGATGGTAATATCAACGATAATATATCATTTAACATTCAGTACGATAATGAAGTTTTACTCGGTAACTATTTGCAAACAACACAATTTTCGGTGATAAAAAATTTACAGTCCGATAGTTATTTTGATCTTGAAAGCAACTATATGGATAACCGCTCAAGCTATGCCAAACACAGTATTTACCGTGGCTATGTTGTACTGGCTCTGCCGGATATTGACCTTCGCATTGGTCGGCAACGCATTGCCTGGGGAACCGCCATGTTGTGGAACCCGATGGATATTCTTAATCCGTTCAACCCGATACAACTAGAGCGAGAAGAACGTCAGGGAGTTGATGCCGCTTTACTCGACTGGAATTATGCTGCATTGTCGCGCTTAAGTCTGGTTTATGCTCGCCAACAAAGCAATTCCAGTTCGGCTATTCGCTGGCGTTCTAATCAAAAGGGTTTCGATTTTTCTTTAATGGCCGGCCGTTTTCAGAATGACAGTGTTATCGGTTTTGATTTTTCCGGGCAGGTAAAAAATATCGGGGTAAAAGGTGAAATCACACGTACTGATCCAAAAGACATGGACAGTTTTATTCGCGCCGTAATCGGTGTTGATTATACTTTCGCCAATACACTCTCGCTTAATATCGAAGCTTACTATAATGGCCAGGGCACATCGGAAATAAATGCTTACAATTTTAACACGCTGTTCACGGGTAAAATACAAAGCCTGGCACGGCATTATCTCGGTAGCTATCTTGGCTACGATATTTCGCCGCTGCTGCGTTGGAATAATTATTTTATTTTCAATCTCGACGACAATAGCTATTTTGTTGCACCAGGCCTGAGCTATTCATTGTCAGACAATATAGAATTTAGTGGTGGGATTCAGGCATTTAAAGGCTCAGCCGGAACAGAATACGGTACATTAGAAAACCTCTACTACCTACAGTTACAGTGGTTTTTCTGAGTACAGGTTATTGAATAGCCATCAATTTAATGATGCTCTTCATAATTATATAAAGTCACATGATAAATCTTTAGCAGATGCTTTGTGTAAACTAATACGTGAAGAATTAAAATAAGTAAGTTAGATGCGGGAGAGCTCCCCATGCTAACAAACTAAAATATTCAGTAATTTAGCCAAACAAAATAAATAAGACACTCATACTAAGAAGTAATTATTTTAAGTAAGCTGCCGATAAACCAGAGAATGTTTACGGTGTCCCGCTTGATTCTAGCATTACTTGTTACCTGTTAATTTTTTCAACTTGTCTGTTTGGCCAAAAACAGCTGCAAATTGTTGCAGTGTTTTTCCGCTTGAATGGGCTTGTTTGCAGTCTTCCTTATACAGACGTTTAGCGATAGCCCATTCTGCTTTTACAATTGCGCCCATCATTGCTGTGTGGCCGCGTTTGTCTTTTAAGCAGGCATTGGCTCCATTGTTGAGTAAGATTTCGACTACTTTTTTATTTCCATAATAGGTTGCCATCATCAAGGCGGTATAACTTTGGCTGTTACGTAAGTTTACCGGGAAACCTTTTTCCAAAAACTCAGTTAGTACTTCTGTTTCACCAATTTTTGCTGCGTTAAAAAAATATTCTTCTAAAGTCGGGTTTGCCTGTACTGAAAATGCGAACATTAACACGGTCAAACTTAAATATAATTTTTTCATATTCATTTCTCACTGTATTAAAAATAAGGCGGCATCCCTGCTGCCTATTGTTTTTTATCTTACATAGATAAACTTTTTACTTTACTCAAGTCACCGCTTACAGCGTTAGTAACTCTGGTGCCAAAGTCTTTATCTGCTTGGTAAAAATAGCTCAGAATAATATGCTTAATCTTACTATTTTTTACCTGGCCTAAGTCTCCAGCTATATTGCTAACAAGGTTAGCTTTTTCAGTTTTGCTGAAGCCACGATAAAGTACACCCGCTTGAGAAAAATTGTTTTCCTTGCTGATTTTCTTCTGCTGACTTACACCAGACTGCGCCGTACTGGAATAACGTGCCTGTTTGCTTTCAACACGGTTATCTTTGCGACTAGGCTGATAGTTAACATCTGCGGTTTGTGCACCTTGGTTGCCTGCACCATCCTGATTCCAGTTATTAACAGCAATCTTAGTTCTGTTAATTGGCAGTTGTTGATGGTTTGCGCCTAAACGATACATTTGTGTATCGGCATACGAAAATACGCGGCCTTGTAACAGTCGGTCTTCTGATGGCTCGATACCCGGTACAATATTTGAAGGTGCAAAGGCAGCCTGTTCAGTTTCCTGAAAAAAGTTAGCTGGCATACGGTTAAGCGTCATGGTACCAATTTTAGTTTCTTTGGTATCTAACCACATTTTAGTTGCATCCAGTGGATTGTAATCCAGGCTTGCAAACTCCGATGCTTTTTTAACTTTTATATACAAGTCCCATTGCGGGTAGTTGCCTGCCGCAATGTTTTCGTACATATCATTAGTGGCGTGGCTAAAATCTTTTGCCTGAATTTCTGCCGCTTGTTTAACGGTTAGATTTTTTATGCCCTGTTTTGTTTTCCAGTGAAACTTAACATAGCTGATATTACCTTCGGCATTAATAAGTTTGTAAGCATGTACACCCCAACCGTCTGTCTGACGTAAATTAGCCGGTATGCCGTAATCAGAATATAACCAGGTCAACATATGTGTTGATTCAGGCACATGACTGAAAAAGTCAAAGAAGCGATTTGGATCCTGCTTATTCGTTACCGGTGACGGCTTAA
>CAZDEC010000126.1:0-7111 GCA_964504295.1 uncultured Thioalkalispiraceae bacterium
ACATTAACTATTTCCCCTAACTTTTTGCTTTTTAATGCTTTTGTCCTATCCTTATATAAAAGGTTAGGAATCCAGGCAGTTGAATTTAAAAAGCGTATTTTCTCAAAAATGGGCTATGCGGCGCTTTTCGTATAGTCTTTTTCTTGTTTTTGCTCTCACCGCAAATTCTGTTTTTGCCTTGAGCGAGCCGGTCAGTGATGTTCGTGTTGTTATTGACGTGTCCGGCAGCATGAAAAACAACGACCCCAAAAATCTTCGTGCACCTGCACTGCGTATGCTGGTTGGTTTAATGCCAGAAAAAGCAAAGTCAGGTGTCTGGACATTTGGCAAATACGTCAACATGCAGGTAAAGCATGGCAAAGTCACTGCAGCGTGGAAGAAACTGGCCATGCTTGAATCCAGAAAAATACATTCCCGTGGTTTATATACCAATATTGAAGAAGCATTAAAACGCAGCAGTCAGGGCTGGGAAAAGCCCAATCGCAAAGAGCGGCGGCATTTAATTCTGCTGACTGACGGGATGGTCGATATTTCAAAGAATGCACAGCAAAACGAAGCCTCACGTAAACGCATTTTAAATAATATTGTTCCCAAATTAAAAAAAGCCGGTGTGTCTATTCATACCATTGCCTTGTCTGCAAATGCCGATAAAAAATTAATGGCAGCACTGGCAGGGATAACCGATGGCTGGTACGAAGCAGTTGATAATGCCGAAGATTTGCAACGTGTCTTTTTGCATATCTTTGAAAAGTCGACCAATGTGGATAGCGTTCCTTTAGAAGATAATCGTTTCTCGATTGATAAGTCGATTAAAGACATGACCGTACTGGTATTTCGTAAACCGGGTGACTCGGAAACAAAGCTGGTTACTCCAGATAAAAAAACATGGAGCCATAAAAAACACCCTGCAGCGGTAAAATGGCATCATGATACCGGTTACGACCTTATCTCCAGTAAAGATCCACAAGCAGGTCAATGGTTAATTAAGGCTGCCATTGACCCCGACAACCGTGTCATGGTGGTTACCAACTTAAAACTGGTAACGGGCAACTTCCCTAATAATGTTATGTATGGTGACAGCCTGACTTTAACGGCAAAATTAATTCAGGAAGAAAAAACGGTAACAGAGGAAAGGTTGCTGAAGCTGGTTAACTTTAATGTTTACAAGCATGCTATGACAGAACAACCTGCAACACAGCATGCTGCGGGTAATACCGAGCAAAGTAAAACAGCCATGGTTGACGATGGCAGCGGTGCCGACCGGCTGGCAAAAGACGGTGTTTACAGTGTGGTCTTTAATACTAACCAGACCAGTGGTGATATATCGCTTACCATACAGGCAAAATCCCCTGCCTTTGAACGTGAAGTGCGACATATTATAAAAGTTCATGCAACACCGGCCGACCTGAATATTGTGCAGCAGGCCGATGGCCAATTTACACTCGAAGTCGCTCCACGAATGGAATTACTGGTTCCACATACGGTTTCTATTCAGGTAACGTTACCGGATGGTAGCAAGAAAACATTACAACAGAATGATGATGATAAATGGCAGGTGTTGTTAGCAAAAGAATTATCCGGGCAACGGGTAACCGTTACGCTGGTTGGCACACGGGTAAATGACAAACCATTCCATGCCGATTTTGACAAGATATTAGAAGTATCAACTGGAGGTAAGCAGAACTTGTCACTGGATACGCCAACAGCGACGCCCGTCGTTAAAACAGATTCACAGGCAGCAGAACCACCTCCAATGCCGGTTACGGATGAGGTACCAGGCAAAGAAAAAACTGAAGATGCAAAATCGGCAGAGAGCGAAAAAGATACAGACAAACAAGAACAGGGTTTTAACTGGCTATCAACAATGATGATTATTATCTATGCTAATATTGTATTTTTAATTATTGGTGGTATAGGCTATGTCGTCTGGCGCAAGCGTAAAGCCAAACTGGTTGCCGAACAGGAAGAAATGGATTTATGAGTGAGGCCGGTACAGGTTCTTTTACTTCGCTGATTATTGTGTCAGAAATTGCTGCATTACTGGCTGTTATTTTAATCGTTGTTCTTATATTAAATTTTCGTAAACAAAACAAAAAGAAAAAACTTGCCGAAAGTTTTCTGGATTCTGTCAAGAGTTACGCTATTGATCGGGATAAAACATTAAGAAAGCATTTTAGTAATACAACCGGTCTGGATGAGGCGGAAAAAGATAAACTGGTTGGTACCTTAATCGAGTCAGAGAAAAAAGTATACCTGCATATTGCACAGTTATATATGGGTTATAATCCGGAGTCGTTGTTAGATCTGGAAAAAGAGATGCAGTCACTTGCGGATAATTCACTCAAAATTTTCAGCCAGCAATCGAATTCTGCTAATGAGGAAGAAGGTAGTGATAGTGCGTCACATGATCTTAAGAAACAAATTAAGAACTTAAGAGAAGAGAAAAAAGAATTAAAAGAAAAAAATGCACAGCTACAAATAGACTTTGATGCTGCAATGGACTCAATGGAAAGGATGACAACTGAATTTGCCAATATGTATGAAGGCGGTTCGAAAGAAGGAGAAAAACGGGTAAAAAATGAAATGTACCAGCTACGTCAAACACTGGCACAAAAGAAAGAATTTACCGAAGCAGATGGCGAAGAAGAGGATGAAGTCCCTGATATGGAAGCACCCCCTGAAGCGAAAGAAGGTGACGAGCCTGCTAAAAATTAAAGCGTTGTTGTTTGCTTAACCTTTATTTCAACCCTTATAGTTTTTTTGCTATTACAACTTCAGATGGAACAGCATAAGATATAACGGTAGAGTCATGTATGATTTGCCATTTATTATTCCGCAGATATCCCGATAGATTTATTGGCCGACACCCACCTACAATAGATGGTTTTAATTTAAACAGAGCACGCCAGCAATATTCAACAATACGTGAAGTAAACGATATGCCATGGGTTAAGCTGGCAAGGCATAAATATCCCCCCGGTAACAATATTCGGTGGGCTTCGTTTAACAGCTGTGTTATATCTTTTTCTGTAAGCAAGTCCAGAACATAAATACAAAGAAAGCGATCGGCAGATTCCTCCTGTATATTCAGGCAGGGTTTACCACCATTTTTATAACACTGGGCACGCTTTGAGAATGGTTTAATATTTTCTTTACAAAGTGTAACCATCGTTTGGCTAATATCTACAGCTGTATAATGACTGTCATCGGGTAGTATGGTATTTAACAAACGAGCTGCCAATTTACCGGTTCCACAACCAAATTCGACTATATTTTTTGCAGTATTAAATTCGCCTTGTTCAATTAGAGTGTTAATTGCTTTTGTTTCATAGAATTGTCTGTCCTGCTTTATTCCAAACGCGTTATAAAAACTTTCTGCTTCATTATGGGTAAGCATTTTAGATATTCTTTTGATTACATTATTATCTTTATGGTTTAACTTGTGTTTTAAAATAGAACGAAGGGATTACTTTGATTAATTTATTAAGGTCGTTAATTATAAATCCCTTTGCCCCATTTGATAATTATTTCTTCTGTGAATTTATGATTTTTAACAATTCATCTTTATTGATCCCGGTTCCAAATGTAGTCCAACCTCCAGCAGACGGAATAAGTATTATTTTTTCCAGTTCATCTGCGCTCTTTGAATATGCCAATGTGTCTTTGGGGATAGTGAGTACATTTACAAATTTAACTATAATTTCATTACTACGGCTTGCACTGGATTCACTTGTTTTTTCACCACCTATAGACTGATTGCTGGTTGCAGGGTCAGCAGCAACTGCTCTGGATAGATCAATAGTAAGCTTCCCGGAATCTTTAGCTGAAGCAGCCAACTTAAATGTAACATTAACGCTACTGGCAATAAGGCCGGTTTTCATTCCTTTTTGAGCTTTTTTCATTTGATACAAGCCTGCACCAACACTTGTTAGAGCCTGTTCTAATGTCACTTCACTGGGGTTAGCCAGGTCTTTAGGGGTAAACGCAGCACACCCGGTTATGCTGCCTGCTATTAATACCAGGCCGATTAGTTTGAAATTTTCCATCTCTTTTCTCCTTGGTTTTTCGCTCTAATATTTTAGTTAAAAGCTACCGGTGTCAGACACCTTTTTCTAACTCACTTTTATTTCCATTCCTCTCGATCTAAGCGGATAAAAATATATGGCCAAAGCAATAACCAATGAAATATCAATAGTGTGAATACGATAAGATAAGGGGCGATGTTCTGGCTTTGTTCTGCCCCAGCACCATATTTTAAAGTAATAATTGACAAAATAGCGATTATTGCTGCATAAACCCTGATTCTATTGACGCCTTCACTTGCTCCACAACCATAAAAACACAATGAAAGAATACATATTATAAATATTGCAGCATTTGCGATGATATAGGCTGAAAACCCCATGTCTACTCCAGAAACTATAAAGCCCAAAGCATAAGCTGATATTAATGCTAATACAGATTGGGTAACATCAAAAAACAAGTCACGTTTTGTTGCTTGTTTCTGCAGTTCATTTCTTAGATTTGAAATAAAAAAATACCCAAGAAACCACAATAGATACCCATACTTAAGATAAACATTAAATGTATATATTGGATCAGGTGACCAGCTAAATTGCTGGATGTGTGAAGGTAAATTAGTTGCCAAAGCCACAAAAAATGCACCAAGGGTTCCCGCAACCCAGAGATTTTGAAAAGCTAAACGAGCTTTGCCTCGATTATCGGCATTGCTGGCTGGTTTTTGTGTTCTAATTATTTTCCACATATTAGACACCCGTTTATTTTTTAGCTTCTGTTATTTACTCGCAATGACCGACAGTATTCAATTTGTGGGGATTATTCAAGCCCATTCGATTTTCATTATAAACTTCAAAGTGATAGTCTTGGCTAACAAACAACCAATACGAGAAAAAAATGACTGACAACGAAGATAACGCCTGTGAGCAAAATTGTGGTCCAGTAGACCCATCAATGATTAGCCCTGTCATGCGTGAGGTCTATGTTTTTATTAGTAATACCCTGCTGGAACAAGGCCGAATGCCATCACTTGAAGAAGTTTCGGAAAAGACCGGGCAACCATTAGAAGTTATTAATCAGGTGCTCGATGGTTTCGAGGGTGTTGCTGGAATTTATCGGGACCCGTTTTTCAGTAATGTTATTGCCTTTTATCCCGTAGCCGCTATTCCAACTATTCATAGAATTGTGCGCCCAGAAGGTGGCCGTATCGCATATTCTCCGTGTGCTATGGATGCACTAACATTAGCACCGACTCTGGAACGTAAGCTGGATATCCGCTCGGCGTGTAGATACTGTGATCATGAAATTACGATTAGTTACAATGATGATGGTAGTAAAATAACCAAACATGCACCTGAAGATATATGGATCTGGATTGAGGATCGGGTTCCTAACGATGCGCCTTACTATTTAGTCGTGTGCATCAATACCAATTTCTTTTGCTGTAAGGACCATCTCGATAAATGGCGGGCAGCAGAGACAGCTCTCCACAGTGGAACACCTTATAGTTTAAGTGATGCATTTGCCGCATCTGATCGATGGTGTACCTATAAGATGTATAAGCTGGTCGTTGAAGGACGGCCGTGGGGTGGCAAAGCTCTCGATCAGATTTGAGAAGTGCTATTAACTTAAACCTTTAGGTAAAGGGGGTGGAGATATTTAGAATTTAATCCTGTCCCCCCCTGTTGTAAGCGTATGCCAGCCCCAGGAAAAGCAGAACCCACAAGACCAGAAATACAAGAGTAGTGCTATATAAATGCTGTAGATAGCCTATTTTTGCAGACGGATACCCTTTGGCATTGTAAACAACAGGAATAGTATCCCCACGTTTATAAGTCCCTGTTATTTGTTCAATAACATTTCTGCTACTGTAAAATGTTTTTTGTTGGCCATTAATAGTAAATTGAATTTCCATTTCAATTGAATCTCCCTGTGCAGAACTGAACTTTTTTCTGTTAAATGAAATAATCTTTCCGCTAGTCTTGATACCTTTTTCAAAAAAATCCCACTCATATAAAAAGGCAGCACCGGTAGTTAATACAGATAGAACAAGCATGAGTTTTAATGCCCGGTGAATGGTGTCTTGAGTCGTCATATTTTATATTGTGATATGATTTTATGTCTTATCTTTTAATTTAAGCACCTTAAGTTTGTATTTATCTGCTACATGCATTGCAATAGTTGAAAGCATTAATAAATGCATTTTCTGGTGTAACTTCATTAGGTAATGGTGTTTTCTGTTTTTCAACTTCTGACATGTGAATATATTTTTTATTTTGTTTCATCATCTTTTTCCTCGTCGTCTAGATTAAATCCACCAGATGCCAGACCTTTCGGTTCTTTGTTTGAATTTGAGATCATGGGCTCCATGTGTGTTTTTACAACAGAGCGTGCCACATCCTCCAGTGAAGGTGGTTTTTTCTTTTTTCTATGATTATGCATTGATGTTACTTTTTTATCTATCATAGCATTAACCCCGATAATCTTTTATATAAATAATTTCCATTCGAAACATATGTAAAACCTTCGTTAGTATAATATTTTTTTACTGATTGATTTATAGGGTTCATTACTCTGATTTCATCTGCTCCTAGTGCGGAAGCATATACAGCCATTGCTGCAATGACAGCCGGAAATACTTTTATTTCTCTTTCTCCTGGATTACCTTCGATAACATCAAGCACGAAGTGATGTGCCTGCATAAGTAGGACGACCTAAAGACAAACTTACAAGTTTGTTCTTATACCAAAGAGCCAGCTCAAACCTTTTAGGATAACGAAATTTAAAAGTTCTATATCCTTTAACCCAATTCCAATCGATAAGCCTCTCTGAAGAAAGAGCCCATTTTTTTGATGCAGTTAAAGCTGCTTCATTAATAAGTTTGAAATCCAATAATAAACCTTGTGGAACTTGAGATGAAATTGCTCTAAGTGCTGTTTTCCTGATTTCATTGTAACGCCTTTCTGCATCTAAATGTGTTGCTAACATTGTAATCCTCCTTAATTAAAAAATGTAATATACATGTAACGAGAATGTAGAAAAATCCATAAACAAGTACTTTATAGTTTTTAAATTGAGATTGTAAAAACACCTA
>CAZDEC010000127.1:0-6672 GCA_964504295.1 uncultured Thioalkalispiraceae bacterium
ATGCAATTATATCGAAAGCTGGATGATGTGGCGATTTATTTAGAAAGCGCGCTTTCAGTGCCATTAAGTAGATCATGCGTTAACAAGCCACCGCAACATGCGATTTCACCATATAAAGCATACTTAACTAAATACGAAAAGTTCTATGTTAGCAGCACTTGTCGTTATCAACATGACCATAGCCGCAGTATTAATCGCCGAAACAGCTGACGCACGTGCAGAGCAGGCACCAACAGTTGTTGTTGCCACGGTTGATACAAAAACCTCAAACACTGAGTACATTTCCTGGGCTGAAGAGTGAGCACCCAGCATATACGGTTTAGAAAAAACCCACTAAAACTTCAGCGGGTTTTTTAGTTCGCAATAAAAAAGCGGTTAAAAACCGCTTTTTTAAATAAACACGATTGTGGTTTACTTAGGCTCTTCTTCGAGCTACCGCTAACAAACCCAGTAAACCTGAAGCAAACAGCCACACTGCAGCAGGCACGGGCACGGCTGATACAGATGTTGAAAAAGCACCTGACTCATCCTGTATTAATGACAGTTTGAATGACTCACCACTTGCAAGATTAAGGTTTAACGTTGTATCCAGCAAACTTGTTAAATCAAGTGGGTTTGACACTTCATTTGTACCATAAAAAATATCTGTTAGTGATAATACTGGGGTTGTACCCGTAAAGATCGATTCATTAACGCCAATGCCTAAATCCAGGTTAATCCTTCCATTTCCAAAAATGTTAAAGTCACCCCCGATAGCCAGCGAATCGTAAACCAAAAGACCACTTGCAGTATCAAAAACCACTTCAAGATCAAGCAGGCCTGAGAGGTCGAGGTTACCTTCGATGGTCATCAGACCTGGTGAATTTCCTGGTCTTAGGATACCTGGAGCACTTACTACCAGGTCACCGGCAATGATACCGGTTCCGCTTAACACACCGTTATTAATCTCAACACTGGTTTCTACTCGACCATTAACTACAGTAGTAGCAGCATTATTACCCTGTTGACGATATGTCCCTGCACCAGTCACAAGTGAAGTCGCATCTATGTTCACAGAACCCTTATTAACAAAAGTACCGTCCAGGTTTACCGTCGAACCATTTACGTCAACAACACCCGCCGAGTTATTAATAAATGTCCCGGAGATAATTTGACTGTTAGTAGCATTTTGAAATACCAGGCCATCATTATTTTCGAAGGTACCACTGACGATATTTAATAAACCTTCCTGAGCGACTGTTAACAAGGCGTTATTTGTGAACGTACCAATGTTATTGGTCAACCTGTCCGCAGAAGTGTTGTAAGTATCAAAACCATTTAACAGAGTAACTCCATTATTTATAAAACTGCCACCGTTACTGATACTGTTATTAACAATACCGTTATTAGTAAAACTACTATTGTTTTGCACTGAGCCAATGACTGAAACTGACGATCCGATATAAGTACCATCGTTAGTCAGGTTACCTATCTCACCTGCATTGTTTGTAAATGTAGCGCCTGACCTATTATAAACTCTAGTAATGTTTCCATAGTTTGTTAAGTTTGATCCCGCCTCATTGTAAACCCTATATATGGAGCTACCAGCTGAGTTGAGTATCGCACCGCCATTGTTGGTAACATACTGATTCATAGTACCTGCATTTGAAAGGTTACTAAAAGCATCTATGTTAAAAGCACCATAATCAGACACAGTCTGGCCAGCCAGTACAGAGTGGCTTGCATTAATTAAGTTCACTGTGCCGTCATTACTAGAGATTGCATTAACCTGACCACCATTTGATATGGTTAAACTTGCACCAGAAGAAACAAGCACGTCACCCGCAACACTACCTGATACATCTAATTCACCAGTCGATATCAATGTTTGACCAGTGTATGTATTTGCACCTGCTAAAATAATTTTACCTTCACCCAGCTTCCTCAAACCGTTCGAACCCGTTAATACACTACTTACTGTGTTAGTGCCTGCGTTTGACAGGAAGGCCTGTTCGAGACCTAAGTTAATTTGAGCGATATCGATTGCATTATCCTGCCAAAATTGAATTTGGCCTGAACTAACCGTTAGCTCATATGCACCGGACATTGTTTGAGTAGTATCAACTGTCATCGCACCTATAGTCTCATTTACAGTAAGAGCTGTATTCACCGCATCAGTTACACGAATAAAATCACCTGTAGAAGCAGAAGCGATGGATGACTCTGCCACAGCAACTTCCACTACGCCATTTATTCCATCGTAAGTCGTCCATGTTGGCATCAATAAACCATTAATGTCTTTCTCCGCATAAACACCGCCGATAATGCCTGTTGAACCAATTGTTGTCGGGGCGGCATCAAACTTCAATTGACTGGCATTACCTAGTGAAAGGAATACAAGCGCATCGTTTCCAAGCGTCAGGCTATCAGCCGTTAGCGTAGTTGAACCGTTAAGGCTATTACCTATATTAATATTAACCTCTCTGCCAGCAGCAACATCAATAACGCCTACATCTTCCGTTATAACGACACCTGCGACATCACTACCTGACCCAACTAAATTCAATGTAGTCGTTAAATTAATTTGTGCTGAATCCCCAATACGATTTAGATTTAACTCACCATCATTAGAATACATATTCAACGAGCCAGTATAATTTGAACTATTCGCAATAGAACCATTGCCTCTAAGGGTATAGTATCCTGAAGTAGAGCCTGTATAAGTATTAGCCGCTGTCAGCGTTCCAGAGCCTGACAGGTCACCCGTTCCACTGATTATACCGTTTGCTGTACCTCTTAAATAAACCAGATTAGATGCTTGCAAATTACCATTAACTGTTCCATAAACATTAATGCGTGAGGCCATTGCATTACCATTCATCGTCGTTGAGCTGTAACCGCTATTGCCCAATGTCACCACGCCTTTTGACGGATCAAGTATCGTATCATAGCCATACAGTGCATTTATGTCTCCGTTCATTACATTGGCGTACACCGTAACGTTACCATCTAGGCTCTGGTAGTTAGCATCAACTATTCCGGCATTTGAAGAATATAAAATATTATTTGTTGCTATAACTGAGCCCGTTCCAGAAAAACCACTGCCAGTTGTTAATGATTTTACATTCTGCGTGGTCGCACCAATATTCAGGTTGTCATATACAGTGATATCAGCCCCCTGTAATGCGTTATTACTACTTAATACAAGATTACCGGAATTAACTGTAACTGCACCTGTCACTATGCCAGCACCTGCCAGCGTCAAAGTTCCACCACCATTAACGAACAGACCATTGCTACCATTCACACCACCGTTCAAGGTGCTATCTCCAGTAACCAGTGCATTGCCTTCCGTTGCACCAAAATTAATTGATGGGTCGATTATGGAGGTACCTGACAACAACATATAACCACTGGTCAATGAAACATTTCCAACACCATTCACATTCGCTGTTGTTACAGCAAGAGAGTTAATCGTTGTATTTGCAGAAAGATTAGTATTTGAATTAATTAAAACGTTACCTGTAGCAACAAAATTGTTTGTAGCTGTTGTCGCAGATTTAATACCAAGTGAATTATTATAGGTAACAAACTCCTCTCCATTAATCGTTGCATTTTGCAATAACCCACTAACCAGCATTGGCGCGGCGTTAAACAGAATTTTCTCGTTACCGCCAAAGCTTCCATTAGTTGCAAAATCAATGCGATTAATTTCTCCACCAACAGGCGCAACAATCTGCAGACCATCAAAAGTAAGCTGCGTTGTTCCAGTACCACCATTTACAACTACATTGGAAACAAAATCCCTGCTGCTAGCATATGATTGTTTTAAGTGCTCGATAATTAGTGAACCGGCTTTCTCAGCAGTCGAATCAGATGCATGCCCATTGAAAGTTAAAATTGAACCTGTTGACAGCTGTATATTCGTGCCATCGCCAATTCGATTTGAATTTGCAATAGCCGAGTTATCTATAAGCAATTGTGCAGTATTTAAAGCCCCCGAATTTACAGAGCTAGTATTTGTACCAACAACAATGGTAGAACCATCTGCAGCAATTGAGCCATTAGCACCATTCACCAATATATTGCCGCCTTGAATAGTTACGTTACCCAGTGAACCTATACCTGAAGTAGTCAACGCGCCATTAACTTCAAAACTACCAACCCCATTTGCATTAAATCTGGTCGCTGTCGTGTTTCCTAGTAACAGAGTCGCACCAGATGCAGCATTTGCATCTAAATTCTTTGTACTCGTTGAACTACCCTGTAACGACAAAGACGAAGTGGAAGCAACATTCAATGCCATGTCCATAAGTGGCGCATCAATATTACCGGTTATTACCAGGCTACCAGCATCGACATCAATTGATGCTGCATCAACTGTTTCAACTGAAAGAAAACGATTAACCAGAAGTGGCGCTATAGAAACATTACCTGAGATTGTATTATTACCACTTGAACTGGTAATCACTGAGCGATTATAGAAATTATTAAGTACATAAGGTTTCAGATTTACATCATTGGCAAGAACAGAACCGCCACTTAATGTCATCGCCGTACCAGTAACTACACCATTGACTGTTATGCTATCAAGTGCAATTGACTTGTTTGCATTTATAGCGCCGTTCATAGTGTCAGCCGCCAGACTAATATTGGCACCACTGTAGCTGACGTCGATTACACCAGATGTTCTCTGGTCAGTGATATCACCACTGGCAGTAACAGCACCGACACCTGCAAAGATGCCACCATCTTTGACCAGTAAACTACCAACCTGCAAACTACCGCTGTTGAGCGTATAACTGCCATTATTGTTTACCGTCAATGCATTTGTAACAGCATTACTGCCATCGTTTTGTATAACGGTACCGCCATCAGCCAGACCATCACCAACAGTCATGCTGGTCGCACCAAATATCTCAGCTGTATCAATCGTTATAGCATTTCCAAGAAGGCTGGCACTATCAATATTTAGTGCGCCGCCAGTTAGTAATACACCACCATTTGAATAATTAAACACGCCGGCGTTTACAACATTGACAGCCTCAAGGTTGCCACCATTCATGTTGTAGGTACCATTACTTTGTATATTCAATGCACCATTAACTGTATTATTGCCAGCAGTTTGCGTGAAAACACCATCAGTTATTAACGAACCTGAAGTTAACGTTCCAGCATTCAGGTTATATACACCCGTGGTATTAACAGACAAACCATTTGCAATCACATTACTGCCAGCAGTTTGACTGAAGGTTCCATCTATTGAAGAACTGCCTGACTGCATGCTACCGCCACTCAAACTGTAGTTACCTGTACTGCCAATGTTAGTCGCGTTAGTTACTACCGTGTTTCCACTATTTTGAGTCAGACTGCCATAAGCACTAATACTATTTGCTGTTAAATTACCGCTCTGTGCATAACTGTTTCCATCGTTGATAGTAAACGTCCCGACCACAGCCATGGAGCCATCATTTGCAATACTGTTTGCCACCAGTGTGCCGCTATTTAAAAAATATGATCCACCTGTATTTATCGTTAACGCACCGTCAACGGCATTTGTACCACCGTCCTGGGTAAATAAACCACTAGTAATGGCACCGGTACCAACAGTCTGATTCGCCGTATGAAGATTCTGCGCGGCACCGATTGTTACAGTATCGCCAAGCAGGCCATTCGCTTCAACAGCGAGCGTACCACTACTCAGAGTTAAGTCACCGCCTGTGTATGTAAATACACCCAGTGTCGTTCTTGTGACATCACCTGCGGTCAGACTTCCAGCAGACAATACATAGTTACCTGTATCGCTAATATTTACTATATTCGATACCGTATTCGTTCCACCCGTCTGCTCGAAATCACCATCGACATCAATATTATTTACCGCCAGTGTGCCATTGTTTAGCGCATAATTACCACCTGCGGCAATTGTCAACGCGCCATCAATCGTATTGCTACCCGCATTTTGCGTAAAGTTGCCACTCAACGCATCAACCGTGCCGACCGATTGACTTGCTGTATGAAGGTTCTGCGCAGCATCCAGGATAAAAGCGCTACCTATAACTCCAGAGGTATCGATATTCAACAGGCTATTTATCGTCAGTGAACCGGCTACATAATTGAAGGTTCCTAGTGCCGTTTTTGTTATTGAATCAACAGTTAGAGAATCAGTAGCATTAATTAGATTGTAAGCACCCGTGTCGCCTATGGCCAAAGCACCATTGATTGTAGCGCTGGTGGATTGACCGATGCTGGCGTTCAGATTAACCACACCCGTTGGAGAAAGATTAAGACTCAGAGTATCCGCAGTATTAGCATCTGCATCTAAAATATCAAAGTTGATATTTATATTATCAAGTGCATTCAGGGAAAGAGAGGATGATCCGTAACTATTGAAGTCCAGTACAGTGTTAACTGTAATATCGCCAGCTTGCAAATTCAAAGCAGAATTTGTTGTGGTGATACTGACCGCATCTCCATTACTCCAGGCTGACGTGATACTGCCATCCTTCAGGGTTGCGCCGTCATCAGTAGATGTGAAATCACCCGGAGATAGTTCACTGATATTTACATTATCAACAGGTAAGCCTGAATTAATCTCTATATTATTTGCAGCTATTGATGCCTGTGAGACTGTAAATCCTAATACACTAATTATCGCGGATACTAGCGCCCGCTTACCTAAAACGACATTCA
>CAZDEC010000128.1:0-6475 GCA_964504295.1 uncultured Thioalkalispiraceae bacterium
ATGACCAGGCTTTCTATATTCAAAGCAGGGGCTTAAAGTTAACGGGACAGCAGTGAAAAAATACATAATACATTAAGTCGAAACAATCTAACCAGCGCTAACGTTACCCTGTCCCTAATGTTTAACCGGTTTTTTTTGAAGTTTACGTTGCAAGGTACGACGGTGCATATCGAGTGCTCTTGCGGCTGCTGAAATATTACCATTGTGTTCCTGCAAAACTTTTTGTAAGTGCTCCCATTCCAGTCTTTTGACTGACATCGGGCTGTGTGCTAGTTGTGTTGTAACCTCACCCTGATCTTTTCCAAAGCCTTCAATAATATCACTTACCTCAGCTGGTTTAGTGAGGTATTGTTTTGCGCCAAGCTTAATGGCTTCAACTGCTGTTGCAATGCTGGCATAGCCGGTGAGTACAACTATCTTAATGTCAGGATGATTTGTAATAATTTTATTGACAGCTTCAAGGCCAGATTCCTGGCCGATTCGCAAATCGATCACAGCATAGTTAAGTTCATTATTTTTAGCCACACTAAGTGCCGCTTGTATTGAATGAGCAACAAACACATAAAAGTTATGTCGTGCTAATGCACGGGATAAAATCTCACAGAAGCCTTCGTCATCATCCAGTAAGAGTAAGTTTTTGTTATCTTGTTTTGTCATGGTTTAGCTTGATATTAGCGGTAAAAAAATAATTGTTTGACTGCCTTTTGTTTTACGGTTGTGTTGCTCAATTTTACCCTGTCTTCGGCGTATTGCCGCATAGGCCAAGTATAATCCCAGTCCTAATCCAAGCTCTTTATCACTGTAAGGTTGTTGCCCAATTTTCGTTAATGCTTCTTCTGTTAATCCGGGGCCCTTATCAATAATTACAATTTTCACTGAGTCGTTAACAATATTAATTTCTAGATCGACAAATTCGGGAGAAACTTCAATTGCATTTTCAATGACATTAATTAATGACAAACTTAATGTTCGGTCTGTATATAAAGAATCCAGGCTTGTTGTATTACATTTTAAATTGAGAACAGCATCAGGATGAAAATTACGGATTTCAGTAATGATCTGTTCAAAGTAGTCAGAAACGGTTTGCTGCTTACTGCCAAAAAGATCAGATGGTGCGCCAACCGATGCTGATAAATCATTCAAGGAGGATTTGCATCGAATAATCTGTGTCTTTAAGTTAGCGAGATCAGCTAGAACGATATTATTTTTATCTGTTAAGGCCAGTTCTATTTCATCAATAAGTAATGTCATCGTTCCAAGTGGTGTGCCGAGCTCGTGTGCTGTACTCGCTGCTAGCGTGCCCAGCACAACAAGTTGCTCATCACGTATGGATTGTTCACGAGCCATCCCAAGTTGTTTTTCCTGCCTGCGTAATGTATTTCCCATGCCATAAACATAGTAGGTTATCAGGCCTGCATTCAATATAAAGGCTATCCACATACCAATTAGATGTAAATCATATTCAGATGTGTTGGACTGGCCATGCATACTGTGTCCCATCAAATGCCCTATTGGTAATGGCTGATAATAAAACATAAGCAAGCTGTAACAAATAACGGTTATAGCCGACAGCAACCAGGCATAACGAACAGGTAAAATGGTGACGGTAACGGTAAGGGGAAATAGAAACAGCAATACAAAAGGATTGGTTGCACCACCGGTAAAATATAACAACAGGGCTAATACCAGAACATCGAAGCTGAGATGTATAAAAATTGTATTTTCAGTGAAAGTTTTATGTTTTTGTAAACGTGACCAGACAAAAATATTGAACAATGCCATCTGTGAAACTATCAGGCTGATGGCCAGTATCGGCAATGTAATATCTAAGACATATTGTGTAAAGCTAACAATAATAATTTGCATGATTATCGCAAGATTGCGTAATCGAAACAGTCGATGTAAATGGGTGTAGTTAGCGGATTCAAACATGAGTCAGGTATCAATCGGACTGTTTATAAAGAGAAATTAATCAGTAATTATAGAGCTATATTTTAGCATGTTTCACACCTGCACGGGTGCGACATTTTGTCACGCGACACTATGCCACATTCTTTCTGTGGCAATAAAATACTATTCTTCTCCATGCACTAACACTGCTCTCTTGCAGCGGGTTTAAAAGGAAATGTTACATTAAGTTTTTACCCACTTTTTTCTACTCAGGTTAATATTTTGTTGGATTTATGTATAAGCAATTAAATATAGTCTGGTTTGTTACATTTTCAATAGTAATGCATATTATTTTTTTTGTGCAATATCAATATCAGAGCCCCTCTGTTTTTAATAATCCGGAGAGCCTGAATGTCACCTTAAGCAGGCAGATTGTTCGACTAAATTTTTTATCCACCGATGCAGTCCAGCCTGTGGAGAAAACAGTACGTAAATTGAAGAGCAACAATAAAGTTATTCCAGATTTTAAGTCTGAAAAAGTTCTAAATAATGTAGAACAGAATATTGCTCAAAGCTCTGTAGACGAACTTGAAAATAATGATGTTGAGGCAGCCAAACAAAATAAAAAAAATAGTAATACAAAAGACGCTGAGCAGAGCATGCAGTCAGCCCAACAGACAAAACAAAAAGGCAGTAAGGAGAACTTATATCTTGAGACAATAATTACAGCAATTGAAAAAAATAAATATTACCCTGCCTTAGCACGCAGACGCAACATGCAGGCGGTTGTCGAAGTGTCATTCAATTTACTTGAAACAGGTGAAGTTGTCGATATTGAAATGACGGGACGTTACAAGCTTCTACGACACGCAGCTAGGTTAGCAATCTTAAACGCTTTACCTTTTAGCCCCCCTCCATTAGTAATGCAATTTCCATATAAGGTTAAGTATTTAATGGAATTTAAACTAAAAACATAGTTGTAGGACGAATATATGAAATTTACTCCATCACGCCACATCTGCACCATATTACTATTGTCAGGTTGTAGTTCTGTGTATGCAATCGAAGAGCAGGATAACGAACAAGATATTGTTATTAGCGTTACATCAACTAGGGAAGATAAGCCTTTGTCTGAGGTACCTGCAAGTATCGGCATTATTGATAAGCGGAATATTGACGAAACCAAACCTTCACATCCATCTGAAATTCTGAATCAAATTCCAGGTGTTTATATTAATGTGACGGGGGGTGAAGGACATATGACAGCGATACGTCAGCCAACAACAACTAAGGCGGTATACTTATATCTTGAAGATGGTATTCCAACCCGTTCAACCGGGTTTTTTAACCACAATGCGCTTTATGAAGTGAATATTCCTCAGTCTGAGTCAATTGAAATTATAAAAGGACCTGGTACATCACTTTATGGTAGTGATGCCATTGGCGGTGTAATAAATGTACTGACTGTCGCGCCACCAGAAGAAAAACAAAGTTCAGTTAATTTAGAAACAGGTTCTTTTGGATGGAAACGTTTGTTAGCCGACACTGGAAATAGTGATGATGACAGTGGTTATATTGCAAGTTTTAATATGACTAAGAGCGATGGCTGGCGAAGCGATACAGAATATGATCGTAGCAGTGCAAATATACGAGTTGATAATTTTTTAGATAATGGTGCAAGTTTAAAAACTATTTTTTCTGCAACCAATGTTAATCAACAAACCGCAGGTTCTTCTCGATTATTGCAGGATGATTATCTAAATAATCCTGAGTTGAACTATACACCTATTTCTTATAGAAAAGTGAAGGCCTATCGATTATCGTCAGCTTACGAGAAGGGTGATAACAAAAAATCCATTAGTATTACGCCGTACTTACGTCATAATACAATGGGGTTGTTACCTAACTGGTCGTTAAGCTATGATCCTGCTATTTACGAAACTTCAAATGATTCATTAGGTGTATTAGTGAAGCATCGGCTAAATTTAGATTCTGGTAAGGCAGTACTCATAACGGGAGTAGATATTGACTATAGCCCAGGGCATTATACTCAGTATAAAATTGATACAACTAAAACGGGAAATATTTATACAAGTTATACCGTTGCTGATATTCAGTACGATTATGATGTAAATTTTTCTGCCGTCTCACCTTACATTCATTATGAGTATGCTGTTTCACCTGCCATGCGAATTAGCACTGGTGCACGTTATGATTTTATGAATTATGAATATGATAATAAACTCACAACATTAAACACTGGCTCACATCGTCGCCCGGAAGACACAACGATTCGGTTTAATCACTTTAGCCCAAAACTGGGCATGACTTACCAGATTAGTAAAAATATAAATAGTTTTGTTAACTATCGACATGCATTTCGTGCACCATCCAACACTCAGTTATTCAGACAAGGTCGTGCAGAGAACACGGTCGATCTGAAACCAATTAAGGTGGACAGTTATGAAGTGGGTCTGCGGGGTAAAACGGTGAGTAAATTTAGCTATACCATCAGTCTTTATTACATGACAAAACAAGATGATATTCTGACGTTTAGAAATCCAGATGGTACGCGTGAAACAGTGAATGCGGGTGAAACGTCTCACAAAGGTGTTGAGCTTGGTTTGGGTAAGGTGTTTACCAAATCAGTTAAGTTGAATTTTGCAGCAAGCTACGCAGTTCATCGATATGAAGATTGGCGACCTAATAGCACAACGAATTATAGTGGCAATGAAATGGAATCAGCGCCTCGCATTATCATTAATGCACGACTTAGCTATCGACCGGATTCACTTCCTGATTTAAAAATTGAACCAGAGTGGGTACATTTAGGCAGTTACTGGATGGATCAGGCTAACACACAAAAATATGCTGGACATGATTTACTTAATATTAGAGTAGGTTATACATTAGGTAAAAAATCAAAGCTGTATGCGCGTGTAATGAATTTAACAAATAAAAAATATGCAACGGCTGCAAGTTATAAACTGGCTGCTTTTGGAAACCCGGAAAAATTTGAATATGCACCGGGTATGCCATTATCATTCTTTATTGGTTACACACAGAAATTCTAATGAAAAATATAATTAATTTACTACTGTTGTCCGTAAGTATTCTTACTTGCGGTGTTTGTAATGCTGAACACCAAGATGCTTCAGGAAAGAGTTATGTAAAAGATTGTAACAATGTGAGCTTTTCACAACGATGTGCGAAAACTATAAGTAGTGTTTTTGATAAACAGGGGCGCTTGTGGTCAGCCTGGACAAATGGTAATTTTTTATATGTGAATCATTCGGATGACATGGGGGCGACGTTTAGTCAAGCCGTTAAGGTTAATGTCATTGCAGAAAAAATTTCAGCAGGCCATGAACATCGACCTAAAATTAAAGTCTCAAACAAGGGTGTTGTTTTTTTAAGCTGGACGAGAAAATTGAATAAACTATTTACTGGGAATATTCGATTTAGTAAATCTATTGATAAAGGTAAAAGTTTTAGTGCTCCAATTACGGTTAATGATAAGAAGGAAACAAGTAGCCACCGTTTTGATGCGCTAGGTGTTAACAAAAGGGGGGATATTTATATTAGCTGGCTTGATAAACGTGATAGCCAGAAGGCGATTAGAGCCGGTAAAAAATATAATGGCGCTGCAGCATACTATGCGGTTTCAACAGATCAGGGCAACAGTTTTAGTAAAAACAGAAAGATTGCTGATAATAGTTGTGAATGCTGTCGTATGGCTCTGGACTTTGATGTGAAGGGGTTTCCTGTTATCGCATGGCGAAATATATATGGTGAGAATATACGTGACCATAGTATTGTTAATTTTAAGAACCGGTTTGAGGTAAATAAACCAAATAGATTAAGCAATGATAATTGGAAAATAAATGGCTGCCCACATCATGGGCCTTCACTCAGTATTAGTAATAAAAATATTTATCATGCAGTCTGGTTTAATGATGCAATAAAAAAACATGGTATTTTCTATGCGAATAGTCATGATGCTGGGGAGAGTTTTAGCAAACCGTTACCGATAGGGCGTTATGAGAATAATGCCAGCAATGCTGATATTGTTACGTTTCATAATGCAGTTTATATTGTGTGGCAGGAGTATACACAATCTACTTATCAACTATTTGGCATGAAGTCAGAGGATAATGGTATTAGCTGGAATAAAGCAAAACATATTTCAACATCATTAAAAAAATCAGACTATCCTTTTTTGCTAATTGATAATCAGCAGGTTTATGTATCCTGGCATATCCCTGGGCGGGCGTATCATTTAATTTCAGTTGATCTCTAAAAAATTCCTAGTGAAGTTTGGTTGTGAGCTGGATAATTTAGATTATCGGAGAAAAATATTGGAATTAGCCCTTAAACAGAGCCAGTTGAATATTTGGCAATGGCTGGTTTGGCTCAGATTTCGATTAGTGAAGTCGGTTCTAATGGCAACATCAAGGATGGTACAGCATTTAAAGTTTCTGAAACATCTACAGAAACGTATAACGGCTCGATTAAATCATCTATAAAAGCAATCACTGCTGTCCCGTTAACTTATGAATAAGATGTTTTTATGAGGCCTATTTAA
>CAZDEC010000129.1:0-6417 GCA_964504295.1 uncultured Thioalkalispiraceae bacterium
TACTTAAATAGGCATCATAAAAACATCTTATTCATAAGTTAACGGGACAGCAGTGTAATAAGGTATAATTATTTTAGCGTCCACAAAAAGAAAAAGTTTAGAGCTTTTCTTTTTTAACAATACGCGAAACCTTCCAGGGGTTCCACTTATCTTGATAAGAAGCGCCATGTACAAATTCCATTAAATAAGCATAAGTTCGTACAATACGCAGGAAAATGCCTGTATATATAGGTATTAAGGGCAAAAATAGAAAAAGCATATAATCTTTACGGCGCATCGATGAATGCAATAAAACACAGGCCATGCCAAATTCAAGAATATTAGCGGTTAAGTAAAGTACATAGTTTATAATAAAAATATAACCAAGTAATTGCGGGTTGATAAAAAGCATTTGTACAACGTAAACCCACCACTTCACATCGAGCACTAAATTAAAAAAGATATTTTCAGCAGAAGCGATAAAGTTTGTAATGCTAAAGCCGGCAGAGGGCAATAAAATATCACGGTGCTTGCGCACTCGGAAACGAATCATCGAACGATCCCAGCGGAAACGTTGTTTGGCGAGGCGACGAAATGTTTCGGGTACATTGGTATAACAAATAGCCATGGGTTCATGCACGACTCTAAAGCCAAGCTTGCGAATTTTTAACGTGATGTCACCATCTAAACCGGGGCCAACATCCCAGCCGTGTAAGCGCAGCAAAACATCACGACGAAAAGCGCCGTGGGCTCCAGAAATAATACGCAGTATGCCTAACTCGGATGAAATAGTGCGACCTGTTGAAATTGACTTAAGATATTCAATGGCCTGTAAGCGAGTGGTAAATGTTTTTTCGGCATTGGCGACGCGCACATCGCCACCGACCGCGCCAATGTTGCTATCCAGATAAAAAGGTAACAGGATTGTTTCTATCGCATTAACTTCAAGATGCGAGTCGGCATCCAGATGCACAATATATTTACCGTGTGAAAAATTAAAAGCGGTATTGGCCGCTGATGCTTTACCGCCGCGTATTTCGTTGCGAATAAAATGATCAATCTCTCCTTTTTTTTCGAGTTTGCGACAGATAATTGCGGTGTCGTCGTCTGAGCCATCATCAACAATCACGAGCTCATAATTTTTGTAGGTTTGATGTTTTAAGGATTCAGCCAGCTTAGGGATATGCTTGCCTTCATTTTTACCGGGTACAATCACGGATACCAGCGGGCGTTCTTTATAAAGTAAGCGTCGCGCATTTTTGTATTTTGAATATTCATAGATTCTTTTTGGGACATAAATAAGAATAACGATAAAATCCAGAAATAAGTAGCGCGTCATATCGAGTAAAAAGAATGGCCAGAAGTAGGCAATCAGTTGTGCGGTACTCAGGCTGGTTAAAAAATCCAGAACGTTTTCAAGGAGCATGGTTTAAAAACTCTTCGAGAACAGTGCCGAGATTTAGCTCGGGATTTATTTCTTTAATTTCTGTCGACATGGCCGGACTAAAATCGAGATTATTGGTAAATAATTCATGCACACTTGTTTGCAAGCGCTCAACAGCACGTTGTGCATGTTCAACTCTTGTTTCAGTTAAGATAACAAAAAAGATAGTTTCATTTTTAGCGGTAATGACATCGGAGTGACGTAAGATAGATTTGAAAATAATGCTTAGCTCATGAAAAACTTCAACAGCATTTGCGCCGAGTTTGATATAAAGATTGTCTAAATCACTAAAGCGAATAAGCACAAGTGAGCTGTTTGAGACCTTATAACGTTTTATTCTTGATTGCTCAATTCTTAAAAAATCGTTAAAGGCTTTTTCAGAGAACAGGTTTAATTCGCTATCGAGTATATTGGTGAAGAGTGTGTCGAGCCCATAATCGGCAGCATTTTTTCCAATGGCAGAAATGCTAAAAGCCTGAACGGTGCGTGTCTGCTGGTTTTCTGGCTCGGCCTGTCGGCCACAGTTATAGCAGGCCGTCATAATGGTGGGGTCCTGAAAACGATGGCTGCAACTGTTGCAATTATAGATGATAGAAGGTTTATCGTAATCAACCCCAATATGTTTGAGCTCACGTTCGCATTTGGGGCAAACAAGTCGATCTTCCTTGCGAAAGTTTGTAATCTCTGCGGTATAGGCACATTTAAAATGATGCACCAGTTCATCACTTTGTATGTCGTCCGAGGCGCATTGCGGGCAGGTTTCTTTAAAGTTTAAAAAGGCACTGGCACAATGGCCGCAAAAATGAGCGCGTGAAATAAAACGGCCATTGAGTAAGTGTTGGCTTTCAAGAAAGTCGAGCGTTTCAAGAACGCCGCTATCACGCTTTGCAAATAAAGGTTCGAGTAGTGGGTAAACATAACCGGAGTGTCGGCGTATGGTGGTGATGGGTTCTAGTTCGATATTACGGCTGCTAATAAGGCGCAACGCTTTAAAAGCAATATTGGTATCGCTGCCAGAGCTTGCGTTATTGAGGTGGCTAGACCATTGATTAATATGGTCGACGCGTGAAACCCATTCCTCCAGTAAACGTTCGTCACAACTGCTTCGATGGATATTGCCGTCGGAAGCCGTTACGATTTCTGCGGGAATGGTATCGCTGTCAATAATAAATAAAACCGGGCGTAAATAAATAGCCGGACAGAGATGGCGCCGTATCTGGCAAAGAATCTCCCAGCCTTCCTGCCATATTCGCATATCGATTAACCAGTAAGCAACATCGGTATAAGGTATCGATTCGATTTTGTCGATCGTGGTCGTTTCAATACCACCGCAGGCCAATTTGGAGCCGGAAGTTTGAATATAGTAGGGCTTTCTCATTTGCGGCCTCGTACTTTAACTTCCATACGGTCGTATTTTTTCCAGAGCTTCGCGTCCTGCTTGTTTAAGGCTTTTAGATAAACGAGTACATGAGTCTCGGCTGGTTTGTAATTATTCCATTCTCGGCCTGGCACATTGTAGGCGGATGAATGAATAGCTTTAATTTTAGCCTGGGTTTTGATGTTTTCTGTTAATGCGACAGTTGCAATTTTTCCAACCGCAAGGTTAGGTAATAGTTCGGTTTTTAAATATGTTTCGACACGGACCTTTGCGTTATTTGCGACCAGTGTCAATAAAGGTTTGCCACGTTGAGTAAATTCGTTGAGCTTACGATGAACGGCGTAAACACTGCCATTAAAGGGAGCATAAATATTTTCATTAAAACAGTCAGCCGAGGTATCGTTTGCGAGCAGCATAGGTCGACTGTTTTTAAATTGCTGTTGCTGTAAAATTATCTGGCTCTCAAGTAAATCAATTTCATTTTGTTTTTTGAGAATCTCTAATTGCAATTTGTTATTGCTGGTGTTTTTTGCCTGACCGGTTTCAAGTGCACGTTGTAAGCTAGCCGTATTGTAACGGTTCTTAAGATTGGCAATTGCGCGATTGAATAAAGACAGTTTGCTGCGATTAAGGGCAAGCGCATATTTTAGCTTGCTGTGTTGTGTGTTCAGGGTCGAGCTGCAATTTTTTGAGGCAGCAACACTGGCAATTAAATCTTTTTTCTTAATCATTTGCCCCTCCGTTACTAATAGCTTGATAAGCTTGCCGCCATGGCTTGCGCTGATTATGATTTTATCCACTTCCACAAAACCAGTTTCTTTGTAATAAAAAATCCGTGAGCCGAAAATATAAATAATATAAGCAACAACAAACAATAAAATAGAATAATAAATTATCTGTGTAATACGCGGCCGTAAATTAGCCGGTGGCGCGCCTTCTGGTAAGGATGTTATATAGCTTTTACGATTGCGTAGTTTCATTGAGCAGCCTTTTGCATAAAACGTTGGAAGGTATGCAGGGAATAATTTTTTAAACCGGTGCGTTGCTGCAAGGTGTTAATCATTTTTTCAATTTGCCATTCAGTATCAAAGTCTGTTACACGCAGAACAGGAATGATTTTATTTTTTGCTATGTTTTTAAGCGCGGGTTGTAAGCGGCGCGCAAGGGTATTGGCTTTAGTGCTGCCGTAATCCATAACATAGACACGATCAACCAGTGAATCGAGTGCCGCGTATATGGCTTCTGGCCAGTGAAAGGGCACGGCGACGCTTAGCTTTATATTGGGTGATTGTTTTCGAATAGCCCGTAGCATATCGATATATTGTTTCAGGTAAGAGGCTTTATTTTGTTTATAATCTTTGAAGGTATGTGGTTCAATATCAAGATGCACCGCATCACTTAATTGCGCTGCCGCAGACACTTTAATCGCTGCTGCCAAATGATTTTTGCTAAAAAATAAATTGTTTGGTCCTATAATACTTTCAACTTTAATATCTTGACGGCCTGCTTGCTGAATAAAGCGCAGCATTTTTTTAGGTTTAACCTTGCGCCCGGCGGATAGCAGAACACGGCTGATGTTTTTTGCTTTTAAAAAAGCAAAGATATTATCGTTACTGAATTGATTAAAGCTTTTCGACCATAAGTATATACTGCGTTCTCCCGCACGGGCGCGGTATGTATTTTCATTTAAGGCGGTTACTTTAATTAATCCGGCATCAAACTTAATACTGGCAACCAGGAACACTTGATTGGCTCTGCGGTAAAGTTCTTCTTTAGCGCGAACCAGCTCAATGCTGGCGTCCAGTGAAGACCTCAGCCGACTAACGGCGCTAGCAAGTTGTACTTCATCATCGAGTTGCTTTTGAATAAGCGTGCGGCGGAGCCGTTCATTGGCACGCAGCAAGCGGTATTGTTGTTTGACTGTTCGGCGTAATTGTTCACGCAGTGACTGGTAAGCAACCCGAGTGCGACTAATGCGTTCCCATGCCTGTAATTCCGATTTGGAATCAAGATGTGCGAGTCGATATTTTTCAGCCAGTTTAGTGCGTTTTTCAAGTGGAATAGAAAAGCGTACACCGGCAACCACGCCTTCGTCGTTGACATTGCCAACGTCGAATTGTTTGCGTACAAATAATCTTAAGCGATCATTATCGGCAACATTCAGCTTGTCGCTTAAGGCCTTTTTTTCCAGCTGTTGAATTTTTTTAAAACGGTCATCTTCGCGGATAGCTTTAATCAGCGCCTGAATATTAAGATCAATAACGGGCAGGTTTGTAACCTTGTTTAAAGCCGCGTCCATATAGGGGCTGTTGTTTAAATAGGCAAGCTCTTCTTTAAGTAAGCGAAGATCCTGATCCGATACCAGTAAATCATCAAGGTAGCTCCAGTTCTTGAAGTAGGCACGTTTTTCAATATGGTAGACGGGCTCCATAAGCGCCAGCTTCAGGCTGAGTAAATATGAAAGTAAGCCGCTAAAAGCCTGGTTAACCTGGTAGCGACGGCATTGTCCTTCAAGTTTTTGTTGGGCTAATCGGGCGCGTAGCTGACTTACGTTAGCCTGTTGTTCTAAGGAACGCGCACGGCGTTTGTTTTCGGCATAGCCCTGTCGCCAGAGATCCCATGACAATTCGAGGTAGGCATCGGGGTCTCCGGTATTATCATTAATATTGCCACTGGTATAGCCGCCACGGAAGCTGACCCCATAATTTGACTGATATTGTTGTGCTTCCATTTTTAGGGCTTTAGCGAGCTGGTTATCGGGGTGGCTTATCTGACAATTTTCAACAAGCATGGGATTAAGGACAGGTGAATTTTTTTCCATTTTTGAAATAAGGCCGAGCTTATTATTCGTTGCTAATATTAATCGCCATAATTTTTCACTTTCAGTGTTTATTATTTTTGTCGATAGATCGCTAGCTTGTACAGCTCCTGTGTACGAACTGATAAGAATTAGTGCCAATATTGACAAAATGGTAAAAAAAGAACCTTTCAAAGTGAAATTCCAGTAAATTTAAGTTAGATCATGAGCTTATATCGGCCATTTGTACTAAATTCTTAAACTTAAAAAATTTGGGCATGGGGATGCAGGCGGTAAAAAACACCTATAGAAATATGAATTTTTTAAAGCATGTTCAGGTTTTAGAATAGATCGTCGTCAGCTGCACTGTCGCTAATTACCTCGTTGCTGTTTGGATCTTTTGTAAATTGAGAAATCATCTTGTGGAGTTCATTGGCAAGTATAAAAATATCATAACTTGCCTGGGCACTGTTTTTTGAGCTTTGTAAGGTTTGTGTTGAAAGTTGGCTGATATTCTCAACACGTTGCCCCATGTTTTCAGTTACGGCATTTTGTTCTTCCGAGGCCGTCGAAATTTGTAAGCTGGTCTGGTTAATTTTCGTGATTGACTCATTGATTGCTTCGAAGGCCGCAACAGCCTGATTAGATGACTCCATACTATGTTCGGCTATGCTGCTGCCATTTTGCATGACGCTGACGGCATCGGTTGCAGCGTTTTGTAATTTTTCTATTTGCTGCTGTATCTCTTCGGTTGATTCATGGGTACGTGTTGCTAGGGTGCGAACTTCATCTGCAACAACTGCAAAGCCGCGCCCTTGT
>CAZDEC010000130.1:0-6147 GCA_964504295.1 uncultured Thioalkalispiraceae bacterium
TTAATTTTTCTAAAGTATAATTCTTGCTAGGTGTGATTTAGCCGACGCTTACGTTATTTCAACGCCAGATACAAGAGCACGAATAAGAGTTTCTAAATCTGTTCGATACGTATGTTCGCTCGAAATTCCTGACTTAAAACGTTTGTTTATAATTTCAGTATATGTATTTAAATTCATTTTTTTAATTTTTTATAAATGATGGTGCTTACTGTCTACTCTCATCGAAAAATATAGGTAACCCTACTATCCCCAAATTATTTCTTATATCGCTTTGAGCTTTATTTTGTAGAGAATAGGTTTTTTTTCAATATTTGAATCACTTAAAAAATCAGTTCCTTTTATCTTCCAAATACTAGGTGTAGTATCACCAACATCATAAACAATATAGAAATAATAATTATTTTTATTTTCTGCAATTAATAACTCATTTCCAGAGATATAAATATTAATAAGCCCTACTGGCCTTAATGTTGATTTAACTTCTATATACTTCTCATTACCATCTTTATCGTAAGATTGTATATCATAACCAACTGTATCATCTCTTTTAGAAATCTGATCAACTTTTTTCGATAGATCAGCTCTTCCATTATCTATCAAATACTGACGTTCTGCTACTACGACAATCTGTTCCCCCCTATCTCCAATTATTTTAAATCTCTTTGATTGTTCGGAATAATTATTTTTTTTTGACTTTTTATTTTTTTTACCACCACTCTTAGGAAATTCATCCGTTTTCAAGTCAACAAACTTAATATTTATATCTTCAATTGGTGGGAAATCTTTTAATTTATATCCATCAAGTTCAATTGAAAGGTCATTATCTTTAACTTCATTATTTGGTCTTCCGAATGTATAGTATAAAAATTCACTATATTCAAAGATACTCCAACGATTCATTACAGAGTCATTATTTTTAAAGTCTAATAATATTTTTTGTTTATCCAGCTCTGATTTAGAACTATTTTCCAGTGCAAGCATATTAATAAAGTAATTTAAGTGTGCAGCAGAAAATATATTTAGAAATTTTTTAGGATGATATATAGATAATATTTTCCCCTTAAACATAGGGGAGATAAAATTTCTTTTTAATAATTCATAATCATCTTCATTTTCTATTAATTCAATTATACACGCTACAACACTATTAAAAGCTTCATCTATTGTTGCGCCGAACGATGCTTTTCCTATTCGATATTCTCTTTCTTTATCTTTGCCAGAAACTCCATAATATATACCAAACTTTTTAGCCGGACTACCATGCATATTACCCCAACCATTTAACTCATTTTCTATTCGATTACAGAATGTTGGTTTCCCTTTCCCTATTACGAAATCATCAATATTTAATGAAGAAATTATTTTAGTAGTATAATCTTTAGTAAATATTTCTCTAAGCTTAGATATTTTCTTAAAATCAGAATGAATAGATTTTTTATTTTTTTCAAAATCTAATTGAAATTCTCTTAATTTATTTATTTCCATTTTTTATTTTATATATCAGTTATTTTAATTGTTTTAACTATGACTTTATAAACGTTTCTATGGTTGGTTAATTAGTCACAGAACTAATAGATAGTGATGCGAAAGCACATGTAAAAATGAATATTAATATAGTGAATTGATTTCTTTAAGCACAGCAATCTCCCTCTTAATGTCTAACATAAGTTACTAACATCAAAAACAAGTATAGCTATAGATAGGAAAATGTTACTGAAAAATGGCTATGTAGCTCAGCTGGTTAGAGCACACTTGGACTTACCATGCCCTTAAGTTATAACTTTAGAAAAGGGATTGCTTAATATGGTGGATATTGATGACTTGAACCCCGACATTACGAGTGCGCTGCTCTACCAACTGAGCTATTCCGGCGATTTTATTAGATAGATAAAACAAGTGCTTACAGTGCTCGCAACAAATCCACATACTACTTTTTTCTCAAAATTATGAATAATTGGCACAAAAATGACACATTTTATCTAGCTAGGTCATTACAAACGTCAACGTATGTAAACTTTCATACAGCCAAAAGTCGATCTTATTAATTCAAGCGGTTTAAGTAGAACGGCTTCACCCAACTAAGCGCTTGACTCTTAATATTTGTTAAACAAACGTATAACTATCTCTACTAGAGAACTATACTTTTAAACTATGTGGCATTTTGCTACTAACAAAAATAATAACATTGATGACAATTCTACAAGAAATTATAAAGTGGTCAAAAGACCTTCCTGAATGGCAACAAGATGCAATTGCTAAACTTTACTTAACACCTGCTCTTTCCACACAAGATTATGAAGATATTTATGCATTACTAAAATCTTCTCACGATATTCCCGACCCTAATGGTAGAGTTCCTACAATACTTTCAGAGAATCAAGTAGCAGCTCCTCAAATTACTGGTCAATTTACCCAGCTCACTGCAATTAAAAACCTTAAAAATGTAAACGCTCTAGCAGAAAATCAACATCTTCCAATTAATCAGACTGGTCTAAGTGTAATTTACGGCGAAAACGGTTCAGGTAAATCAGGTTATTCACGAGTATTCAAAAAAGCATGTCGTGCCCGTGACCAACGTGAGGTAATACACCCCAATGCACATATTGAGTCTAGCAAAATAGGTCTACCTCAAGCCACTTTTGAACTTATTGTTGATGGACAACCTATTGAAGTTAATTGGATACTAGATAAAGAATCACCAGAGCAACTTTCATCAATTTCTATCTTTGATTCACATTGTGCACGCGCTTACGTTGATAACCAAGGGGACTTTGCATATGTGCCTTATGGCCTTGATATTCTTGAAGGACTAGTGAATATCTGTAAGAAACTACAGATTATGGCCACTAAAGAAAAAGCTGTGAATATACCGAATGTAGACCTTTTCTCATCATTAAGCTCAACGAAAACAAAAGTAGGTATACTTCTTAGTTCACTTTCGGCAATGACAAATCCCGATGATATTAAAGCACTTGCACAAATCACAGAGGCTGACAAAACAAGGTTCGAAATTCTCAATAAAACTCTTTCCGAAACTGATCCTAAACAAAAAGCTCAGATTCTCAAAAATATGGCTACTCGTTTTGGAGGTCTCTCCACTCGAATTATATCAGCTGTAAATTTTGTTGATGACAATAACATTCAGAACCTTAAATCACTTATTGAAAAAGCCGATCTTACAAAACAAGCGGCCATACTTGCGGGAAAAGAATTTAAAGAAACACCCGGTCTTCTACCAGGCACAGGAAATGATGCGTGGAAAGCACTTTTTGATGCAGCTAGAGAATATGCTATTGAATCCCATCCTGATAAAACCTTCCCACAATTGGGTCCAAATTCTGCTTGCCCATTATGCCAAAACGTTCTTAAATCCGATGGAGCTGAAAGACTCGAAGCATTCGAAGTGTTTTACCAGCAAGCAGCTGAGAAAGCTGAAAAGGCTGCAAGAAAATTAGCAGTGGAAGCTTACAAAAAAATTAATCAAGCTGACCTTAATCTTTTAATCGATGATGCATTGATAAAAGAACTTGCAGATGTGGATAAAAAATTAGTTGATGATTGTTTAGAGTTTCAAAAATTATTAACTAATAGGAAATCAGATATTCTTGAAGCATCAAAACCTGAGAATAATTGGGAATCGATCCCTTCATTACCATTAGATCCCTGTATTGCTTTGAATAAAATTAAGGAACAGCTTTTAGCTGAAGCTAAGGCTCTTGATAGTTCAATGGATGAAAAGGCTAAAGCGCAATTAATTATAGAGAAAAATGAACTTGATGCTCGACTAAAGCTCTCCGAATTAAAAGATCTTGTTTTAGATGCCATAATAAAATATCAATTAATTAAAAAATTAATTGCCTGTGGTAAATCAACAGCATCATCAGCAATCTCTCGAAAATCTACTGAACTTTCCAAAACTATGGCCACACAAGAAGTCGTAGATGCTCTCAATAGTGAGCTAAAGAAGCTCAATGTGCATGAGTTAAAAGTTGTAATGAAACCTGAATCAACTAAAGGTAAAACACGGTTTAAATTAGTTTTAGAAACTCAAATGAATACTCCTGCCAAGGATATTCTCAGCGAAGGTGAGCAACGAGCCATTGCAATCGCTTCGTTCCTCGCTGAAGTGAATCTAGGTAAAGGTAAAGGAGGGATAATTTTCGATGATCCAGTATCCTCTCTTGATCACCGCCGCCGCTGGTCAGTTGCAAAGCGACTAACCGAAGAAGCTAAACAACGCCAAGTTATTATATTAACTCACGATATCTATTTTCTATGCATACTTCAACAAGAAGCAAACTCCGCTGGTATGGAACTATCACCTCAATATATTCGCAAAACTCCTGAAGGGTTCGGAGTGCAAACTGATAATTTACCATTTGATGCCATGACTACAACCAAGCGAGTAAAATTTCTTAGGAATATGCAACAGACAATTAAATCTGCCCATGATGCAGGAGATGAAGATAAAGCAAAAAAAGCAACACAAGAAGCATACTACCATTTACGACTTGCATGGGAGCGTTCAGTAGAAGAAGTGCTATTTCAAGGAACTGTCACACGATTCGGCGAAGGAATATCTACGCAAAAACTTAGCTGTGTAGTGGTTGAAGATGAAGATTACAAAGTGATCGATGCAGGTATGACAAAAAGTTCAAAGTTTGCTCACGATCCTGCTCTTGGAGCTCATTTACCTACACCTCATCCAGATGAACTTCTTACTGATATTGAAGAACTAGAAACATGGCGAATATCTGTCGTAAATAGGATAAAAGAAATTCGCGCTAGACGAACATAACACTTCATAGGGAACAATATGTCGATTCTTGGTTAGCAACCCATCAACAGGAATTTTAGTGTAAGATCAAAACAACATACATTACCGTTGAAAAAGCATGTTTAAAAAAATCTATATAATTGCTGTAACCATCTTACTAACTTCTTGTTTCAGTGATTATGAAGGGGTGGAAATTTATAAGCCTACTTTTTACAAAAAAAATATTCCATATTTTGATATTTGTTTTACTAACTACAAAAAACTAGGTTACGGAGATAGCTTTGATTTTGATATTGTTTTAAAAAATGGTAAATCAATATCACACGGGTATACACCATTTAATAATTTCGACAAAAAAGGACCCTGCGTTAAAGTTCGCTACAATACTTTCGGCCATAAAGGCAACTATAATGAACTGAAGAAAATAACCGACAATATTTATAGTGGTAATATAAAATCAATGACTGTTCGACTTTATGACGGTAAATATTGGAATGACAAAGCAACAAAAATCGATCAAAAAACTTTTACCCGTTTATAAGCTATATCAACCTAAATTCCTTTATATAGTTGGATAATTTTCTTTACTGTCATATGACTTACTGTAGTAACTTCATTTGAAACGTCTTCGGCGATTGATCGCAAGCTTTTACCCTGTTGCCTGAGACTAATAACTTTATTTATTGTTATCTGTTCAAGTTCATCATCGATCAAATCACCAAGTTCATTCACTTGATAACCAAAAGGCCGACTTCCTCCTAAGAAACGCCCCTTCTCCTTTTCATTATTTTTGACATCTGTTATTCGTTCGGCAATTCTATCCCGTTCAAATTCGGCAAAGGCAGCAACAATTGTAAAAAACATTTTGCTAACTCCATTATTTGTAACATCACCACCAAGATCTAATAAGTGTAGGTTTACATTACGTTTTTTAAGATCGTCAGATACTGTTAAAGCGTCTTTTGCGTTTCTAAACATTCTATCCAGCTTCGCACATATAACACTGTCACCCGATCTTAGGATTGATGTGAGACGCTTTCCCTCTGGTCTAGTATTAAATGGCTTACTTCCTGATACTGCTCGTTCAATAAAAATTTCATCTAATATTAAACCTTTCATCATTGCGTAGCCTTCAATTTGCCGTTGTTGACTATCAATACTTAATCCATCTTCGGATTGCATTTTAGTTGAGACTCGAATATAGCCAAATGTTGACATTTGTAACTCCTAATTAAATGTATAAGTGTAAAGGTGCAATTCAGATTAGGATGGCCGATGATCGGTGTAAAGGTCTATTTGGAGCTTTACAAGGAACGTAAGCGCAAAACGATCAGCGTACTTGAAGTTTATATAAACTCATCCAGAGCAAT
>CAZDEC010000131.1:0-6109 GCA_964504295.1 uncultured Thioalkalispiraceae bacterium
GGGCATCGACTTGTTAAAGCATGTGCGTGCCGATGAAAAATTATCGTCGATGCCGGTATTAATGGTAACGGCAGAGCAAAAGCGTGAGCAAATTGTTGAAGCGGCTCAGGCGGGTGTCAATGGTTACATTGTAAAGCCGTTTACCGCGCAAACACTAAAAGAAAAACTCGATAAGATTTTTGAACGCATAGACGGTTAGGGGTTGTGGTATGGAGCAACAACATAATTTGCTATCCACTGAGAATATCGCAAAAGTTAAAAATCTTTTAGCGAGTATGGAAGCAGGTGATCTTGAAAAATCACAGGATTATTTTGATGAATTGGCTGAGATGCGTGAAAGCGAGTTATACCAGGAAATTGGTAAATTAACCCGTGAACTACATGATTCAATCAATACTTTTGGGCTGGATGATCGTTTGGCAGACATTGCAGAAGATGAAATTCCAGACGCACGGCAGCGTTTGGCACATGTTATTACCATGACAGATGAAGCGGCGAATAACACATTGACTGCTGTTGAAGAATCTATGCCGCTATGTGAACAGGTTTTAAATGCAACATGCAGTGTAGAAAATGAATGGCAGCGGTTTTCAAATAGAGAACTTAATGTTGATGAATTTAAAAAATTAAGTAAGGAATTAAAAAGTTATTTTGAAATAAATTCAAACAGTGCGAAAAAAATTAATGAACATTTAAATAAGGTATTAATGGCGCAAGGTTTTCAGGACTTAACCAGTCAGATTATAAAGAGAGTGATTTCCCTGGTCGAAGAAGTTGAAACAAGCATGGTTAATATTATTCAACTGGCGGGCTCCAGGCCGAACAAAAGTAACAAAACTGAAGATAGTGAAAAACTTGATGGGCCAGTTGTTCCTGGGCTGGAACAGTCAAGTACAGTATCTGGCCAGGATGAAGTTGATGATTTACTTTCAAGTTTAGGATTTTAAGGACGGCAGTCGTGGATGATGAACTACTAGAAGATTTTTTAATTGAAGCAGGTGAAATTCTCGAGCGGCTAAATGAAGAGCTTGTTGAGCTTGAGAACTCACCTGATGATATGGAATTATTGAATTCAATATTTCGAGGCTTTCATACCATCAAAGGTGGTGCAGGGTTTTTAGCGATTGAACCTATGGTTGCGGTTTGCCATCGGGCTGAAGATGTTTTTAACATGGTTCGCAATGGTGAGCGAGCCATTAATACCCGTTTAATGGATACAATTTTACCGGTGCTTGATGTTCTTAATGACCAGTTTGATGCATTACGTTCAGGCAGTGATACAGAAGAAGTTGATCCTGAGCTACTTGCGGCATTAGACGCGATTATTAAAGGTGAAGCGGCACCTGAACCTGAGCAAGTTGCGGAAGAACCCGCAGCAGAAAGTGCTCAGCCCAGTGATGAACAAAGTGGTGCTGCTCTCGTTGGTGGTGGTGAAGATATTACTGATGACGAGTTTAATGTTTTACTCGATGCACTGGATGGAAAAGAAACACCCGCATCTGAGACAGAAGATTCCTCTAATGAAGATGACGAGGATTTGTTTGGTATGGATGATGATACCAGCAGTGCGGATTCGGATGAAATTAGTGAAGAAGAATTTGAAGCATTACTGGATCAAATACATGGCGCAGGTTCAATTAGTACCTCCAATATTGAGGATTCAGAAACAACACCCGATGTGGTAGCCGAAAGCAAAGAAGAAGATGTTGTCAGTGATTCTATGAAGCCCATGAATGATGAGATCAGTGATGATGAATTTGAATCACTACTGGATGACTTACATGGTGCCGGTAAAATTGATACTACAAAAGTTACAGAAAAGAGTTCGGCGGATACATCATCTGAGAAACCGGCGGCTACACCTAAAGCAGAAGCAACAGCAACAGCTAAAAAAGAGGTAGTAAAAGAATCAGCTACTCCCAAACCTGCAGCAAAGCCGAAGTCGGCAGATAAGCCAAAAGCAGCAGACAAACCCAAACCTGCTGCAGCAAAAGATACCAAACAGCCAGTTGAAACATCGGTTCGAGTCGATACTGCCCGACTTGATGAAATTATGAATATGGTAGGTGAACTGGTGCTTGTGCGTAATCGATTAACGCGATTAGGTTCGATGATTGGTGGCGAAGAAATGTCGAAAGCGGTTGCAAATCTGGATTTAGTGACAGCGGATCTGCAATTATCTGTAATGAAAACCCGAATGCAACCGATTAAAAAAGTATTTGGGCGTTTCCCACGTGTAGTCAGGGATTTAGCTCGTAGTCTGAAAAAAGAAATCCGTCTGGAAATGATGGGTGAAGATACTGATCTGGATAAAAATCTGGTTGAAGCTCTGGCTGATCCACTGGTGCATCTTGTTCGCAACTCGGTCGATCATGGTATTGAAATGCCAGATGATCGGGTTGCAGCGGGTAAAGACAGGCAGGGTTCGGTTATTTTATCTGCCTCGCAGGAAGGCGATCACATTTTATTATCGATTGAAGATGATGGTAAGGGTATGGATGCTGATGTGCTGCGAAATATTGCAGTGGAACGTGGCATGTTTGATAAGGATGCGGCAGCTCGAATCGATGATCATGAAGCCTATAATTTAATTTTTGAGCCCGGTTTTTCAACAAAGAAAGAAATTTCCGATATTTCCGGTCGTGGTGTTGGAATGGATGTTGTTAAAACCAGTATCACCCAGCTTAACGGCTCGGTTGAAGTGCATTCTAAATGGGGTAAAGGTAGCCGTATTGAAATTAAAGTACCGCTTACTTTGGCAATCATGTCGACCTTAATGGTCAGGTTGGGTGAGCAGATGTTTGCTTTGCCTCTAGTTAATGTAAATGAAATTTTTCACCTTGACCTTACAAAAACAAATATTATGGATGGGCAACTTGTCACCATTGTTAGAGAAAGAACATTACCTTTATTCTATTTGAAACGTTGGTTGGTAAAAGGTGAAATGGGTGCTGAGCTTCCAAAAGACGGTCATGTTGTTGTTGTGTCGATTGGTACACAAAAAGTTTGTTTCCTGGTTGATGAATTAATTGGCCAGGAAGAGGTTGTTATCAAACCATTGGGTGCCCTTTTACAAGGGCTCTCTGGTCTTGCAGGTGCAACAATAACCGGTGATGGTGGTATTGCTATTATTCTTGATGTGCCAGGTTTAATGAAACGCTATGTATAAAGGCTCGTTATTGTGCAAGTTACTTGCTTTACAAGTAATACTGCCAATCTTTTTAGTCAGGTTTATGGATATATAAGTGGTGAGGATACTAAATGGCAATTCGTGTTTTAGTCGTTGATGATTCAGGTTTTTTTAGACGCCGCGTAAAGGAAATACTTGAGTCTGATCCAATGCTTGAAGTTGTTGGTCTTGCTGAAAATGGTGAGCAGGCGATTGAAGCTGTTAAAAATTTAAAGCCAGATGTTGTAACAATGGACATTGAAATGCCCATCATGGATGGTATCACTGCAACACGAAAAATAATGCGGGCGACACCCACGTCGATCATTATGTTTTCTTCATTAACAACTGAAGGTGCCAAGTCGACTTTAGATGCATTGGACGCGGGTGCTGTTGATTTTCTTCCTAAACGTTTTGAAGACATTTCAAAAGATAAGGAAGAAGCAAAGAAGTTGCTCTGCCAGCGGGTTAAAGATTTAGGGCGCGGTCGTTCTGCTGTTAGCAAGAGTTCGGTTGCACCTTCTGCAACCAGTCGAACTGCCACTACTGACAGTCAGCAATCAGGTGAAAGTACAGTAGCCCCCCCTTTACGAGTAACTGTAAAAGAAAACCTGTCAACAAAAATTAAACTGGTTGCGATTGGCACATCCACAGGTGGGCCCGTTGCATTACAGAAAGTACTTGTAGAATTACCAGTGGATTTTCCAGTGCCTATTGTTGTTATTCAGCATATGCCAGGGAGTTTTACAGGTGCTTTTTCTGAACGTCTGGATCAGCAATGCAAGATACATGTAAAAGAAGCTGAATCAGGTGATAAATTAAAAGCTGGTGTGGCGTATATTGCTCCGGGTGGCAAGCAAATGATTGTGGAAAAAGTTGCTGGTCAGTTAACAATAAGAGTTGTTGATGAAATACCGAATCAAACTTACAAGCCTTCAGTTGATGTTACTTATGCATCGATTAACAAAGTTGTACCAGCGAATACCTTAGCCGTTATTTTAACGGGAATGGGAGCGGATGGTTGTAAAGGTGCAACGTTATTGCATCAATCTGGTTCAATTGTATGGGCCCAGGATGAAAACAGTTGTGTTGTTTATGGTATGCCTGCAGCGGTAGTGGATGCAGGCATTGCAGAAAAAACGATAGACATTGGTAAAGTGGGTGCCAGTATCGCCAAGCGAGTGTAGAGATGGATTTTTTAAGCATATTTGGATTAATTGTTGGCATCAGCGCCATTCTGCTAGGCCAGTATCTGGAAGGCGGTACGATTTCCACTTTAGTTAATGGCCCAGCTATGCTTATTGTGTTGGGTGGTACGCTCGGTGCCGTTATGCTGCAATCGCCTTTTGCTGTTTTTATGCGCTCAGTACGTATGTCAACCTGGATTTTTGTTGCACCAAAGTACCAGATAGAAAAAACCATCGACAAAATTGTTTCCTGGAGCAATATTGCACGTAAAGAAGGTCTGTTAGGGCTGGAAAATATTGAAGAGCGAGAACAAAACTTATTCGCACGAAAAGGTTTGCAGTTGCTTATTGATGGCAGTGAACCCGAGAATATTCGCACTATTTTAGATGTTGAGATTGAAACAAAAGAACGGTTCGATATGCAGGCGGCAAAAATCTTTGAAAGCATGGGGGGCTATAGCCCAACCATTGGCATTATTGGTGCAGTATTAGGCTTGATTCAGGTTATGGGAAATTTATCAGATCCAAGCAAGCTGGGCAGTGGTATAGCCGTTGCTTTTGTGGCAACAATTTACGGTGTTGCCGCAGCAAATTTGTTGTTTATACCGGTAGCCAATAAATTAAAAGCACTGGTTGCCGAACAGGTTCAGTACCGAGACATGATTGTGGAAGGTATGGTTTCAATTGCAGAGGGAGATAACCCCCGAAATATTGAAACCAAATTATTAGGTTATCTTTTGTGAGTAGTGGCGACACATGTTATGCGACGTAGAAAAAAACAGTATGAGGAAGAAAATCTGGATCGTTGGTTAGTCTCTTATGCCGACTTTATTACGCTGCTGTTTGCTTTTTTTGTTGTGATGTATTCAATGTCGTCTATTAATGAAGGCAAGTATCGGGTTTTATCCGACACGATGGTCGCTGCATTTAAAACGCCTCCTAAATCTATTGAACCTATTCAAATAGGTAAAGAACCTAAAACAATTATAAAAGAAGACAAGGTTCTGCAAAAAATAAAACCCATTGAGCTTCTTCAGAAAAAACAGGACCTGGAAAATAAAGAAATGGCAATTATTGCGGACAGAGTGACTGACTCTTTAAAACCGCTGATAAAAAAAGGCCTGGTTAATGTTAACCAGAATAAACTTTGGGTAGAAGTAGAGTTAAATAATAGTTTGTTGTTTGATATTGGCAGTGCAGATTTAGAGTCTGAGTCCAGGGGTGTTATTGCTAAATTGGCAAAGATACTTGCACCGTTACCTAACCAGATTGATGTGGAAGGGCATACCGATAATATTCCTATTCGGAATGAAATTTATCCTACAAACTGGGAGTTATCTGCTGCGCGTTCTGCCAGTTTAGTGCGTGCATTGAGTCGGCGGGGTGTAAAACCGTCACGTTTAACGGCAATTGGTTATGGCCAGTATCGGCCGAAAGTCAGTAACAAAACATATCAGGGGCGGCAAACAAACCGGCGTGTTGCGGTTGTTATATTAGCAGATAAAAATGCGCGTCGTATGGTTGCAATTGAAGGCAAAAAATAAAGTCATTGGTGATATTTTGAAAGTTTGGGCAGTTGCAAATCAGAAAGGTGGCGTCGCAAAAACGACAACCGTTGTATCACTTGCTGGTCATCTGGTTAAACGTGGTATGCGTTGCTTATTAATTGATCTGGATCCTCATGGTTCGTTAACGTCTTATTTTAAGGAAGATCCTGATTCACTTGAAAAAAGTGTTTATAACCTGTTTCAAA
>CAZDEC010000132.1:0-6054 GCA_964504295.1 uncultured Thioalkalispiraceae bacterium
AATGGATCTATTTATGAGTATAGAAATATTCCAATCTTCTTGTATGAGGAGCTTATGAGTGCTTCATCATATGGTTCGTTTTTTAACAGGGAAATTCGTAATGCTTTTGCATATGAAAAGATTGGCTAGCAATGTATATTTTATTCTCTGAATAGTTCTAACTGATAAGCAGTTTCACTGATGGGGTTAAAATCCATTAAAGTAATATTCGTACATTCTTTCGATAGAACCAGTATGATTTTATATTTAGTCACTCGGATAATACCGAATTTTTGCCCATGTTCACGGGATAGATAGATTGATTTGGGAACTAATGCATGAAACTCGTGCCAGTCAAGACCATTATCAACAGCATATTTGAATGCATCAAGATAACGTAAGATGCAGTAAAAAGTTTGCCAAAGGTCTATTTTGTAGATCATTGCTTGCATGGTTTGAGGGATAGTGTACTCCTCAAATTCCTCAAGCATTAAGCTCAGACTGGTTGGTTCCGATTTATAAAATACTAACGTATCCATTAAACTGGGTAGATATAGAATATTGTCTTCAAAAAAATTGCTAAAGCTGATTCCTTCACCATTTATAAATTCATCCCAAATATAAAAAGCGGTGATAATTAAATATGGCGTATTTTGAAGGCAAAGCGACTCATGAAAAAGACAGGCATCCGGTAGTGTTAAATCTTCTATACCGAATCGATCTTTAATTGCCTGTCGAACATCCTGTATGACTTGCTTTCGAATGTCTATAGCCAATTTACTATCGAGTCTTAAGTCATGGTACTTGTGTGTATCACATAATCTTTTTCTGATTCTGTAAGTGAGTTTATTAACTGGATATTTTTTAACGCCTAACTCATCTAAAGTAGTACTCAATGCGGGAGTGTGTGCTGCCATCATAGAAGGAAAGTGGTCATGTTGAATGCTAATGGTTTGATGGCAATACAACACATGATCGTTAACATTTGGCTTGATGATGGCGCCTTTTTCAAGATCACGGTATTCTTGTAGGCAATGAGATAAAGCAGATAGTTTGGTTTTATCTGAACCCTGCATTTTAAATGCAGCCGCTTTGCTTAAATCCTTCCACAATAATTTTGAACCACACGTTTTGCATCTTATTCTGGGTAGTTTGCCAATGCTTGGCCATAGATTTTTGCACGTCGGGCATACAGTGGACAAAGGCTGATCGTGTATCGGGCACTGGGTTAGCCAGGGCAATTGATATAAATCACTGTGATAACAACTCCGTGCGCATTCTGGGCAATTCTTAAGATAGTTATAATGACGTTTTGTTCTTGATTGCGTTATGTTTTCCAATGGAAACTGGCGAAGATTTGGATGCAACTGAATTAATTGCGACAACTGTATTGTGCTGTACCGATGAGGTTCACCAATGATATCGGTACACATGGCGATGATTTCTTTACGGATACTGTGTAATGAGCGTTTACCATTGGCCACTAAAAATCGCCTATAGGCGTTGTATTCGCTTTCATGAGGTCGTTGTAAAACCAGTCCCAGATTCAGCATGATGCGACAAATTTCTCTATGGACGGTTTAATGTTTGCCGCCTCCAGACTGCGTATGATAATGCCTTGCGTTATATCCTGATTTAGCTGATCCTGATACCTTGGCAGGTAGTCCATCAATAAGGTGTTGGTTGTACGGACAAATTGATCCATGTTCCATGAGGTGTGATTGAGTGGTATCTTGTATTCTTCATAGTAAATCTGCCACAAGGGTTCTGCGATATCCGCCAGCCGCCACCCTGACTGATATAAATCAGAGCAGTAATATTCAGTTGCGCTGCAGCCATTGTCCTCATTGATAACAAAATGATCATAACCCGCCAGACATGCCCTGACGTCCTCAACACTTTGCAAACCATAAAAGCGGTAGACATGGTTAAAAAAGCGTTCTCTGAGATACTTGTTTTTACCTTTTAATAACTGCTTCGCAAGTCGCGGAAATTCGTTTTCATCGGCGATAAAATAAATCGCACAATTCACTTCTATTTCAGCTAAATCATTATAAATTTCGGCAAAGGCAGAGAGTTGTGCAATTGTGAGTTTTTGGGCCTCATCAATGATCAAGATCACTTGCCGCGTATTATTGGTGGTGGAGGCATCAGACAGATGAATGTTAACGATGAGTGCCAAATCATCGGCGCTATCGCTTTTTTTTACCTTATGGCCGAGAGTATGTGCGATACGGTAAAAAACCGAACGGATCGTTTTGATATCTCGATCGCCGATGGAGATGCGAAAGACGGGAATCTTCTCGCCGTTGCGTGATGTGATGGTGTTGGACAGACTTTTTATTGCCTTACTTTTTCCGTTGCGAGAATCCCCCACGAAGACTCCCCCGGTCAGGCCGCACCAGGTCCACTGCTTCAAGGTGTCTTCAACGCGTTTGATCATCGGTGTCATGATAAAAAAATCACTGGCGCTATCCAGGCGTTTTATCGTTGCATGTGTCATTCGCTATCTCCTGTCAGTGACCATGCCGGGATGCCAGCTCGGTATTTTTTTCAGTATCTTTTGTTGTGAAGCCGCATTCGCTACTGTTAACTGTGACTGGTTATCAAGGTCCTCTTTCGGTTTAATGATGTCTGTTTGGCTAAACTCGCGTGAAACGCGGACCATTTCCAGGGCTTTTGAGGGGAGCGAGCGGTGGCTTAGCATGTAGTCAAAATACCCTCCCAGTGGATCTTCGCGCGTAATCAGGTTGTTGCGAATCAATCGATTAATGTATTTTCGTGTGGTCATGCCGTGTTTAAAACGTTGCCATGATTTGGGGGCCAGTACACTTCCTAAGCTCTGACCATCACGTGTTGTCACTTCAAGTTGGCGAATATCCTCTCGGTTAATGCGGATGCTAACCTGTTTATTAATGAGATCCGCTTCACAGATACCGTCACCTTTATAACGTGTACCTTTGAAATGAATATGCGGTTGATGGTCTTTATTTTGCCTTATAACGGCCGTTTCAACCGTCACCAGAGGATTCAGTGTGCCCTCGGCATAACGGGGTCGCATGGGCAATAGATGCTGGGTCATTTGATATTGCGCAGTGGCCAGTGGACTGCTACCGCCAAGGTTACTCAGTGGACGAATATTGTGTTCAACGTATAACACACTGATGATTTCTTCCAGGCTACGCAGACTGATTACGGGTGCTTTTTTTTGATGCCGTGCGGGTTCTCTGATCTCCGTATGCGGATGCGAACCGGTGGTGGAGGGGAGTCGGTGAAGATCGACATTCAATTTGGCAAAGGCCTGTTCAATCACATGGCGTCCTTGCGGGTATTTAATGAGTCCCAGGTTCAAGGTTGAACCAAGTACATTGCAAACAAAGTGGCGCGCAGACAGCGCCAAGTGGGCTAAGGCGTTGTCTAATCGAATAATGCCGATCATCAACCGTTGATAACCTTCACCCAGTGCTGTGGGTAAACAGCCACCGGGCGGATAATGTAGACCCGGTGTAGTTAGTTCCATCGGTTGCCAGGGGCTCACCAGTTCGCCGAGCAAGGCCAGCATATCCTCGGCCGTCGGCGCGGGCGATAACGAGAAAACGTAACCCAGTACATTACCGGTTCCAGTATCGCGTGCGGTGAGTAAATGAATTCGAGCTAGCCGTTGTGGAATAAAATCGTGGTTCATTTCGATAACAACCGCGCCATGACAGTCGACCGTGTATTCATCAATTTGCACTTCCTGACAATAACGCGTGGTCATCAATGTCGTAACAATGACCCGGGATGATTGCTTCGGCATATTCAGTGCAACGATCTGTAGCTTGAGGTAGGTTCGAAGGGTTTCGTAACCGCGTGAGTGCACGGAAAAGGGGTAGGTGTCTTGTGGCCAATGATTACCTTTAAGATAGCGTATGAAGGCCGCATGAAACGCTTTGGGTTTGATGTTCTGTCCTCGTCGTGACTGTTTTACTGCACCTTTTATTATTTTTTCCAGGTATTGCCGCAGGCCTGGTACAGTGGCCAGTAGGTGCTTGAATGCATGTGCGGACCCCGATGATACATGCAGTGTCCCCAGGGCCTTTTTACGTTGACTGTTATTTACACGAGCGTAAGGAATCAAGCCACGACTGAGGGGAGGTATTTCTTCTTGGGGGCCTTCGAGGCAGCGATTGAGCAGTCGGGTGAGTGAGTTGGCAGACACTTTAAAATAATGGGCAATCTTGTTCATCGGTTCACCCTTTAGGACACGTGCGATGATCTCCAGATTTCGGTGAAAGTTTTTTCGTGACTCTATTGGTAAGCTCGCGGGATCCACATACGGCCAGTGGGTGATATCTTGCCATTCGGGTTGCAGGTCAAGACGTTGCCGCCAGTTGAGATTCATACCCGTACCTCACTGCCCCAGTTAAGCGGCTCATGACGCAAGTCCACTTGGAGTTTGTGGGTGTAAATCAGGCGGTTTAACGCAACCTCGTCTAACCACTGCTCCTCACGTAAGCCGGGGTTAAGCAGCTCTTCAACGTGAAGGTGCTCAGCGCCCAGCATTTTTTCCAGCAGGCGATACTCCTGTGCTTGGGTGTCCACTCCCATCCGTTGTGCGCAAACTAGCAACTGGATAATCGGCAACCAGTTGAGGGCGGTTTGTTCATAGGCCAAGATGGCTTCGTTACTGATGACGCTGAAGGGCATATCATGCCACTGCAGAAACGCCGCAACCTGATGATTGAAGGCTTGATCAAAACCGCCCTCCGCTTTAATTTCTATAACTTGCGGTTGGCCTTTGCGCACCACATAACAGTCTGGGATATAGAGGCGACGATAACCCCGTACGCTCAATTTAAACGGTTGCGGTACAAAGGCTGTGACATCAGCGTCCATCTCCAGGTAGAGAAGGTGGATGAATTCGGCATAGGAATGGCAAACGGCGATGTCAGGGTATTTGATAAAGCGCTGCTGGTAGCAATCGGTTTTCTGGAGTAAACCGCGAGGGGTCGGTTGTTGGTTGGGTACAAGGGTCTCGGCGGACACCTGTGCCAGTGCCTCGAGGGTGAGCGGGTCTGTCAGTGCTGTGGAAACAGGCATAGTCGGACTCCATCAAAACGAAACGGGAATGCTCAAGTATAAGCATCGAGCCTGTTTTTAATAGAATGGATAATGCACCATTTATATATATTTTGGTGCATTATGCATTTGCAGGTTTTTCGAATTTCATTTTCGAAAACCTTGCATATCACTAGAAAACCTCGCATATAATTTGTAAGAAATACGAATATGAGATTATGAAAAGTTGCAGATAAACAATAAGTTATTGCGCTTGTACAGAATAGGGATTAGCATAATTGTTTCTCGAATGAACCAAAAGGTACTAGGGAAATGGAACAAAAATATTTTACTGAACCCGGATTTCATCAAACACGCGCTGGTCGTCTCTTTCACCCGGCTGAAACACCGGCGGTCGCGTTTCCCATTCAATCTGTGGTCATCGATTGGGATCGCCTGTTGACCATGCGGCCACTGGTGCTCAAAACCATCGATGCCATGCCGCCATATTTGCTTAAACCGGAAGTATTACAGTTGCTTGATGCTGAAAAACACCCGACTTATCGCTTGATTATCGACCTGATGTGGACCACCGGCGGACGCATCTCGGAAGTGCTGGCTCTCACGCCGAGTAGTTTTATTAATAATGGTTATGACTTCAACGTTATCTTAAAAATGCTAAAACAACACCCGGGACGGCCGACAAATGCTTCACTGCAGCGCTCACCCAAACGTTGTGTACCCATCAAGGATTACAGCTTACAAGATCGCATTCAAAGTTATCTTTATGCCGGTGGCTTTAAGCCAACGCAGAGGATTTTCTCAATGACACGCCAGACGGTGAATCGTCATATTCATACACTAGTTGATCGAGCTGGCGCGGGGCGGGCACCTTTTTCGATTAGTTGTCATACCTTTCGCCATTCGTTTGCTATTCACCTGTTGCTGCATGGGTGTCCATTAAAGATTATCGCCGAGTATCTTGGGCACAATTCCACCCATAACACGGAGATTTATAATAATGTACTGACGATT